>NZ_KV793472.1:0-26897 GCF_001808475.1 Klebsiella sp. HMSC09D12 | reverse complement strand
TAGCCCGGCTAAGCGCAGCGCGAGCCGGGGAGAGCGCGGGTTTATTGCCCGTAATAGGCTTTCGCGCCGTGCTTGCGCAGATAGTGTTTATCCAGCAGCGTCTGCTGCATCTCCGGCAGCTGCGGCGCCAGCTGGCGGCAGAAGATGCCCATATAGGCGATCTCTTCCAGCACAATGGCGTTATGCACTGCGTCTTCGGCGTTTTTACCCCAGGCAAACGGCCCGTGAGAGTGCACCAGCACGCCGGGCATTTGCGCCGGATCGATGCCTTTTTCACGAAAGGTTTCGACGATCACTTCGCCGGTTTGCCACTCGTACTCGCCGTTGATCTCGTCGTCGGTCATCAGCCGGGTGCAGGGAACCGCGCCGTAGAAATAGTCGGCGTGGGTCGTGCCGGTAGCGGGAATCGACTGTCCGGCCTGCGCCCAGATGGTGGCGTGACGCGAATGAGTGTGGACAATACCGCCCAGCGTCGGGAATGCCTGATACAGCAGACGGTGGGTCGGGGTATCAGACGAGGGTTTTTTCTGGCCTTCAACCACTTCGCCGGTCTCCAGGCTGACCACCACCATATCCTCGGCGGTCATGACGCTGTAGTCGACGCCTGAGGGTTTAATCACCAGCACGCCCCGTTCACGGTCGACGGCGCTGACGTTGCCCCAGGTGAGAGTGACCAGATTGTGCTTTGGCAGGGCCAGGTTGGCTTCGAGAACCTGGCGTTTAAGATCTTCTAACATAATGTGCTCCGAATAGCTGGCGAGTCAGCTTCTCCTCACCCCGACCCTCTCCCGGAGGGCCAGGGAGGAAGCCGTCCCGTGCCCGAACTTTTCTTCCCGGTTCAAGGGTAGGGGAGAAAAGCAGTTTCGCGCCCGAGCGGTACCCTCTCCTTATGGGAGAGGGTAAGGGTGAGGGGACGATCTCTTAGCGTTTTGAACCGTAATACACTTCGTTCCAGCGCAGCGCATCCTTGAAGGAGGGCAGGCGGGTCTCGTTGTCAATCACGGTCAGTTCGATATCCTGTAGCTCTGCGAACTGGCGCATATCATCAAGGGTCAGCGCATGGCTGAAGACGGTATGGTGCGCGCCGCCAGCAATGATCCAGGCCTCGGACGCGGTGCGCAGATCCGGATGGGCTTTCCACAGCGCATTGGCCACCGGTAGCTTCGGCAGCTCGTGCGGCGTTTTCACCGTCTCAATGGTGTTCACCAGCAGACGATAGCGATCGCCGAGATCGATCAGGCTGGCGACGATCGCCGGGCCGGTCTGGGTGTTAAAGATGATGCGCGCCGGATCGGCTTTCCCGCCGATGCCCAGCGGCTGGACGTCGAGAATCGGTTTCTCCGCGGTAGCGATGGTCGGGCAGACTTCCAGCATATGCGAGCCCAGCGCCAGATCGTTGCCTTTCTCGAAGTGGTAGGTGTAATCCTCCATAAAGGAGGTGCCGCCCTGCAGACCGGTTGCCATCACCTTCATGATGCGAAGCAGGGCGGCGGTTTTCCAGTCGCCTTCGCCCGCAAAGCCGTAGCCCTGCTGCATCAGACGCTGTACGGCGAGACCCGGAAGCTGTTTCAGGCCGTGCAAATCTTCAAAGGTGGTAGTAAAGGCGTGGAAGCCGCCCTGTTCCAGGAAGCGCTTCATCCCCAGCTCAATGCGCGCGGCATCAAGAAGGTTCTGCCGCTTATCACCGTGGATTTGCACCGCTGGCGTCAGGCGATAGCTGCTTTCATACTCATCGACCAGGGCGCTGATTTCGCCATCGGTGACCGCATTGACGACCTGTACCAGGTCGCCCACCGCCCAGGTGTTAACCGAGAAACCAAACTTAATCTGCGCGGCGACTTTATCCCCGTCGGTGACCGCCACTTCACGCATGTTATCGCCGAAACGGCACACTTTCAGGTGGCGGGTATCCTGTTTCGAAACCGCCTGACGCATCCATGCGCCGATGCGCTGATGGGCTTCTTTATCCTGCCAGTGGCCGGTTACCACGCTGTGTTGCTGACGCATCCGCGCGCCGATGAAGCCAAATTCGCGGCCGCCGTGGGCGGTCTGGTTCAGGTTCATAAAGTCCATATCGATGCTGTCCCACGGCAGCGCCGCGTTGAACTGAGTATGGAACTGCATCAGCGGTTTATTCAGGATCGTGAGGCCGTTGATCCACATTTTCGCCGGTGAGAAGGTATGCAGCCACACCACCATCCCGGCGCACTTATCATCGTAGTTTGCGTCGCGACAGATATGGGTGATCTCATCCGGCGTGGTACCCAGCGGCTTAAGCACCAGTTTGCACGGCAGTTTGGCTTCCGCATTCAGGCTGTTCACCACATGTTCTGCGTGCTTTGTCACCTGACGTAGCGCTTCAGGGCCATACAGATGCTGGCTACCGATGACGAACCACACTTCATAATTATCAAAAATTGTCATTTTCATGTCCTTAATGGGTGAAGGCTGCCTGAGATTGCGGCGCGGATTCCGCTTTTGCAGTCGAAGGGAGGTAACGTTGTTCCGCGCTGAGCGACCACTGCTGGTAGCGCTGATAGAGTTGTTCAAAACGTTGCGCCTGCGCCGGGCGAGGCTGCAGGGTGCTTTCCACCCGGCTGGCCATTTGCTCCTGCGCGGCAGGAATATCGTGGTAGACGCCGGCAGCAACGGCGGCGAAGATAGCCGCGCCCAGCGCGCAGCACTGATCGGACGCGACGATTTGCAGCGGGCGATTCAGCACATCGCAGCAGGCCTGCATGATCACCGGGTTTTTGCGCGCGATGCCGCCGAGCGCCATCACGTTATTGACCGGGATCCCCTGTTCGGTGAAGCACTCCATAATGGCGCGGGCGCCGAAGGCGGTGGCGGCAATCAGCCCGCCGAACAGCGCCGGGGCGTCGGTGGCGAGGTTCAGATCGGTAATGACCCCTTTCAGACGCTGGTTGGCATTCGGCGTACGGCGCCCGTTAAACCAGTCCAGCACTACCGGCAGGTGGTCGAGAGACGGATTTTTCGCCCATGCGTCGGTCAGCGCGGGCAGCAGCTGTTTCTGGCTGGCTTTGATCTGTTCTTTAAGTTCCGGGTGGGCCTGCGCCAGCTGCTCCAGCGGCCAGCCGAGAATGCGGCCAAACCAGGCGTAGATGTCGCCAAAGGCGGATTGCCCCGCTTCCATACCGATAAAGTCAGGCACGACGCTACCATCAACCTGGCCGCAAATGCCCTTTACCGTGCGCTCGCTAACGCTCTGTTTATCGGCGATCAGAATGTCGCAGGTGGAGGTGCCGATAACTTTAACCAGCGCATTTGGCTGCGCTCCGGCGCCGACGGCGCCCATATGGCAGTCGAATGCGCCGCCGGAGATGGCGACGGTTTGCGGCAGGCCCAGACGCGCGGCCCATTCGGCGGTCAGCGTGCCGACCGGCAGATCCGCAGTCCAGGTCTCGCTGAACATCGGGTAGGCCAGGTTCCGGTTAATTATCGGGTCAAGTTCATCGAAGAACCCGGCTGGCGGCAGGCCGCCCCAGCTTTCATGCCAAAGGGATTTATGCCCGGCGCTGCAGCGGCCGCGGCGAATATCCTGCGGGCGCGTCGTCCCGGAAAGCAGGGCCGGCACCCAGTCGCACAGCTCAATCCACGACGCGGCGGCCTCGGCGACGGCGCGGTCCTGGCGAGTCACGTGGAGGATCTTGGCCCAGAACCATTCGCTGGAGTAGATACCGCCGATATAGCGGGAGTAATCTTCTTTGCCGGGCTGGTGGCACAGGCGGGTAATTTCCTCCGCCTCCTCCACCGAGGTATGGTCTTTCCACAGCACGAACATGGCGTTGGGGTTGTTGGCGAACTCTTCGCGCAGCGCCAGCACGTTGCCGTCAGCGTCGATGGGCGCGGGCGTTGAGCCGGTGCTATCAACGCCGATACCTACGACGGCAGCGCGCTGTTCGGCGCTAAGGGCGGCGAGGACGCTTTTCAGCGCGGCTTCCATTGATTCGATATAGTCGCGTGGATGATGACGGAACTGGTTGTTCGGGCCATCGCAGAATAGCCCCTCCTGCCAGCGCGGATACCACTCGACGCTTGCGGCGAGCTCTTCGCCGGTCGCGCACTCTACCGCCAGGGCGCGTACTGAATCACTGCCAAAATCGAGGCCAATCGCAATTGCCATACTGTTACTCCATGCTAAAAATCATTCATGGTGCAACAGTAGATATCTGGGCTGAAAACCGTCAGGCCGTATTCGCTAATCTTATGGACTATATTGCTGTGAAGCTGCAAAGTGTGACGCCGTGCAAATATTCAATGTGGACTTTCCTGCCGTCTTTATAGACACTTCAGTTATGCGCTCAAAGCGCCTGAATTGTGCGCCGTGCTCAGTTTTTGCCGAGATGAGGCGGGTTTTAATCCGATTTCTAACGCGCATCGCAGTACGGGTCTTCAGCCTGAGGATAAAATGCAAGGTATGGACAATTGGTGTCCTTAATGTCTCCGGGAGAGCAGAGTTTATGGCTGAAACGCAAAACGATCCTTTGTTGCCGGGTTACTCTTTTAATGCCCATCTGGTGACGGGCCTGACGCCGATTGAGGCCGACGGCTATCTGGATTTCTTTATTGACCGTCCGCTGGGCATGAAGGGCTATATCCTTAATTTGACGATCCGCGGCGAAGGGGTGATCAATAACCACGGGGAGCAGTTTATCTGCCGCCCCGGCGATATGCTGCTGTTTCCGCCGGGAGAGATACACCACTACGGCCGCCATCCCGATGCCCGCGAGTGGTATCACCAGTGGGTCTATTTCCGGCCGCGCGCCTACTGGCATGAATGGCTTAACTGGCCAACGATTTTTGCCCAGACCGGCTTTTTCCGCCCGGATGAGCAGTGGCAGGCGCGCTTTGGCGAGCTGTTCGGGCAGATTGTGGAGGCCGGGCAGGGCGCGGGGCGTTATTCCGAGCTGCTGGCGATCAATCTTATGGAGCAACTGCTGCTGCGCCGTATGGAGGCCATCAATGAATCGCTGCATCCGCCGCTGGATAACCGGGTGCGCGATGCCTGCCAGTACATCAGCGATCATCTGGCGGACAGCCATTTCGACATTGCCAGCGTCGCCCAGCACGTGTGCCTGTCGCCGTCGCGCCTGTCGCATCTGTTCCGCCAGCAGTTAGGGATCAGCGTACTGGGGTGGCGGGAGGATCAGCGCATTAGCCAGGCCAAGCTGCTGCTGAGCACGACGCGGATGCCGATCGCTACCGTTGGCCGTAACGTCGGTTTTGAGGACCAGCTCTACTTTTCGCGCGTGTTTAAGAAATGCACCGGCGCCAGCCCGAGCGAGTTTCGCGCTGGGTGTGAATAAAAAGTAAAGAAAGTGAAATGATGGCCCGGATTTTTAACACAGCCAGTAAACTATACAAACAAATGATGGCTTGACGAAGTATGAACGGCTCCGGAGAATCCGTGCTTCGTTTTTAATCCGGGTACATTATGCAAGCATTGCTGGAACACTTTATTACTCAATCGACGGTCTATTCCCTGATAGCCGTTCTGCTGGTCGCCTTCCTCGAGTCGCTGGCGCTGGTGGGGCTTATCTTACCGGGAACGGTGATGATGGCCGGATTGGGGGCGCTGATCGGCAGCGGAGAGGTTAACTTCTGGCAGGCGTGGCTGGCGGGGATTATCGGCTGTTTGCTCGGCGACTGGATCTCATTCTGGCTTGGCTGGCGGTTTAAAAAGCCGCTGCATCGCTGGTCTTTTTTAAAGAAAAACAAAGCGCTGCTGGATAAAACCGAACATGCGCTGCATCAGCACAGCATGTTTACCATTTTGATTGGCCGCTTTGTCGGGCCAACGCGCCCGCTGGTGCCGATGGTCGCCGGGATGCTGGATCTGCCGGTCGCGAAATTCATTCCGCCGAATATCATTGGCTGCCTGCTATGGCCGCCGCTCTACTTCTTACCGGGGATACTAGCCGGGGCGGCAATTGATATTCCGGCCGATGAGAATAGCGCCAGCTTTAAGTGGCTGCTGCTGGGGGCGGCGCTGCTGGCGTGGCTGGCGGCGTGGCTGTGCTGGCGATTGTGGCGCAGCGCCAAAAGCGCCGGCGATCGTCTCACCCGCTTTCTGCCGCGTTCGCGCCTGCTGTGGATCGCGCCGCTGATGGTATGCGCCGCCGTCGCGGCCCTGGTGCTCGCCTTCCGTCATCCGCTGATGCCGGTCTATCTCGACATCCTGCATAAGGTTATTTTGCGCTAATTCCCAGTAGCGCCGAGGCGCTGCTGCTGCCGTTGAGCAGCGCGGCGGTCTCGCCATCCCAGGCAATCCGTCCCTCAGCCACGACCACCGACCGCGGCGCGATACGCGCAGCATCTTCCACGCTGTGCGAGACCATTAACAGCGTCAGCTGCTGTTGCCGGCAGATGTCGGCAACCAGGGTCAGCATCTCCTGACGCAGCGCGGGATCGAGCGCGGAGAAGGGCTCATCCAGCAGCAGTACCGGCTGCTGGCGTACCAGACAGCGCGCCAGCGCCGCACGCTGACGCTGGCCGCCGGAAAGCTCGCCCGGCAGCCGCTCTAACAAGGCGTCGATTCCCATCTGCCCGGCAATGGCCTGCAGGCGGGCGATCTGCGTCGCGTTCAGCTTGAGCCCCGGATGCATTCCCAGAGCAATGTTCTGGCGGATGGTGAGATGGTTAAACAGATTATTTTCCTGAAACAGCATCGATACCGGGCGACGCGCGGGCGGCGTGTAGGTATGGGGCTGACCATCGATCTCGATACTGCCGCTGGCAGGCGGCAGAAAACCGGCAATCAGGTTCAGCAGCGTACTTTTCCCGGCGCCGCTGGGACCAAGAACCGCAATGCGCTCACCGCGTTCGACGGCAAGCGTGAAACGCATCGGCAGATGCTGATAAAGCCAGGTCACATCATTCAGTTTTAGCATCGCGTCCCGGAAGTTTTTCAATCACGCTAAAGAGTAAAAAGCACAGCAGCAGAAGCAGGAGGGCGGTGACGGCGCCGTCCTGGCTGCGATAAGAGCCAATTTGCTGATACAGATAAAAGGGCAGAGTACGAAAATCTTCGTTGCCGAACAGCGCTACGACGCCGAAATCGCCAATCGACAGCACGCAGGCGAAGGCCAGCGCCTGGGCCAGCGGCCGTTTTAAAGCGCGAAGCTCGACCACCCGGAGGCGGGTAAAGCCGTGCATCCCCAGCGACTCGCAGAGGGTACCGTAGCGGGCGGCGATATCGCGCATCGGGTTTTCCAGCACCTTAAGCGCGTAGGGGATCGCCATCAGCGCATTGGTGAAAATGACGATGGCGTCGGCGGATTCCGGCAGGCCCACGCTATTATTGAGCAGCAGGAAGAAACCGGTGGCCAGCACGATGCCCGGCATGGCGAGGATCAGCATGCCGCTCAGCTCAAGCGCCTGACCGGCGAGAGGGCGACGGCGGGCGCGGAGCTCACGGCTGCTCCACAGCAGCATCATGGTCAGGATGACGCTTAAGAGTCCGGCGGCAAGGGCGATACGCAGCGATGTCCACAGCGCCTGCCAAAGCGCGGGCTGCTGCAGCACGCTAAACAGATTACTGTTCAGCCCGTCGCCTATCACCGCCAGCAGCGGCGGTAGCAGCAGTAAAAGCGCAGCGCCGATCAGCGCCGTGTCGCACAGCCGGCTATATAGCCGGTCGTCGGGATCGCGCCAGCCGCGGATATGACTGGCCCCGATGGCGAGCGCTTTACTCAGGCGCTGGCTAAGCAACACCAGCCCGAGACAGCAGATCATCTGGATAAGCGCCAGCATCGCCGCGCGCGCCGGGTCGTAGTCGAAATTGAGAGCCTGGTAAATCGCCAGCTCGATCGTCGTGGCCCGCGGACCTCCGCCCAGCGACAGCACGGTCGCAAAGCTGGCGAAACAGAGCATAAAGATCAGCGCCGCAACCGGCGGGATTTGCCGCCGCAGCCACGGCCATTCAACCAGCCGGAAAAAGACGTAGCCGCGCATGCCGAGCTGGGCGGCGATTTGCCGCTGCTCGCCGGGGATATTTTCCAGCGTCTGCAGCAGCAGGCGCGTAGCCATCGGCATATTAAAGAACACGTGCGCCAGCAGGATCCCCTGTAGCCCGTAGGGCGAGAATTCCCACTGCCAGCCGAACGCGTTGCTTAATTCAGCCAGCCATCCCTGACGACCGTAGACGCTCAGAATACCGAAGACCGCCACCAGTACCGGCAGGATTAAGGTCATCGCGCAAAGGCGCAGCAGCAGCGTGCGCCCGGGGAAACGTCGCCGGTACAGAGCGCGGGCGAGGAATATCGCCGGTAGCACCGAAAAAAGCGCGGAAAGGAAGGCTTGCAAGAAGGAGAAACGCACCACGTGCCAGAGATAGCCGTCGCTGATAAGCGCTTTCCAGGTGGTCTCCGGGGCGCTGAACCATAGCGCCAGAAAGGCGGCCAGCGCCACGACGACCAGAACGATGGCCGCCGTGAGTCCCGGCAGGAGCCAGCCGACAGCTAGCGGCTGACGGCGCGTTGCCATGCGTTAATCCAGTTCTGACGTTCGGCGGCCACCTGTTGCGGTGTAAATTCGAGGGTCGTCTGCGGTTTCATCAGCGCGTCAAAGCCTGGCGGAAGCGCAACCTGAGTGACCGGATACATCCAGTTGCCGGTGGGGATCGCATTCTGAAAGCCCGGCGATACCATAAATTTGAGGAATTTTTCCGCCAGTTCCGGCTGCTTGCTGGCCGCGGTGCGGGCGGCGACTTCGACCTGCAAATAGTGTCCTTCAGCGAAGTTTGCCGCGGCGTAGTTATCCTTCTTCTCTTCGATAATGTGGTAAGCCGGGGAGGTGGTGTAGCTCAGCACCAGATCGCTTTCGCCTTTCAGGAACAGGCCGTAGGCTTCGCTCCAGCCTTTGGTGACGGTGACGGTTTTCGCCGCCAGCTTCTGCCAGGCTTCCGGCGCTTTATCGCCGTAGACTTTTTGCATCCACAGCAGCAGGCCCAGACCCGGCGTGCTGGTACGCGGATCTTCATAAATCACCCGCCATTTTTGCTCGCCCTCAACCAGCTCTTTCAGGCTCCTGGGCGGATTTTTCAGCTTGTTTTTATCGTAAACAAAGGCGAAATAGCCGTAATCGAACGGGACGAAGGTGTCGTTGTTCCAGCCGCCGGGTACGTTCACCGCGCTGGCAGGGACGCCGCTTTTGGCGAACAGCTTACTTTGCGAAGCCGCTTCCAGCAGGTTGTTATCCAGCCCCAGCACTACGTCGGCTTTGCTGTTTTTGCCTTCCATCCGCAGACGATTGAGCAGCGAGACGCCATCTTCCAGCGCCACGAACTTCAGCTCGCAGCCGCAGTCGGCTTCAAAGGCTTTTTTAACCGCCGGGCCAGGGCCCCAGTCGGCGGAGAATGAGTCGTAGGTATAAACGGTGAGCAGCGGTTTGGCAAAAACGGGCGCGGCGGCCAGCGCCAGCAGGGGGAGTAATTTTTTCAACACTTTGCACCTCAGAAAAAGGGGGGGCAAAGGATTTTGAGAGGGCCTCAAATCCCTTCGCCGGCGTTATCCGGATCAGGTTCGACGGGTATTTTCTCAGCCCATACGCTTTATCTTCGGGTTGCTTCCGCGCTAACCGCGCGTTGAAGCAACTTGAATGAGATTGCGTATGTTTATTAGCACCCCGTTGAGAACGGCAGTTAGTGTAATGATTTTGTCAGCGGACTGAAAGCATTACGGCTCCGGCGGCGCGAACCACGCGGATTTAAAGTCAAACCAGCCGAGCGTGTTCATACGTACGCCGCGCATACTGCGCTGCCCCTGGATCATCAGCCAGTGGTGAATGAGCGGCACCACGGTTTGATTGGCCAACAGCTGCTGGCTCCAGGTCGCCGGATTCAGCTCACCCGCGCGCCAGCGAGCGGCGTCCTGCTCCCAGTCGATGGGGATACAATTGCGAATCAGGGGAACTTCATACAGCCAGGCAAACAGGGAGAAATCGATCGGCAGCGTAAAGTTGGCGCTGTTGAGCCATACGTCGCTGACCACCTCACCGCGGTGCCACTCCTGATACTCCAGTTCCTGGATCTCCAGCTTAACCTGATGCTCGGCCAGCAGCGTCGCCATGATCCCGCCCATCACGCGATGCTCGACGTGGTCCTGGTAGTAGGTCAGCCTGACCGTTTCAAGACCGGGCGGTTTTTCACAGGCGTGGCTGCGCGCATGATGCCAGCGGGGCAGCAGGCCATACGCCGGGAACCAATTGCCCTGATAGTGCTCACCCGCGTGATAGAGCAGATTAGCGGGCTGGAATACATAGCTTAGCCACTGGCGTACCGCGCTGTTCGCGCCGAGCGGGCTACGGGCATCGAACAGCAGGTAATAACACCCCTCTTCCAGACGGCTTTCCACCGCCTTTTCGCTTTGCGTGGTGCCCTGTAACGTTAACCCACCGTTGGGCTCTTCGCTGATTTCCGGCAGAACCCAGACGTTCACTTCATCGATCAGCGCCCGGTAGCCGAAATAGTCGTCGAAGGCGTGAATTTTGAGCTGATTCTGATTATTTCGCACAACCGAGTAAGGCCCTGTCCCCACGGGGATGCTGGAGAAATTCTCCATCGTTCGCCACTCATGCGGAAGGATCATGGCCGGTACCTGGCTTAACAACCACGGTAGCCAGCGGTCGGGTTGGCTGAGATGAATGTCGAGAGTCCAGGCGGTGGGGGAGTCGATACGCTCGATGTGAGAGAAGAGCGGCAGCGCGTTACTGCGCTGCAGGGAGGCGATGACATCCTCCATCTCCAGCTCACGCCCATGGTGAAAATGAATGCCTGGACGCAGAAAAAAACGCCAGTGGGTCGGCGCGATCTGCTGCCAATGGTGAGCAATATCGGCTTCCAGTTCCCCATTTTCCTCATTTACTCGCGTCAGGGCGCTAAAAATCTGCCGGGCAATATGGGTTTCCGAGCGGCGCAGCGCGCTGCCGGGCAGCAGATTTTTCATCGGCCGGTAGTAGAGCACGCGCAGGATATGCCGACCCTGGCGAAAGCTGCGGCCTAAATGGGAAACCAGCATTTGGCGGACGGCGGCTTTATCGCCAACCAGCTGCACCAGCTGATCGATTCTGTCCTGCTCCAGCAGATCTTCCGCCCTCTGCTGCTGCAGCGCGAGACCGGTATAGAGAAAAGCGAGCCGGGAACGCTTGCCGCGTCCGGCCTCCGCCTCCCAGGTCAGCCAGCCGCGCGCCTCCATCATGTTGAGTAAGGTACGCATATGACGACGCGAGCAGCTTAGCATCTCTGCCAGTTCATTCAGCGTTGTCTCCTGCGACTTGCCGTCGCAGCACTGCCACAGGCGGATGAACTGCTGTTGTAAACGACCGGAAGACATAAAAGGGGAACTCCTGATAAAAACTCAGCAATTTATTACTTCCTATATTAAGTCAATAATCAACGTCGATGAAGCGAGGAGGTGAATATGATGGGGTCAACCATTAAACAGTTCTACCAACGCTACTTTTCTGCGACGCAGGATGCGTCCTGGCTGGCCCGCCTGATGGCAGGAAGACAGCAGGAAATTCTCGGCGAACTGATGCAGTGGGGAGTTACGTCGCAGGCCTCTGATCATTGACTTGCAGACATCATGTGTGACTGAGTATTGGTGTTATACTCGTCGTCTTTCAAGCTGCAGGTGCGTTGGCTGCGCCCGCTCGCCCAGGTCACATAGTTATCTATGTTCCCAGGGACTTACGTTCTGGCCGCCTGCCCGCAACTCGAAATCCATAGAGTATAGAATCACCCGCCAGCAGAAAACTTCTGCTGGCTTTTTTCGTTTTCTTCGCGTGCTTAAGGATATTTCATGCTGTGGTTAATGACGATGGGTCGACGTCTTAACGGCGTTTACGCCGCTTTTATGCTTGTCGCTTTCATGATGGGAATCGCAGGCGCGCTGCAGGCGCCGACGCTCAGCTTATTTCTCAGCCGCGAAGTGGGCGCGCAGCCTTTCTGGGTAGGGCTATTCTATACGGTTAACGCCATTGCCGGCATACTGGTCAGCCTGGCGCTGGCTAAGCGCTCCGATAGTCGGGGCGATCGCCGACGGCTGATTATGTTTTGCTGCCTGATGGCGGTGGGAAACGCGCTGCTGTTTGCTTTTAATCGCCACTATCTGACGCTGATTACCTGCGGGGTTATGCTGGCCTCCGTGGCGAATGCCGCGATGCCGCAGCTTTTTGCTCTCGCGCGGGAATATGCTGATAGCTCGGCGCGTGAAGTGGTGATGTTCAGTTCGATAATGCGTGCGCAGCTCTCGCTGGCATGGGTTATTGGCCCGCCGCTGGCCTTTATGCTGGCGCTGAACTACGGCTTCACCACCATGTTTTCGATTGCTGCCGGGATCTTTGTTATTAGCCTGGCGCTGATTGCCTTCAAGCTGCCCTCGGTCGCCCGCGTTGAACAACCCTCGGAAGGCGCTGAAGTTCTGGTACAGGCCGGAGGATGGCACGATAAAAACGTACGCATGCTGTTTATTGCCTCGACGCTGATGTGGACCTGCAACACCATGTATATCATTGATATGCCTTTGTGGATCAGTAGCGATCTTGGCCTTCCCGATAGCCTCGCGGGGATTCTGATGGGCACCGCCGCCGGGCTGGAGATCCCGGCGATGATCCTGGCGGGCTATTACGTTAAGCGCTGGGGGAAACGCAAGATGATGGTGACTGCGGTGGCGGCGGGCGTGCTGTTTTATGTCGGTCTGATTCTGTTTCACGACCGCGTGGCGCTGCTGGTGTTACAGTTGTTTAATGCCGTGTTTATCGGCATTGTTGCCGGCATTGGCATGCTGTGGTTTCAGGATCTGATGCCCGGACGGGCGGGCGCCGCGACGACGCTGTTTACCAACAGTATCTCTACCGGGGTGATTCTGGCCGGGGTGATTCAGGGCGCACTGTCGCAAAGCTATGGGCACGCCAGCGTCTACTGGACAATTGCCGCTATCTCGCTGGTGACGCTATTTATGACCAGCCGGGTGAAAGATATCTGATTGTCGTTACCGCCCCGGCTGGCTACCGGGGCAGCGTCCCGGCGGGTTATTTCAACACGATTCTTTTTATATCGCCGATAATAAAAATATAAGCGATAACGCCAATCAGCGCGGTTAATCCGATATAAATCAGCGCGTAGAAAAAATTACCGGTCATGGATATGATGACCCCGATAATTAACGGGGTAATAATTGACGCCATATTTGCGCAGAAGTTGAAGATCCCCCCGGTGAGTCCGCCCATGTTTTTAGGCGCAATGTCTGAAATAAGCGTCCAGCCGAGTCCAACCATGCCCTGACCAAAAAAAGCGATCGACATAATAATAATAACAGCGGTGTTACTCTCGACCCAGTTAGCAATGATGATGCAGCTCGAAAGCAGCAGCCCGGAAATGATGGGTAGCTTTCTGCTAATATTTACGGAACGGGTTTTCTTTAAGATTTTATCGGATACCCAACCGCCGAAAAAGATACCGATAGCCGCGGCCAGGAACGGCCAGGAGGCGAAGAAACCCACGTGAAGCCACGGTAAATGGCGTTCGTTAGCCAGATAAGTGGGAAACCAGGTCAGGAAGAAAACCAGCGTGGTGTTACCGGCAAACTGCCCCAGGCTGGCGCCGATAATCTGTCGGCAGCACAGCAGGCGTTTGGCATCGGGCCAGTTAAACGGGATATTTTCATCGGCGCTAGCCGTATTTTCTACGCCGATATATTCCAGCTCTGCTTTATTTGCAGTCTTTGACTGATGCGGTTCATGATAAAATTTCCACCACACAAAAGTGAATGCAATGCCCAAACCGCCGGTCAGGAAAAATAGCGTTCTCCAGCCATGATGCTCCAGAATTAAAAAAAGTAGCGGGGAGAATGCGGCCAGTCCAATATATTCACCGACGGTGTAAGTCGCCGTTGCCCGAGCGCGTTCATGCTGGGGAAACCATTTACTCACGACCCGACTATTCACCGGAAAGCAGGGGGCTTCACTGATGCCTAAACCTAATCGCAGCAGCAGCAATGATTTTAAGCCTACGGAAAAGCTTTGTAATAGGGTAAAGGTTGACCAGAAGAAAATAGAAAGTGCGTAAGTTAATTTATTACCGAAGCGATCTAAAAACATTCCCCCGGGAATTTGCGCCAGCGCGTAGGTCCAGGCGAAAGCGGAAAAAACGATACCCATCATCGCCGGGTCGATATGGATTTCGCTCGTTAACTTAGGTGCAACAATACCTAAAATAGTACGATCGAGATAATTTATCATCGTCCCGATCGATAGTAACATTAAAATTACAATTCGCGTTTTAGTTCGCTTTTGCGTGGCCGACGGCAAAATCGGCCGTTCCTGAGCATTGAGTGTCCTCATAGAGAGTTCCTTTAAAGTTTAAAATATTTTTGCATGTATTTATGCATGCAGAAATACTCTGCTTAAGTATTGACTCTATCGATGATTGGTCATGCCTTGTTACCCCTTGAACGAAATGGTAAAACAATATTTGATATGACTCCGATATTTCTCCTTTCCGGCTCATCATAGATAGCTTGTATGGTATATTAAGCACATTAGTTTTATTTTTATATTATACGAGCAAAAATAATGAACCTAAAGCAACTTTATTATTTTAAGCGACTGGCAGAAACTGAGCATTACACTGAAGCTGCCTCCAGCCTTTTTATCACCCAACCGTCCCTCAGCCATGCCATATCTGAACTGGAGAAAGAGCTGGGAGTGGCGCTATTTGCCAGGAAAGGGCGCAATGTCAAGATTACGCAGAATGGTAGGCGCTTTCTGCCCTACGTGGAAGACGCGCTGGCCTCGTTAGAAAATGGCCGTATGACGTTGCAAAAAAATAGCGCTGAGAACAAAGAAAATATTCGCATTGCATTTATTTATACCATGGGCGAATATGTTGTTCCGCAGTTAATTAATAAATATTCGCTGTCACCATCTCGTCACAATGTGACATTTTCTTTTACTCAGGGAACCTCGTTAACCCTTCTCCAGGAACTGAAAGCCGGAAAAAGCGATCTGGCTATTTGTTCCTATATTGCGGATGAACCGGATATTGACTTTATTCCTATTATTCAACAAGAACTGGTCGTAGTGACGGCAAAAGATCATCCTCTGGCCAGGCTTTATGAAAATGAAGTCGACCTGGTGGAGACGATCCACTACCCCTATATCTATTTTTCAGAAAATAGCGGTCTGCGACCTTTTATTGATAACGTGTTTATGCAGCAAAAACTGGTTCCGGATATTGCCTGCTACGTTGATGAGGATACGGCGATGGCGGGGCTGGTTAGTATTGATTACGGTATTGCGATTATGCCGAGAATTTCCGCGCTGTCGTATTACAACGTGCATATCCTGACGATCAAAAATGCCATTCCTCCGCGTTATATCTATCTGGCGACCATGAAGGAGCGGGTACTTTCCCCGGCCATTCAGTCATTTAAAGATGTCATTATTAATGACAGCCAAAAAATCAGATAACAAGATGCCCGGAGGGTGACCTCCGGGCGATGGTTTCATCAGGAAAGAATATCCATCAGCTCACGCAGCTGGGTAATGGCGATTTGCCCTGGCGCAGAAGCCTGACCGACGGTGCCAAAGGTCATTGCTGAACCGAACAAACGGCCGGTTACCCGGCTCACGCCGCCGGATTTACCCATCGACATCGTGATTAATGGGCGAGTGGCATACTTCTCTTTCATCGTCAGCGTTGCCGAAAGCAGGGTCAGAACATCTTGCGGCGACTGTGGCATAACCGCGATCTTCGGCAGGTCAGCACCAAGATCCTGCATGCGACGCAGACGGTAGATGATATCTTCCTGAGCTGGCGTTTTATGAAAATCGTGATTGCTCATGATAACTTTAACGCCCGCAGCGTGGGCATCGCTCACCAGCGAGCGAATTTGCGCTTCGTCGTTGAACAGCTCGATATCAATCACGTCGGTCAGACCGCTAACGGCCGCCTGGCGATTCAGCTCAAAATAGGCTTCGTCGCTGATTTCCGTTTCGCCACCCTCTTTTTTGCTGCGGAAGGTAAACAGCAGAGGAATCTCTTTCAGCAGCTGGCGAATTTCGCCCAGCGCCAGCAGAACCTGCTCAGTTTCTCTGACCTGGGTGAAGTGATCGACGCGCCATTCGATAATATCGGCTCCGGCGGTAGCCAGCGCGCGTGCGTTAGTCTGCAGCTCGGCAAGCGTTTTGCCGATCAGCGGTACGCAGATTAAGGTTTCCCCTTCCTGGAAGGTGATGTTTTTTACTGTTACTGCTTTAGTCATGTTGGTATCCATTATTCTTTTTGTCATTGACCATCAGGCGGTTGCTGCAACGCGGGATGTTTTTGCAGCGGCGCGAACCTGAAGCTGACGATAACCGATGTACAGGGCGATCACAAAGCCGACGATAGCGATCAGAAGATCGAACCACATAATGCTGGCGATACCAATCTTCGACAGTTTTGCCGTAATTAGCGGGATCGTAAAGCTGGCCAGACTTCCTGCGGTATAAAAGATCCCGGTGGCTTTGCCTTTCCCGTTCGGAAAGCTCATGGCCATGATGGTCGCGCCTATCTGCAGCACGCCGCCTGCGGCGGCAAAGCCGATGATAAAGGCAAAGCCGGTCACAATCATTGGCGTCGGGAACAGGCAAACGATCAGCAGTGAAATCATCGACAGGAAAGTGTAGATGATCATAGCGACGGCTGAGCTGAATACCTCTTTAACAAAAGCCGCAGTGACGAATACGCAGGTCAGTGAACCGGCAGTATAGACGCTCAAGAGTTTAATAGCCGACTCGTGAGGGATGCCGGCAACGAACTCGCCGTACTGCGCTAACCACTGGCTTACCAGATAAAAAGTCGCCATACCGATATAGCCGTACAGGGTAAAGATGACCATATCCAGTTTGCCGGAGTCCGCCTGCGGAGCGGCGGCGGCAGTCACTGATTTCTCTGCGGTTTCCTTTTTCGCCCGATGATCCGGGAAAGGCATTTTTATCAGGTAGACCGCGCTCAGGATCATTAATGCTGCAGCGATGATAAACGACCACCCGTACCACATATTCGCCCATATCAGCGCACCGATAATGAACGGCAGCAGGAACTGCCCGGCAGAGACAAAGGCTTTGATCAACACATTAGCCCGGCTGGCGGAGTTAGGGAAAGACTCCATCAGCGCCGGATAGGTACCGGAGTCGAGGAAGCTGTTCGCCAGGCCCGCCATAATGCCGCAGCAGTAGGCCAGATAGATGTTTTTCGTCAGCAGAATACCGAGGAAGAACACCACATAACTGGCTATGCCGAGATAGATAAAGGGTTTACGACCAAAACGGTCGGACAGGAATCCTGTCACGATCGTGGCGAGCTTACCGATCCCGAGCGACGAGATAACGATGGAGACGCCGGCAGCGTCGGTTCCCCATTGTTCCTGCAGATTCGCCATATTGAGGGTAATTAACAAAACCCCCATACCGTGGATCAGATAGTTAAGATATAGCCCAGCTGCCGTTGGGACATATTGATTTTTCATCGCGCCCATCCTTAGAACAGGATATTTTTGACGTGTTCAACCGGCATTTCTTTGCCTGTCCAGATTTCAAAAGCGCGCGCGCCTTGCCAGAGCATCATCCCCAGACCGTTGATGGTGCGGCAGCCTTTTTTCTCAGCCACTTCCAGCAGATAAGTTTTGCGCGGGTTGTAGACCACGTCAGAAACGATCAGGTCCGGGCGCAGGAAGCTGTCGTCAGGCAGCAGCATCTGGCCTTCAAACGGTTTCATCCCCACGCCGGTGGCGTTGGTCAGAATGACGCTGCTGTCGATTTCCGCGCGCAGTTTGTCATGATCGTCCAGATCGAACAGGTGGATCTCGCAGTTGGTGTTATTACGGATTTTGGCAACGGTCTGTTCTGCGTTGGCGAAGAATTTATCTTTGCGGTTGAAGATGGAGATCGCTTTGACGCCATCAAGCGCGGCCTGAACGCAGAGCGCGGTTGCCGCACCGCCAGCGCCCAGAACGGTCATCTTTTTGCCGATGATATCAATGCCTTCTTCTTTGAGCGCGCGCATATATCCGGTGCCATCGGTGATATGGCCGGTCAGGACGCCATTGTCGTTCACCACGGTATTCACCGCGCCAACCAGTTCTGCCGCCGGCGAGAGTTTGTCCAGATACTGGCAAATCTCCGTTTTGTTCGGCATGGAGACGTTACAGCCGCGCAGTTTTAATGCACGAAAACCCTGTACGACATCTTTCAGCTCTTCATTACCTACTTCGAACGCCAGATAAACGTAGTCCAGTCCCAGATGGGCAAAGGCTTCGTTATGCATAGTCGGCGACATGCTGTGACGAATCGGGGTCGCAATCAGGCCAATCAGCTCGGTGTGTCCAGTAATACGTTCTGCCATGATAAAGTCCTCAATATGTTAGAAATGGAATTTTTGTCGATTCGCGGTTGCCGAGAGCGCCCATATCTTCGAGGGTGTCCAGCACGTTGCGCCCTTCGCGCACGCCATCAATGATTCGCCGGGCCATCAGGCTGTCGCCGATGTTCATTATTTTTACGTTATTGGCTCTGGCCCATTGTTCAATCTCAGTGAGACCGGCGGTATTGGCGCGCATTCCCAGGCAGACGAAGCCGTAATCAAAAGGAATGTCAAAGGTGCCATCCGCATTTTTAACGGTGAAATGCGTTGGGGTGACGGCAACCAGCTGCGTACGCATGTGCTGTTCCACGTGATGTTCATCGAGCATGGTCAACATGGCATTTTTAGTAATGATGTCCAGGTCGCGTCCCGGCGCGTCCTGCATCTCGATAAGCACGGCGCTGGCGCCGCGCGCGGAGAAGTATTCAATAACATCCAGACCTACGGCGCCTGCGCCGACGACAGCGATGCGTTTACCTGTAGCATCGGCAAACTGGTCCAGATGATGAATCATGTTGGTGATGGAGAAGACGTTTCCGCCTTCGACATCGATGTTCTCGCGCAGTCCTTCAATTGGCGGCAGCAGAGGAACTGAACCGGTTGCGTTGACGATTAAATCCGGGCGAAGAGCGGAAACGGATGCCACGGTGGCGCGCTTGCCGACCTGCAGCATCAGGTTATCGAGCGAGGCGATACGGTTTTTCATAAACTGCGGAAAATCGGCGATACGCTTTTTCTCCGGCAGCAGGGAGATCTCGCTGGCCAGTCCGCCGATGCTGTGCTTCTCTTCCAGCAGCCAGGTATGGCAGCCGACTTCCGCCGCGGTGCAGGCCGCTTCCATTCCCGCCGTACCCGCGCCGATAACCACGACGTTGGTATCGCGGATAACGCGCTGCTGTTTATAGGCATCGCCGTGGATAATATCCGGGTTAATCGAGCAGCGCAGAGGGCGGGAGCGGGCGATGCGGTGATCCGCGCAGCCGATGTTGCAGGAGATGCATTTCCGCATCAAACGCTCGTTACCGCTCTGCACTTTTTGTACCCACTCCGGCTCGGCGATCAGTCCGCGGCCAATGGCTATCAGGTCAGCATCGCCGCTGGCGATAATATCTTCAGCGACTTTCGGGGTACGGATATTGCCGGCAATTACCGTTGGCTTGTGGAATTTGTCGCGTACCGCACGGGAGAGATAGCGCTTCCAGCCATCTTCCAGAGACATCTGGTCAATCTGGAAATTCAGGTTGTCGTTTTGCGCGGCGGAGACGTTGATAATATCGACTTTCTCCTGGCACAATTCGAGGATCCGCAAGGAATCTTCGAGCGTATTCCCGCCCTCCAGGAAGTCATCGGCGCTAATACGCAGGCTGACCGGGAAACGCGGACCAACGCAGGCGCGTACCTTATCGACGATTAAGGTTAATATTCTGGCGCGATTCTCTACGCTGCCGCCAAATTCATCGGTACGCTTATTAAACAGCGGTGATAAAAACTGACTAATTAAATAAGAGTGGCCGGCGTGAATTTCCACACAGTCGAAACCAGCGCGGCGAACGCGCTCCGCAGCATCACCAAACTTATCGACGGCATGATATATCTCGTCGTGCGTCATCGGACGGGGAATATTACCGTTCTTTTTGGACGGCGTGCTGGAAGAGGAAAGCGGCATTTCGCCGTTCAGGCGATATGCATAGGCCGATGCGCCAGCGTGGTTTAATTGAATACCGACGCAGGCGCCGTGTTTATGTAAGGTTTCGGTTAATTTGAACAGGCGCGGAATATACTGATCGTTATCGATACGCAGCTGGGTTGTGCCATTAGAAGCGAATGGAAAATCGATACAAATATTCTCGATAGTGATGAGTCCTGTGCCGCCCCGCGCGCGTAGCTCATAGTAGTCAATCTGTTCCTGAGTGACTTCACCGTTCAGGCTCGCCAGGTTGGTCCCCATTGGCGGCATAATGATGCGGTTTTTTATTGTCATCCCGTTAATGGTCAACGGGGAAAAAAGATGGGGGTAGTGGCTCATATGCTCTCTCCACTGGATGCCTGATGGCCGCTATTGGGCGATCCTGGCCGGTCCAAAGTTAATATTTCTCTGTGGGGAAAGATAACGAGGCGTCCAATAGAAAAATAATGCTTTTTTTTGCGTGGAGCTATAGGGGGACTCTATGGGATTAACATTCGATTCACATATTCATGTTTTTATCTTAAATATTTCAATCGAATTTTTACTTGTACTTGTGGAATGACACAAAAAAAGTAGGTGAATGATTGAATAGATGCCCAATTGATAATGATTTATTTTTTTATCGGCAAATTTTTCTATCTATCAAATCAGTCTGGATATTATATATGTGCGCTAGATCTCATTTTCATCGGCAGAAAAAAGCCCGGATGTTCGTCCGGGCTGAGATAGCAATGGCGGTTCGCCTTAATTCATAAAAGCCGGCAGTTTTTTCTCATAGGCCGAGATGGCCTCTTCGTGCTGCAGGGTCAGACCGATGCTGTCCAGGCCGTTAAGCATGCAGTGGCGGCGGAAAGCGTCAATTTTAAAGCTCCAGGATTTATCGCCAGCTTTCACGACCTCGGCTTGCAGATCGACTCCAAACTTAATGCCGGGCTGAGACTGGACCAGCTTAAAGAGCTCATCAACCTGTTCTTCGCTCAGCGTGACCGGCAGCAGCTGATTGTTAAAGCTGTTGCCATAGAAGATATCGGCGAAGCTGGGCGCGATGACGACTTTAAAACCGTAATCGGTCAGCGCCCACGGCGCATGCTCGCGGGAGGAGCCGCAGCCGAAGTTTTCTCGCGCCAGCAGGATAGAGGCGCCTTTATACTCCGGAAAGTTCAGCACGAATTCCGGGTTAGGCTGTTCGCCTTTATCGTCCAGGAAGCGCCAGTCGTTAAACAGATGGGCGCCAAAACCGGTACGCGTGACTTTCTGCAGAAACTGTTTTGGAATGATTGCATCAGTATCGACGTTCGCGGCATCCAGCGGAACCACCAGGCCGGTATGTTGGATAAATTTCTCTGCCATGAGGGTTTCCTTATTTCAAGCTACGGATATCGGCGAAATGACCGGTAACGGCCGCCGCGGCTGCCATGGCCGGGCTAACCAGATGGGTGCGCCCGCCGCGGCCCTGACGGCCTTCAAAGTTACGGTTGCTGGTGGAAGCGCAGCGCTCGCCCGGATTCAGGCGGTCGTTGTTCATCGCCAGGCACATAGAGCAGCCGGGTAAACGCCACTCAAAACCGGCTTCAATAAAGATTTTATCCAGACCTTCCGCTTCGGCCTGCGCTTTCACCGGGCCGGAACCAGGAACGACCAGCGCCTGAACGCCCGGCGCCACTTTACGGCCTTTAGCGATCTCGGCGGCCGCGCGTAAGTCTTCGATGCGCGAGTTGGTGCAGGAACCGATAAAGACTTTATCAATCGCTACTTCGGTTAACGGTACGCCAGATTTCAGCCCCATATAGGCCAGCGCTTTTTCCGCGCTTGCGCGCTCTACCGGGTCGTTGAACGATGCCGGATCCGGGATGATGTCGGTGACGGATATCACTTGCCCTGGGTTGGTGCCCCAGGTGACCTGCGGAGCAATATCTTCCGCCTGCAGCGTGACAACGCTGTCAAACGTCGCGCCATCATCGGTAGTCAGGGTCTTCCACCAGGCGACGGCTTCGTCAAAATCCTGGCCCTTCGGCGCGTGCAGACGGCCTTTCACGTAATCGAAGGTGGTTTGGTCTGGCGCCACCAGGCCCGCTTTCGCGCCCATTTCGATCGCCATATTGCACAGAGTCATACGGCCTTCCATGCTTAAATCACGGATGGCTTCGCCGCAAAATTCGACAACATGACCGGTGCCGCCGGCGCTGCCGGTTTTACCGATAATCGCCAGAACGATATCTTTGGCGGTGATGCCTGGGGCTGCTTTACCCTTGACCTCAATCTTCATGGTTTTGGCGCGGCCCTGCTTCAGCGTCTGCGTTGCCAGAACGTGCTCGACTTCGGAGGTGCCGATACCGAATGCCAGCGCGCCGAATGCGCCATGGGTTGCCGTATGGGAGTCGCCGCAGACGATGGTCATGCCCGGCAGGGTCACACCCTGTTCCGGCCCCATCACGTGCACGATGCCCTGGTAAGGGTGATTCAGGTCATACAGTTCAACGCCGAACTCTTTGCAGTTTTTAATCAACTCCTGCATCTGGATACGCGCCATTTCGCCGGAGGCATTAATGTCTTTAGTTTGCGTCGATACGTTGTGATCCATCGTGGCGAAGGTTTTACCCGGCTGGCGTACCGGACGTTTATGGGCGCGCAGGCCGTCAAACGCCTGCGGCGAGGTCACCTCGTGAACCAGATGACGGTCAATGTACAGCAGCGGGGTTTCGTTTTGCGCTTCATAAACGACGTGAGCATCAAACAATTTTTCGTATAACGTCTTCGCCATGATTACACCCCTTCAGCGACATAGCGGGCAATGATATCGCCCATTTCATCGGTACTGACCGCCGCCGCACCGCGCGCTAAATCGCCGGTACGTACGCCTTCTTCTAATGCGCGGTTGATCGCGTTCTCAATCGCAGTGGCCGCGTTGTCGGCATCCAGGCTGTAGCGCAGCAGCAGCGCCAGCGAGAGGATCTGCGCGATAGGGTTAGCGATGTTTTTGCCGGCGATATCCGGCGCGGAGCCACCTGCTGGTTCATATAAACCAAAGCCTTGCTCGTTGAGGCTGGCTGACGGCAGCATGCCCATCGAACCGGTAATCATGGCGCATTCGTCAGACAGGATGTCGCCGAAAAGGTTGGAACACAGCAGAACGTCGAACTGAGACGGATCTTTAATCAGCTGCATGGTGGCGTTGTCGATGTACATATGCGACAGCTCAACGTCAGGATACTGCTTACTGATTTCACTAACGATTTCACGCCATAAAATAGAGGACTGCAGGACGTTAGCCTTATCAACAGAAGTCACTTTGTGACGACGTTTACGGGCGGATTCGAAGGCAATGTGCGCGATACGCTCAATCTCGAAGCGGTGGTATACCTCGGTATCAAATGCTTTTTCATGCTGACCGCTACCTTCGCGACCCTTCGGCTGGCCAAAGTAAATGCCGCCGGTCAGTTCACGCACGCATAAAATGTCGAAGCCGTTGGCGGCGATATCGGCGCGCAGCGGGCAAAACTCTTCCAGCCCCTGATACAGCTTAGCCGGACGCAGGTTGCTGAATAATTTAAAGTGTTTCCGCAGGGGCAGCAGCGCACCGCGCTCCGGCTGCTCAGCGGGCGGCAGATGCTCCCATTTCGGTCCGCCAACGGAGCCGAACAGAATTGCGTCAGCCTGCTCGCAGCCTTCAACGGTAGACTGAGGCAGCGGAGTGCCCTGACGATCGATGGCGATACCGCCAACGTCATGCTGGCTGGTGGTAATGCGCATATCAAAACGGTTGCGAACGGCTTCCAGTACTTTCATTGCCTGGTTCATGACTTCCGGGCCAATACCATCACCTGGTAAAACAGCAATATGGTAATTCTTCGACATTACACGGTTTCCTTATTGTTCTCTTTATTCTGAGCTTTGCGTTGCAATTCTTTTTCGACTTCAGCGGCGCGCCAGATATTGTTCAGGACGTGAACCATCGCTTTCGCGGAGGATTCCACGATGTCCGTCGCCAGGCCAACGCCGTGGAAGCGGCGGCCGTTGTAGTTTGCCACGATGTCCACCTGGCCCAGCGCATCCTTGCCCTGACCTTTGGCGTTCAGGTCATATTTGACCAGCTCAACCTCATAGCCGGTGATGCGGTTAATCGCCTGGTAGATGGCGTCAACCGGTCCGTTGCCGTTGGCGGCCTCAGCTTTGGTTTCTTCGCCGCAGACCAGCTTCACGGAGGCGGTTGCGATGTCGCTGGAACCGGACTGCACGCTGAAGTAATCCAGACGGAAATGCTCCGGTTCTTCCTGCTGTTTGTTAATAAAGGCTAACGCTTCCAGGTCATAGTCAAATACCTGACCCTTTTTATCCGCCAGCTTCAGGAACGCTTCATACAGGTGATCCATGTTGTAGTCGCTGTCCTTATAGCCCATCTCTTCCATACGATGTTTCACCGCCGCGCGGCCGGAGCGGGAAGTCAGGTTCAGCTGTACCTGGTTCAGACCGATAGATTCTGGCGTCATGATTTCGTAGTTTTCGCGATTCTTCAGCACGCCATCCTGGTGAATACCGGAAGAGTGGGCGAAGGCGCCGGTACCGACGATCGCTTTGTTGGCAGGAATCGGCATATTACAGATCTGGCTGACGGTCTGGCTGGTACGCCAGATTTCCTGGTGATTAATGCGGGTGTGCACATTCATAATGTCTTTGCGCACTTTAATCGCCATAATCACTTCTTCCAGCGAGCAGTTACCCGCGCGCTCGCCGATGCCGTTCATTGCGCCTTCAACCTGGCGAGCGCCGGCATGGACCGCGGCGAGGGCGTTACCCACCGCGATACCCAAATCGTCATGGGTATGGACGGAGATAATGGCTTTATCGATATTGGGAACGTGTTCGTACAGGCCGGTTATGATATTGGCGAATTCGAACGGCATGGTGTAGCCGACGGTATCAGGGATATTGATGGTCGTTGCGCCGGCATTTATCGCGGCTTCGACGACGCGGGCCAGATCCGCAATCGGCGTACGGCCAGCATCTTCACAGGAAAACTCAACGTCGTCAGTGTAGTTGCGGGCGCGCTTAACCATATAGATAGCGCGTTCAATCACTTCATCCAGATTACTGCGCAGCTTGGTCGCGATGTGCATCGGCGAGGTGGCGATAAAGGTATGAATACGGAAGGCTTCCGCGACCTTCAGCGATTCCGCCGCAACGTCGATATCTTTTTCAACGCAGCGGGCCAGCGCACAAACGCGGCTGTTTTTGATGGTGCGTGCGATGGTTTGCACGGATTCAAAATCGCCCGGGGATGAAACCGGAAAACCGACTTCCATCACGTTAACGCCCATCCGCTCCAGGGCCATAGCAATCTGCAGTTTCTCTTTCACACTCAGGCTGGCTTGTAACGCTTGTTCACCGTCGCGTAAGGTCGTATCGAAAATAATGACTTGCTGGCTCATGGTTTAGATCCTTGGTCTGTGTCCTGGCGCCTTGCTAGCGAGCATAAAAAAACCCGCGCATTGGCGCGGGTTTTATAGTCTTGCTGGAAGATGACTTAACGATGAACGTCGCCCAACAGCCTACCGCGCAAAATGGATGCGTTTAGTAGTAGTAGGCTGAGAAAGCGAATGCTGCGAATCATTGCGTCATGCTCCAGATGAAATCGTTATGCTTTTAGAGTTACTTGATATGGGTTTTGATGTCAACCCCCGGGTGTAGAAAACGTCTTTTTACCTAACAGGCGCATTAGCTAATTGTGCTGACGATCGCGCTTTTTGGCCGATGATCCTTTTTTGGACATCACTTCATGTTGAGTTATTTTCACCATTTGATAATTTTTATTTTCAATTGAATCTTCATGGATATCGCTGTCGCGCAGGATGATATCCTGATGAAAATTATAAACTTATTTGTTTTGTGAATGTGTTTGTGAATATGATGGTTCATTATCAATGATAATAAAATGTGAATTTTAAGGATGGCTTAAGCTGATATTTTAATAATGCTTAAGTTAAAGTTAACCACTGCTGTTATTGTTTATTTTTGATATTTATGGGTACACTTGATTTTATCAAGTAAACAATATGGTTTAAGTGGTCGCGGGTACTTTCAAATGCAGACTTTTCGTCGCCACTCATAACCTTGATATATTCCTAAAATTCATCTTTGCCCTTTTGTAAATGTCATATGCATGATAAATGATATTCTGAGAATTAATTACTGCACTTTGGCAAAGGGAATTTAGCGTGACAGTGGAGTTAAATATGTTAAATGAAGGTACTGAATATAAGTCGACCTCTGAGGTAGAAAACACAAAACCCCAGCTGCGGATGGTCGACCTCAATCTGTTAACCGTATTTGATGCGGTAATGCAGGAGCAAAATATCACCCGTGCGGCGC
Organism: Klebsiella sp. HMSC09D12; assembly: GCF_001808475.1. Taxonomy (NCBI): domain Bacteria; kingdom Pseudomonadati; phylum Pseudomonadota; class Gammaproteobacteria; order Enterobacterales; family Enterobacteriaceae; genus Klebsiella; species Klebsiella sp. HMSC09D12. Next base: position 420 of record NZ_KV793472.1, on the reverse strand, counting down.
ACTCTTTGGGAATGTCCCAGCCGGCGGTCAGCAATGCGGTCTCGCGCCTGAAAGTGATGTTTAATGATGAGCTGTTTGTTCGTTATGGGCGCGGCATCCAGCCTACGGCGCGGGCTTTCCAGCTATTTGGTTCCGTACGGCAGGCTCTGCAGCTGGTGCAAAACGAATTACCGGGCTCGGGCTTTGAGCCGCTCAGCAGCGAGCGGGTCTTTAATTTATGCGTGTGCAGCCCGCTGGATAACGCTTTAACTTCGGTTATTTTCAACAAAGTTGGCGAGATTGCGCCCAACATTCATTTGGTCTTTAAATCGGCATTGAATCAAAACACAGAACATCAATTACGCTATCAGGAAATTGAATTCGTTATTGGTTATGAAGAGTTTCGTCGTGGCTTTGTTGAATAAATCAGATTTCGGGTAA
>NZ_KV793471.1:1177-3929 GCF_001808475.1 Klebsiella sp. HMSC09D12 | reverse complement strand
CACCGCTGATGCGCAGATGAAAGCGCAGGGGCAGCAGCTGGCGATGGAGCCTGCAACCAGCCTGTTGAGGAGGGCGCAAAACCTTATTGTCGGTTGGGAGAGTGTGACGCAAACGCACCGTAATTTCTCACCAGATATGGATACGTTAAAGCAGTTTGTTGAAAAGGCGGACCAGATAAAGAAGCCGGTATTGTTGATGGAAGCACCGGAGGGGATAGGGAGCGTTACGCCAGAAAGTATTCTTCTGCACAGTGGCAACGGTTTGTATATGCAGAGTATTGGAGAAGTCAGTATTGCCAGCGAGCAGAGGCTTTCAGTGAATGCCAGCCAGGCGATATCGTTACTTTCCCGCCAGGAAGGTGTTCGTCTGGTATCTGCAAAAGGCCCGCTGAATATCGAATCTCATAGCGATATTCTCTCATTAACGTCTCTTCAGGATGTTACCGTACAGTCCACACAGGGACATCTTCAGCTTACGGCGAAGAATGGTATCACTATTGGGTGTGGCGGCGCTTACATTCGCTTGACCCCGCAGGGAGAAATTGAAATTCATGGACCTGGCCTGTTAAGTCTGAAAGGACAACATAATTTGCAGGGGCCAGCCAGCGAGGATTTCCAGTTGCCCGATCTGCCTTCATCAGTATGTAAAGAATGCCTCAAACGGGCTCAGGAACTGGCTCAGGGTTTTGTGCCGAGGGATGCGTAAATGGACAACATAAAGATCTGGCTGGATAAAATCCAGCTGACGTGTCAGCAGATTGGTCACAATTATGTCGATATGATTATCGATCAGTGCGGCGTGAATTTCTCCGTCATTCCGGCTCTTTCCGGGTTTTCTCCGGCAATAAAATGGCAGTCCCTTTACCAGGGATTGCCGGAGAATATTTACCCGGACGATGCGCCTTTGCTGGTACGTATTGAGCTGGAAGATGCTCAGCAGGTGCAGTGGTTATATGCGCTGGCTAGTGAAGCTGCGGCAACAGCGCCTTTACTGGTGCTGGGGTCATCCTGGCGGTTCGAAGTTTTGGCTGAATGGTTGATCCGTTGCATTGATGCGCAGCATGAGGGGCGTGCAGGGATATTTCGCTTCTGGGATACGCGTATATTTTCGTATCTTTTTACCCATGTTCTTAGTGATGAACAGCAAAGTCAGCTCCACAGACCGACATTATTCTGGAGCTGGCTGGATCGCGACGAAGCACCTGTTTTGCTGGAAGGAAACGGGGCAGCATTAGGTGAAGAGGAATTGAGTGAGCAAATCATATTTACTGATAATCAGTTTGAAAGTCTGATGTGTCTGTGTGATGCAAAACAATTATTGGTTTATCTGCCATTACCGAAGAACCTTTTTATGAACAGAGAAAGTGAATTTTCTGCTTGCTTTAAGGCTATGCTGGCTGCGACAAAAGAAGGTGTGCTTTTCGAAGATAAACGTAATGAGTGGGTGGCTGAGTATATTCTTAAAAATAAAATTTATTCTGATGAATGCAGTTCTGGTGTTAATAATCTATAAAGTCATCAGGAGTGGTATTTTCAATAGGGATCATAGCTACTTACATCGGAGGGGTTATGTATTTGGATAGTGATACAAAAGTTATTATCTCTGGAGCGGTAATATTACTGGTTGGAATCATTGTCTGGAAAAAACAAAGCTTTTTTATTGCTCTGGTGTTTTGTGTTTTGTTTATCAAAGCGTCTATGATGTTTTTAGCGATAGTTATGCTATTATCCTGGGGAGAGCCGGCAAATTCTTTTTATTTTATATTTCCTGTTATTAGTGTTTTTATCGCTTTGTTTTTTCCTGATAAGCGTTGGCCAAAACATACCGGACACATATACAGATGTTCATCATGCATGAATTTTGTTAACTATAAAATCGATAAATGTCCTCATTGTGGCTCTGACATGGATCCAAAAAATATTTGAAAAAAAAAGACCAAACAATAAGCGGCTATTAGATGACGGTTGAATCTAATGATAACCCTGTTTATCCGGCTAAAATAAGGGAACCTGAGATATGTCTATAATAAAGTCTGATTTAGGCTGGTATCCACCGCAGGGACGATGGCTGACACGCTTTGTTTTTATCGCTGCGGCGATATTGCTGGCTGGTTGTGACAGGCCTGCCAGAGAAAAGAATGTTAGCGGCGGCAGCGGCACCATAGAAGCGGTTAACCATACCCACTGGGCGATAAACCATTTCAGCGTAGACGGGCAGTCAGGGCTGGATATTATCGGCCCCTGGCAGGGCGGCGGCGGTGGCTGCTGTTACGGTGTGCCAACGAAATGGAAACCGGGAATGACGGTGAAAGTGGAATGGGAAACGGGTGTCGGTTATTCAATGGATTTTCCAGGATATGGAGATGACGCTAAATATTTAGAATGGGAAAAAAAAATAAAAGCTCAGAACCAGGAACATAGCCGGATAGTCCCAGTTCCCGATTATACCGGGCAAAAAACCTGCGGAATAAAGGTTCACTTTTTACCCTGCGATCAAATAAAAGTCACCACCAGCTGCTATGACTACGGCAACCCAAATTATCCGATTAAAGATCCGATCAAAATGGAGGAACCCAAAGTATGTCCACAATAAAGCCTGATGCAGTCTGGTATCCTCCGCAGTTTCCAGCACAGGGACGATGGTTCACACGCCTTGTTTTTATTGCTGTGGCGACACTGCTGGCAGGTTGCGATCAGTTGGCGCAAGTGGAAAGTGTCAGCGGCGGCAGCGGCACCATAGAAGCGGTTAACC
>NZ_KV793471.1:552-1157 GCF_001808475.1 Klebsiella sp. HMSC09D12 | reverse complement strand
CAGGGCTGGATATTATCGGCCCCTGGCAGGGGGGAGGCGGTGGCTGCTGTTACGGCGTGCCGACAAAATGGAAACCGGGAATGACGGTGAAAGTTGAGTGGGAAACGGGTGTGGCTTTTGCCGATGATGTACCTGAAATTCCTGAGCCGAAACGACCTGATACCTCCGGGATGAACGAGAAAAATTATTATCAAGTATGGCAAGTGTATTTTGATGAAAAACAAGAATGGTATAGGAAAATTAAGGCACTGAATAAAGCGCATACAAAAATAGTCCCTGTTCCCGATTATACCGGGCAAAAAACCTGCGGAATAAAGGTTCACTTTTTACCCTGCGATCAAATAAAAGTCACCACCAGCTGCTATGACTACGGCAACCCAAATTATCCGATTAAAGATCCGATCAAAATGGAGGAACCCAAAGTATGTCCACAATGAAGCCTGATGTAGTCTGGTATCCTCCGCAATTTCCAGCACTGGGCCGATGGCTGACACGCCTTGTTTTTATCACTGTGGCGATATTGCTGACAGGTTGCGATCGACCCGCGAAAGAGGAGAGCATCAGTGGCGGTAGCGGCACCATAGAAGCGGTTAACCATACCCACT
>NZ_KV793471.1:0-532 GCF_001808475.1 Klebsiella sp. HMSC09D12 | reverse complement strand
CAGGGCTGGATATTATCGGCCCCTGGCAGGGGGGCGGCGGTGGCTGCTGTTACGGCGTGCCGACGAAATGGAAACCGGGGATGAGGGTGAAAGTTGAGTGGGAAACGGGTGTGGCTTTTGCCGATGATGTACCTGAAATCCCTGAGCCGAAACGTCCTGATACGAAAGCCTCTTACCAAGTATGGCAAGCATATTCCGATAAAAAGGAAGAGTGGTATAAGAAAATTAAGGCACTGAATAAAGTGCATACAAAAATAGTCCCTGTTCCCGATTATTCCGGACAAAAAACCTGCGGAATAAAGATCCACTTTTTACCCTGCGATCAAATAAAAGTCACCACCAGCTGCTATGACTACGGCAACCCAAATTATCCGATTAAAGATCCGATCAAAATGGAGGAACCCCAAATATGTCCACAATGAAACCTGATGTAGTCTGGTATCCTCCGCAATTTCCGAAACAGGGACGTTTACCCACACAAGCGGCGTTAGTCGGTCAAAAGGCTTTGTTGAATAAATCGAACTTTTGCTGA
>NZ_KV793470.1:1890-7557 GCF_001808475.1 Klebsiella sp. HMSC09D12 | reverse complement strand
GCCTTATTAAACGTTGCGCTGGTCTGCCCGCTGATGGTTGACGAACCTTTTTTCCATACGTAGGTGTATGGAGCTTTACCACCTGTAGCCACCACACTTAAGGACAGTGGACTCCCGGCAGTAACTGATTCAGTGACTGGCAGATCGCTACTAAATGCAAGGATGCCGGAGGCATCGATATTGCTCGGCTTACCCTTCAGACGAAGGGAGAAAGTCGCAGCAACAACGCTATTTGCCTGTGAATCCCAGGTGTGCTGACGCACCTCAGCGCGCATCAGGAATCCATTACCAGACGGGAAAATAACCTTAAACCCATAAACCCCGTCGTTATCATATGCTGCACGAAGTGCATCCTGCGCCGGGTTGCGGTAGAAGTTACCGGAAAGTGACATTTCAGACGGAGCAGGAAGGCCGTTGATATTTTCCGTTTCATCCGAACAGAGCACTGTCACGTCAATATCGTTTTTCTGACCAGCGGTAAAGCTGGCCTGTTTGATAGTGCAACTCAGGTTTAACCAGGTTGCAGTATCCAGCTCTGCCGCGGTGACCGGCACAGAGGTAATCATTACTACCGTTTTTTGGGCGCGTTCAAATAGTGCTGACATTGCAGCCTCCATATATGAAAAAACCGCCAGCGGCGGTCAGATTGGATTGGTTCCAGTCAGGCAATGACCGTTATTTCGAGCGTTGCCCGATGCAAGTGGGTTGTAGTGTCGTAGCCGGGGATTTTGGTCACCTCGGTAGGAGAAAGCACTTCAAGCCGGGCAAGGGCCTCAAGCCGCAACGCCCTGGCCTCATCGTTCGTTTTGGCCCACACATCTACCTGAATGTGCAGCGTCGATTCGGCCTGCCCGCAGAACACATCCCCGGATACGTCAGTCGGTATCGAGAAAATGATGTAGGGCGCGGGAACATCGGGAAGCCCGTCACTGCCAAGCGGCACCACATACGGATAAACCCTTCCGCCAGCCAGACGCGACAGCAGATCATAGATATCATCCTCTGTCATTTAGCCAGCACCTCATCAATCGCCGTATTCATTCTCTGCATGGCTACCTGTGCAGCCTCTTCCAGCCGAGTATCAAACGCCGGGCGGACAAAAGGATGAGCAGGAGCTGTTGCCGTTCCCAGTTCAACAAAGCGCCAGTAGAAAGCATTCCGTTTGTTGCTGGCCTTCATGGTGTTGTCGCTGTTCCCTGTTTGCGGATTAACACCGCGAATATGTACCCCGGATGCGATTTCACCGCGACGGCGGCTTTTCTGGGTGACGACAACAACGTTTTTCTTCAGCTTACCAGTCTGTTCCGGAGCCCGATCAATCACTTCCTGGCGGAGCACTTCAGCCCCGGCACGAGTAGAATCCCGGAGGACTTTATTGTTTTCAGCCTTGCTGAGGGTCTGCAGGTCTCGGGCGATATCCTGCAAACCGGAAAAATCCAGATTCACATCAATCATTTTTCGGTCCCCTGTTTGCAGAGAATTTCCAGCCGGGTACCTTTGATATCCGGCACCGGAGGCCCCGTAACGTTAAGAACCGCGTCTTTGAAAGGGCCGTTAAGTACTTTCAGTCGGGATGAAGATGAAATGTCCCTGCGAAAACGCACCCAGACTCTGATTGTCGCATCGGCATGCTCAACACCAGCGGCTAACAGCTCCCGACCGCTTATCCCCTTAACCTCGGCCCAGATGGTTTTTCCGTCCTCCCATGTTTCGACTGGCTGGCCGGAAGGCGTTCTGGAGGTTGTGAAATTTTGGATGGTGACGCGGTGCCGTAATCTTCCTGCCTGCATATCACCTCCTACAGAGGAATAAATCGATAGGGCTCAAGCAGCGAGGTAAAGCCGAAGGGAATGCTCATCTTATTAAGATCGGAAGCTTCTTCGCGACTCTCATTCCAGTGGCCCACCAGCAGCATCAGCGCCAGGAGAATATCGTCGGCAATCTTTAGTCCGTCGGGATCGGTATCAGGAATGTTTTCGTCATACAGTTTCCGATTAATGAAGTTCTCCGCACGACGGCGCGCTGATGCGAAATAAAGCAACAGCAATTCATCTTCCGTTTCATCGTCAGCATCGATCCGGCACTGGGCCCTTAACTTTTCAATCGTTGTGCTCATCGTTTTTCCCTGGCCCGCAGCGAACTGCGGGCATAAAAAAACCGCCGGAGCGGTGGAGGTTGAAGCTGATTATTGCCTTAGCCGCCAGATGCCGGTTTGCCCACCAGCGCTTTAATTGCCCCGGTATCTTCCAGCACACAGTCGAAGCGATGGAAGGCCAGGAAGCCAGTCTGATCGTACTCAGCATAACGCTCCACCAGCCGTTTCAACGTCATGTAGGTGACGCGACGAACGATAAAGCGGTTAAAGTCGCCGAAGTAAGCAAATTTGGCACCCGCCGCGATATCAGGAATAGCCTGGTCCACAACATACGGCACCTGCAGAACAGTAGCAGGCGCGCCACCGATAATGTTCGGCAACCAGAGAGGACGGCCCTGGCCATCTTCCATCTCTTCCACCAACTGGAGCGTTGCATCGTTAAAGGCAAAGCGAACTTTCGGGCCATTACGATAGGCGGGATCAACAGCATGTTTCAGCGCATTGAGTTCTTTCCAGGTGAAAGCTGTCGCTGAAGCCGTGTTTTTCGTCCCTGTTACTGAGGACGCCAGTCCTTTCGGCTGTAGCGGTGTACCCGTCCCGGTGCCAAGGACCAGATATTTCGCTTCACCTCGGCCAATGCGCGTTGCGATACGTCCGGCAAGAAATGCTTCGATATCGACGCCGCTGTCCTGCAGCAATTCATTCGACACTCGGATGATTTTGGAAGAAAGTTTCTTTGCTCCCAGAGTCGCGCCGCCGAAAGATACATCTTCTTCACTGGTTTCGGTGTTTTCGCCAAGCAGTTCACCTTCTTCAGCGGTACCGTCAGAAGTTGCCCAGTCGATATCCTGTCCGTTTGAGGTATTCAGGATTTGGGCCACACTGGCAATACCACCGTAATCTTTCAGTGCATCAACAATCTTATTGCGGAACTGGGTTGGTACGGTGTAACCCCCTTTTTCATCCGGCGTCGTACCCTGAGCACGCAGCTCCTTTAAAGCCTGGCGTTCTTCAGCGCTCATCTCGCCAAGACCACGGCGCAAAAACGCATTAAACGCCGCTGCCCTGCGCTCATTTGCCTGCGCTTCCGGGTTTGCTGGATCACGGTTCTGTTGCTGGCGCTGTTCCGGCTCATTTTCATCGATATAGTCCTGATCCTGGCGACGCAGTTCCTCTTCGCGTGCAATACGCTCATCAAGGGAATCAAGCTCTGATTTTGCAGCGTTCCACTGGGTACGCTGCTCATCAGTCCAGGGCGTATCACCAATTTTGTCATGGAGTGCGCGCATATCTTTGGCGATGGTGTTACGTTTTTGCTTCATTTCATGCAGTTTCATGATTTTTCCTTACGCGTTAAGAAGGGTCAGCAGGCGCTCACGCGCCATTCGTTGATTAATGGCGTTCTTTAGCGCACCGCCGTCGCGCGCCTCCTGCCAGGCTTTCATCGATCGGACGCCGGAATCGGCCTCCTGATATGCGGGATAGGTCACCGGACTGACATCAAACAGCCGGGAAAACTTCGATATTTCACGAATGACTACCCCTTCGTCATCCTCGTACCAGTGCTCGCCATCACGGGCGACGCGAAAGGCAAAGGACGACTGGTTAATGTCACCGCGCAACATCGGTGCCAGAACCAGATCGCGGATAGTTTGCGTATCCGGCGCTGTAATGTCGTAACGCAGGCCGCGCTCATCGACAGACAGCGAAAGTGTTCCGGCGGCGCTGCGTCCGAGAATAAAATTGGGATCATGGTTAAACAGCCCACGTACATCATCATTCAGCACATCGTCAAAGGCTCCGGGCTTGATGATTTCACGGAATCCCCAGAGAGGTTCAGAGCGACTGTTAAACACCGATCCGTAACCCAGAATGCGGGTCGGTTCATCGGTGCGTTGTTCCGCGCGAACCTCCCCGCTATAGCAGCGCGTTTCACGGTCATTCATTGGTTTTTTCCTCGTCGGTTTTTGGCGCCTTAAAATCGTCTGCCGGGTTAGCCGCGTTAACGCTCACCAGCATTTCATCCAGGCCGTCTACCGGGTTCATATCTTCGAAGGCTCGCGCCTCGTTGCGGCTCATCCAGCCATCAGTGATCGCAAAGTGGTAGAACTGAGCACGCTCCTGCGGGGTTCCGCGTAGCAGGCCTGTCAGGTTAAACCGGACGTAATACCCGGCGGCCAGTTCTGCACGGGTAAACAGGCGGCGATTGAGTTCCTGCTCCCAGTTCGTCACCCACGGCATGATCGTGTAGCGGACAAACTGAATGGCCTGTTGCGTAATATTTGAGAAAGTGGCTTTTTCGAGATCGTTAATCATGTGTGCCGGAACGTTGAATATTCCTGCAATCATCGACCGGTTCAGCTTCGACATATCAATGATCTGGGCATCAACCGGGGAAACGGTGAGCGCTTTGTAGTCCAGCTCTGCCGGGAGAAGCATCGTTTTATTCTCCTGGCTGCGCAAAGCGGCAGTGGCCTTTTGCCACATGCTTTTTAATCGCCCCCAACTTTCGTCGTTAAGCTGGTTTTTTACCGAAATAATGCCCGCTGGCCGCGCATTACCGTTGAAGAATGAACTGGTGTATGCCTGCCCGCTCATCCCCATACCGATTGTCTCGGCATGCTGCATGATTGGACTGAGCCCCATTTTCTGATTATTCCCCAGCGCCCGGATATGCACCATATCGTCAGGGTTGACGGCAAACGCCCCCTCTTCGTTGTAGACACCATAGGTGTAGCGGCCGCCTGTGTTAAGCAACGTTGTTTCCCAGGGCATACAGCATTCCAGCCCGGAAACCTCTCCACGGCGGGAGCGCTTAACCCAGGTGTAACCATTACCCCAGCCCAGAATGTGACGCTGCTTTAACTCTCTCCATTTATAGCTGGTCTGCCACATGTTCGGTTCATCGTGAAGCAGGTAAAACACACCGTGATCGCGTGCAGCTTCAACCTTGTTATTGGTTTTCCGCATAACATGCAGTGGCATCTGAGCGATATTCGAAGAGATAACGTAAATACAGGCATACACCGCAGCCAGCTTCATCGCCGTTTCCGGGCTGACAAACACGTCGCGGGCAAAAATGTTATCGGTTTCTGCCGATTCACCCGTGATCGGCGTGGCGGGGTTTTCCAGTGGTTCACTACGGAACAGGGCATCAAGCAGCATTTTTCCCCCTCATTGCCGCCACCAGCGCATAAAGCAGTAGCAGGCTACCGGACATCATCAGAGACGGCGCCAGCCCGAACTGCAGATATACGCCTGCAGCGAGCGAACCAAACCCGGTAAGCCCGATAGCATCAGTGATTAAAGTTTTCATAGAAGTAAAAGGTCTTCGTCAGGGTCGATAGTGGACAGGAAGTCAACTTCACCACCACCATTAACAAGCAAGCGACTCATCGCAATAAACATCGCGACAGGACCGTCAATTTTGTTTTCAGGCGTGGCCTTGTTGGGGAAAATATTCTCGTTTTTGTCTGGTTTGACGGTGACGTTGGACATCATCCAGGTCATCACCGGGTTACCGTCGTGATGAAAACGTCCGGCGTAAATTTTCGCCTCGACTTCCTTCATTG
>NZ_KV793470.1:1174-1870 GCF_001808475.1 Klebsiella sp. HMSC09D12 | reverse complement strand
TCCACGGGTCGTATGCAAACTCGTTCAGCGAGTCCCCGCGCGCCCATTCAATGGTTTCCTCTTTAATCACTGCATGGTCAACGACATCACCATCGGTAAATTCAAGGAACCCAGCGAGATTCCATTTTCTGTAAAGGTCTGCCTGCTGCTTAGAACAGGCTTCCAGCCGCCCTTCAGGTATCCAGAATCGGGAGCGGACATAAACATCGCCATTTGGAGCGAGCCAGACTTTAACCGCAGCTGAAATATCAATTTTGTTGGAAAGGTCAACGCCAAGCCACATTGACCAGTTGGCAGAAGTTGAAACTTCCCATGAATCACGGCATTTCTCCCATCGAGCCATGTCCATCCATGCTTTTTCACCCTGCACCCAGATATTGAGATGCTTGGTAAAAAAACCGACACGTGCCGCGACCTGCTCTTTTGCCTTTTTGGCAAGACGGCGCATGTCGTCCCATCGCTTACAAACACCCAGACCGGGATTAGCTTTCGGCCAGTTTGCCTCGTCGAAAGGGTCGTCCCCCTCATCGAGGGTATAAATCAGCGCAAAATAGCTGTCATCCTTAATGGAAAGTGGGTCAGGGTTATCAAAGTTCTTCAGAACCTTGATCGCATAATCACGTTGCTCGTAGCAGATACCTTCTTTATTAAAACCCGCAGTAGTGATTGCAAAAATAAGGGACTGCAGGCGCGCCC
>NZ_KV793470.1:0-174 GCF_001808475.1 Klebsiella sp. HMSC09D12 | reverse complement strand
GCTTGTTACTACCAAACAACCGGCCCAGTGTTTTCGGTGCCAGCTTAATCATGCGCTTCGCATCATCAAACACGATGCGGGCCTGATCCCGGGTTGTTGCGGCGGAATAAACCTCAGAACCACCCTCACCGTCTGCACCTGTCATATAAAGCCCGATGCCAGACGAAAGCGTTG
>NZ_KV793469.1:0-41815 GCF_001808475.1 Klebsiella sp. HMSC09D12 | reverse complement strand
TTACCCGAAATCTGATTTATTCAACAAAGCCTCGCTAAAGGGCAAAGCGAAGCCGGGCATGCCTTAAGCTTTAGCTTTATCGGAATTCAGCGCTTAATTATTATTCCGCAGGCGTTTCGTATCTCCCTGCCCACGCTGATCAACGAATATATCACTATCATTAAGCTCAGCTCGATTCTGTCGGTTATTTCGCTGCCGGAACTGCTGCTGACCGGCCAGCGCCTGTACGCGCAGAATTTTCTCGTAATGGAGACGCTGCTGGCGGTCGCGGTCTATTACGTCATGGTGGTCACGGCCTTTACCTGGCTCTTCCGGGCGCTGGAAAACCTGCTGGATATTCAGCGCAAACGTCCGCAAACGCTCAATGAAACGGAATGCGAAACCCTGCGTCAAAACCTGAAGCCGCCGGTGCAGACAACAAAAGCGCAGTCCGCCCGCGGCAACCCGCCGGCGCTCGATTTGCAGGGTATCGAAAAATCCTGGGGCCAGCACCACGTCCTGAAGGGGATTGACCTGAAAGTAGAAAACGGCGAGGTGATCAGCATCATCGGCCCGTCCGGCTCCGGCAAAACCACCCTGATCCGTACCATCAACGCTCTGGAAAGCATTGATGGCGGCGAGATCATTCTTTACGGCGAAGATTATCTGAAGGGCGCCTCCATTATCGATAAACAGCAAATGCGCGCGGGCGTGCGCCGCATCGGCATGGTCTTTCAGGGCTTCAACCTCTTTCCTCATCGTACGGTGCTGGATAACGTGATGCTCGCCCCGCTCTATCACAAGCTTCTTGACCGCCCCGCTGCCAGAGAGCAGGCGCTCTGGCTGCTGGATCGCGTCGGTCTGCTGGCGCACGCCGAAAAATACCCGTACCAGCTCTCCGGCGGTCAGCAGCAGCGCGTGGCCATCGCCCGCGCCCTGGCGCTGAAACCGGACATCATGCTGTTTGATGAACCCACCTCGGCGCTGGACCCGGAGCTGGTTGGCGAAGTACTCAAGGTCATTCAGTCCCTCGCCCGTGAAGGCATGACGATGCTGATCGTGACCCACGAGATGGACTTCGCCTTATCGATTTCTGATCGGGTGGTGATGATGGAAAACGGCGTCGTGCAGAGCGATGTGCCGCCGCAGCGTATTCGCAGCGATGCCGCCGAACCGTCCCTGGCCCGCATTCGTGAATTTATGGGAGTGTAATAAATGACAACTGAACTGGAATTACGCCAGCAGCTGGCGGGCGCCTATCGTCTGGCGGCGCTGTTCGGCTGGGAAGACACGCTCTATACCCACTTCTCCGTTCGCCTGCTCGGCGACGGCGAGCCGCGATTTTTGATTAACCCCTTCGGCATGATGTTTGATGAAGTGACGGCCAGCAACTTAATCGTGGTCGACATGCAGGGCAAAGTCGTCGAAGGCAGCGCACCGGCAAACTCGGCGGGCTTTACAATCCACAGCGCGGTCCATATGGCTCGCGAAGACGCCCACTGCGTGATCCACACCCACACGCTGCCGGGGATGGCTGTCGCCGCCTGTGCGGAAGGGCTGCTGCAGATCAACCAGATCAGCACCGAGTTTTATCAACGCGTCGGTTATCATCCTTATGAAGGCGTGGCCTTCGATCTCGATGAACGCGTGAGGATCCAGCGCTCGCTCGGCGAGAATATCGCCCTGATCCTGCAAAGCCACGGCCTGCTGTCGGTCGGCCGCACCGTCGCCGACGCGTTTTACATCATGTATTACCTGAACCGCGCCTGTGAAATCCAGATGGCCGCCGCGCAGCTGGCTTCGCTCGGCTCCATTCATACGATCCCCGATCGCCTGAGCCAGCACGCCTGCGAGCAGTTGAAGGGAGTCGAACATGAACGCCAGCTGGTGTGGCAGGCGTGGCTGCGTCGCCTCGACCGTCTTGATACTTCTTATAAGAGTTAACGCCTATGACTCCGTTCACTATCGTCGTGGATTGTAACGATCCTCAATATGCCCAGGAGATTTGCGCCGCTTTCGCGCCATTTCCGCAGGCAAAAGCGGTCCTGCCTGACCACCCCGCCGCTCGCGAGGCGCAATACGCCTGCTGCTGGTTTCCCGATCCGCAGATCCTGGCGCGATCGCCGCAGCTAAAGCTGATCCAGGCAGCGTCCGCCGGCGTCGATCATCTCCCGGCCAGCATTTTCGCCAGCGATGTTCCGCTCTGCCGGGTGGTTGACGATGATTTTCGCCACGGCATGTTTGAATACGCGCTGTGGGGCGTGCTGTGGTTTCAGCGCCGCTTTGACCGGGCGCTGGCTCACCAGCGCAAGCGCATCTGGAAGATGTATCCGCAGCGCGCGGCGGCCGATTATCACGTTGGCGTCATGGGCCTCGGTGAAATTGGCGGCTATATCGCCTCGCAGCTCGCCGGGATGGGGTATCGGGTTTCCGGCTGGGCGCGTAGCGAGAAATCCCTTGCCGGCGTGCGCTGCTTTCACGGCGACGCGCTGGCCGGTGAATTTCTTGGTCAGCTGGATGTGCTTATCAACGTCCTGCCGTTAACCGAGCAGACGCGAGGTATCCTCGCCCACCCTTTACTGGATCGGCTCCCCAACGGCGCGGCGTTGATAAACTGCGGCCGCGGCGAGCATATGGTGAACCAGGACGTGATCCGGGCGCTGGATAGCGGCAAGTTATCCGGCGCGGTGCTCGACGTCTTCCCCGTCGAGCCTCTTCCCCAGGAAGACCCGCTGTGGCAACACCCGCAGGTAGCAATTACGCCGCATATGGCCTCCATCGCCCAGACGGAGGCGATCGCCCGCCAGCTGCTGGATAACATCCAGCGGCTACATCGGGCGCTGCCGCTGAAAAACCGGGTGAACAAACAGAGTGGTTATTAAGCCCGAAAACGTCAAAAGCATAATATCCGCTGCTACGCTTAATGGTCTGTCCAATAAAAAATAAGGCTGGCAGCATGAATATTGATCTATCGGGGAAAGTTGCACTGGTTACCGCCTCCACCGGCGGCATTGGTTTCGCCATCGCCAAAGGTCTGGCGGCAAGCGGTGCGGAAGCGATCGTGAATGGCCGCAGCGAGCGTAGCGTGAATGCGGCCATTGCCCGCCTGCAGAGCGAGGTTCCCGGCGCGAAGACCCGACCGGCGATAGCCGATCTGAGCGACGCAGAAGGCGTGAATCAGCTGATACAAGTAGTAAACGGCATCGACATACTGGTGAATAATGCGGGTATTTACGGCCCGCAGGATTTCTATGCCACCGACGATGCAACCTGGGAAAGATACTGGCAAACCAACGTGATGTCCGGGGTTCGTCTTTCGCGCGCGCTGCTACCGGCCATGGTACAGAAAGGCTGGGGTCGGGTGGTTTTTATCTCTTCGGAATCGGCACGCAACATCCCGGCGGATATGATTCACTACGGGGTCACTAAAACCGCTCAGCTATCGCTGGCCCGCGGGCTGGCGAAATATGTTGCCGGCAGCGGCGTCACCGTGAACAGCGTCCTGCCGGGACCGACCCTTTCGGATGGCTTTGCCGAGATGATGAAAGACGAAGTCGCTAAAACCGGCAAATCGCTGGAGCAGTTGGCCAAAGAGTTTGTGATGGCAAACCGCCCCAGTTCGGTGATTCAGCGCGCGGCCACGGTAGAAGAGGTCGCCAGTATGGTGGTTTACGTCTGTTCGACTCAGGCTTCGGCGACGTCAGGCGCGGCGCTGCGCGTGGATGGCGGCGTAGTGGATGATATCGTCTGACGCGCTGTGCGCGGATAACAAAACGTTCAGCGCGCAGGCGTTTATCTTGAGCAAAGTTAGCGCCTGCGCGCTGCCCTTTTGCCGACCAGCAACAGCGCCAGCGCAACCACAACCGGGACCAGCGATCCCCACAATACGGCGTTCCAGCCGAAGAGGTTCATCAACGCGCCCGAGGAAAATGAGCCAATCATCATGACGCCGAAAACGATAAAATCGTTCAGCGATTGCACCTGGTTTTTTTCTTCCGGTCGGTGGAAATCCATAATCTGCGTCGACGCGCCGGTAAAACCAAAATTCCAGCCGATGCCCAGCAGGATCAGCAACAGCCAGTAGTGCATAACATCAATACCGGCCAGGCCAACCATCACCGAGAGCGCCAGCAGAATCAACCCGGCAGCGTTAATACGCCGGGCGCCGAAACGAGCGATCAATTTGCCGGTGAAAAATCCGGGACCGTACATGGCGATTACGTGCCACTGGATACCCAGATTCGACGCCTGCTGCGACAGGCCGTGCATATGCATGGAAAGCGGTGCGGCGGTCATCAGGAAGTTCATTACCATGTAGGCGATTGCGCCGCTAAATACCGTTCGGGAAAACCCGGGCTGGCGCACAATTTCGCCCAGCGGACGCCCGCCGGACTTCGCCTGCGCCGCCGGTTCGGCGGTTTTTACTCCCAGTAATACCCACGCCGATACCGCTGCCACCAGCCCCTGAGCAATAAAGGTCATGGCAAAGGTGTGCGGCGGCCAAAGATTCATGGTGCCGGTCACCAGCATCGGACCGATGACCCCTGCCGCCACTCCGCCCCCCATCACCAGGGAGAGCGCACGCGCTCGCCGTTCGCCGCTGACGCCGTCAGTAGCGGCAAAGCGAAAGGAAACCGCCACCGCCGCATAGGCGCCGCCGAAAAAGGCCGCGATGCAGAATAGCCAGAACGAACTCATGACCACCGCCGTCGCCGCCAGCAGTCCCGTCAACATACCGGCGCCGGTCCCGACCATAAACACCGTTTTGCGTCCGCGCCTTCTGGCCAGCGCGCCAAACGGCAAAATACAGGCCGCCATGCCCAGAACAAAAATGGTAATCGGCAGCGTGGCCAGGGTTGGAGAGGGCGCGATGGCGTTGCCAACAATCGCCCCGGTAGCGTAGAACACCACCGAGTTTGCCCCAGCCAGCGCCTGCGCCGTCGCCAGGCGAACAATATTCTGGTTTTGCTGCCTGACGGGCAACGTCATTTCAGCGCTCATAGATTCTCATTATCCTGAATTCATTTTTCGTTATGCCAACGCCCAGGATGACATAATGAACGTAATCAGGCATTTCGACCAGCCATCACGCCGCCATCAATATCCCATACCGCGCCGGTCACCCAGCGGGTGCTATCGCTAAGCAGAAACGCTACGGTTTGCGCGATATCGTCAGGCGTACCGACGCGGCCAATAGGATGGAAGCCGTCGAAGCTACTCATCACATCCTTCACAGCATCTTCAGATATAAAGGCTTGATAGTTTCATGACTGGCTGCTTCACGATGTGCTGGCGGAGAGCGGGAACGCTGATTTTCTGCCGCTGACCCCGCCATAGAAAACCTTTGTTGTTTTATGGGTTGACCTGGTCATGGATGCGCCACTTCTGTTTGAGCACATTTTTGTCCTGGCTATCCAGCCACTGATTTACCTTTTCCAGCAGCTGCGGGTTATCTTTATTCATCATATAGACTTTGAAGCTGGCGGTGCCCGGGAAGGGTTGCTCATTGGCCACGCAAAACACGCCTGGTTCGTTGCTTTGGTAATACACGCCTTCGATCAGGTCGGTTACCATCATATCCGCCGTTTTCTGCCGCAGCGCTTCAAGGTTATCCACGTTATTTTTCACCCGAATAATCTGCGCCTGCTTGAGATGTTCATCCACAAAGCTTTGATTGGTGCCGCCCGGGTTCACTACCACCTTCACGTTTGGCTGGTCGATTTTTTCCAGGCTGCCGAGAGCGGGCGCCGCCGCGCAGTTAGCCAGCGCAATTTTGCCGTTCGGCACGACCGGCTGGCTTAAGGCAAATTCCTTCGCCCGGGCCGCAGTTTCCGTCACCCCGCCCATAGCAATATCAAACTTATCCGCTTTCAGGTCCGCAGAGAGCGTTGGCCAGCTGGTCGGCACAAAGCTTACCTTTAGCCCAAGCCGCTTGCCGAGATCCTTCGCCATATCAACATCGTATCCCAGCAGTTCTCCGGCTTTATTATGAAACGCCAGCGGCGCGTAATCTCCCGGTACGCCGACTTTAAGTTCGCCGCTTTGTTGAATGCTGTTCATGTCGCGCGCCTGGGCGCCGAAGGCGACAGCAGCGATGACGAAAGCAATACCTGACTTCAACTTCATCTTTATATCCTTGTTCAAATGTGAACCGTTTTATGATTATCCTGCGCTGCGCAGCGGATTCTGTTTATCGTTCATAAAATCTTTAATCATGGATGCCGTCAATACCGGCGGCGAAAAACGCGAGATCGTTCCGTCGGCCGCTTGCCCGGCGAGCTGCTCGCAAAAGCGCTCAACCTGATTAACCGGACAGCCGGCAATATCCTGGGCGGAAAAACGCCACCACCGTAGCGCCAGCAGCTGCTCGATAATCGCCTCGCTAAAGCGCATGCGGATAACTTTCGCCGGGTTACCGCCGACTATGGCGTAAGGCGCGACATCTTTGACCACCAGCGCGTTGGCGGCGACAACTGCGCCATCGCCAATAGTGATGCCCTGCGCCAGAGTGACGTTCTGGCCAATCCAGACATCGTTGCCGATGGTTATCGGTCGGGGAGTTTTTTCAAAAGGATAAAACTGGTTGGGCCTGCCGCTATCGGCAGCCAGCGTCGCCATCACGCCGGAGTGATGGGCATAAAAAACCGGGCTGGCGCTGGCCCACTCCAGGGGATGCCGATCGCCAAGTACCTGTAACCGGTCGGCAATCGATGTGTAGCGCCCCACTTTAATCAGCGCCGGCAGCAGGGTTCGCGTATAGCTAAAAGCGCCCAATGATGCCAGCCGTTCGCCGCAGCGCCCCCAGTAGGTGGTATACGCCTCGGTGGTTAAATTTTCCGGTATCTCGATCGGCAGATCGTCACGGTAAAAGGCGTGGGCGCAGACCAGCTTCTGCCCGCCGACAAAAATTCGCTGCGCCTGCAACAGGGGTTTAAGCTCCCCAAAGGTGATTTTCATGATCGATTTCCCGCACCAAAGTATTCCCGGTCAGCCGCTTCATCTCTCGATCATTGATAGCGTACCGATCCGCTCGCCGCGCGAAAAATCACTATGACATCTCTTTTTTGTGAGCTACAACGCGAAAGCGTTGGGCCGTAATCGCCTGCGATCGTCAGTTATACTCCAGCGCAAAGGTCACCATGCTATTGGCGGTGCCGGCGGTCACCGCATCATCGGTCTGAACGTACTGGGCGTTGAAGTTGATATTCTCCGCGCTGCCGGCGCTGCTGGCGTTAACCCGCTTTAGCACCGGGAGATTGCTGGCCTCGTTGATTTTGACGCTGGTCCCTGCCGCAGGCGCCGGGGCGCTGTTATTGCCGTACGTGAGCCTGACGCCCACCCCGCTCGCAGAGGCGTTGGCTTTGCTTAACGCGAGGGTATCCGTACCGCCGCCTGGTGAGGTGACGCCAAAAAAGCCGATGCGGATATCGGTTGGCGTGGAGCAAAAGACCGGTATGGAGAAGCTTTTCGCGCTGCCGCCGGTGGTGCTTTTGCCCTTGAACTCCGCTTTATTCACCGTCCCCAGGCTAACGTGAATATTCGTGGTTGAAACCTGACAGCTGCCGCTGCTGCCGATATCGACGTTCAGCGCCGCCATATCGAGCGTGACCGGCGAGCTGGCGACAAAACCGGCGCGGCTGTCGGCCTGCTGCTGGATCGTCAGTTCGCCAATCTGCGGCTGCGCCGGAACGTTAGCGTGGTTACCGCTGACCAGGGCGACGTCCCCGGTCTTATAAAACGTCACAAAGACTTTCACCACAATCTGCTGCTGGTTCAGCAGGTTAGCCATCTCCTGGCTGTCACACACCGTCACGGATTCCGCATTATCAGCCGCGTGGCTGCCATCAATAAAGCGAACCGCGCCGCCGCTGCACTGGAAGCCCAGTGAGTATCCGATACCCTCCAGCGCCGAGGGGAACACGTGCTGACCGCCGATGGAAAGCGGCGATGAGGCCGTTTTTAGCTGCCGATAAACCAGACGCTTTGCCGCCGCTTTCGGCACCTGAAGATCGCAGGAGAAATGAATCCCGCTGCCGTTATCCGCCATCACGCCGGTCATCTGCGTATTCAGCGGCAGCGTGGGCAGGTACTTGATATTCTGGACGTTAACGGTCATCTGGCCGATATCCCCTTTGCAGGTTTCCGCCCAGCCGCTGTGGCTATAGATGCCCGCTATCAGCAGGAATAAAAACGATACTATGCGCAAAATCACCTCTGTGCAGACCTACTGGCAGAAGCCAGAGACGGTTTTAACCGGACTCTGCCTCTGCTGTACGGTATCGGTAAGATGGAAATGCAGCGCGCATCTCCGTGAGATGTTGTCGGCATTCCAGGCAACATCCAGCGTCCCTTCCTGCGGAATGCCGCTCAGATAGACCTGCCCGCCATCGGCCACCATGCCGCCCGGGGCCCCGCCAGGATCGTCTTCAGCTTTCCGCAAGCGAACGCTGGCGCCGAACGGCAGCGGCCCGTGACTATCGCTGAGGGTAAACAGCACGCGGCTGCCGATATGGGTCTGGTAGTTCGCCTGCACCACCGCCCCGCCGCCGGGGATCACCGTCTGTCCTTCAAGTTCGACATCGGCATCGTCGGCCAGCGATTCGGTATCAAGCGTAATGGTATTTTTGCGATAGGCCGTCAGCGAAGGCACCACCGCATAGCCTCGCCAGTCGGTATGCACATTGCTGCCGTTCTGAATCGCCACCTCAGCAGCGCCCGGCGCGCGCACGATGGCAAAGCTTTCGCCGACGGTCTGCCCGAGCGTCACGCCATGAGGATGGGCGACAACGGAGCCCGATGCGCCCCAGGTAAGCTGCTGACTGGCGCTATCGTGGCGATAGCCAAGCTGCGCGGTTCCGTAGCCGCCGTGGTAATCCAGTGCGGCGCTGCTGTTACTGCCCTGGCCGCCGTTAACGTAGCCCTGCTGGAGGGAGTAGTAGAGATTGGGATGATGTGGAAGCGAACCGAACAGCGACGCCTGCTGCGAAGTACGTCCGCTATTGTCGGAGGTCGTGCTGTAGCTGATCGCGCTCTCGGATAGCGGGCCGAAAAGCGGAACGCTCAGATTAAAGGACCACGAACGATCGGCTTTTTGTCGATCGGATGATTGGGTGTAGTAATAACCCACGCCCCACGTCACGCCTCGCCAGGCGCTGTAAAATCCGAGATGCAGCGTTTCATCGCGGCTATGACTGTGCCAGTACTCCTGCGACCAGGCGGATATCGCCAGGCTGCTGATACCGCCAAAGGCCTGAGAAAGCGATATTTCTTCGCGGCTGCGCTTGTTGTCGAGCAGCCCGTTGCGGCTTTCAAGCGTATTCGCTTCGCTGAAGTCATAGTAGCCGCTGGAGGAGTAGCGATAGCTGGCGAGACTGAATGAAGTCCCCGTGCCGGCAAAATCCTTCTGATACTGCACGCGCACCGAATGACCTGCCGAGCGCTTTCCCGACGGCGCTGTGGTGTTTGCCCACGTCGCATCGCCTCCGATCGACCCCAGTTCGCCCAAACCGCGCCCGACGCCAAGCGCCCACGCCTGGTAATCCTGCGCCAGCTGGCTACCGCCGTAGAGCGTGAATTCAGCCGGTAGCCCATAAAACAGCGTGCCCTGTAAAAACGTCGGCGACTGCCCCTGGCGCTGCGCTGAACGGAAGCGCCCGGCGCTCAGGTTGTATTTAACCCGCCCTTCGCGCAGCATAAAGGGTACGGCTGAAAAAGGTTGCGTAAAGGTTCGCACCGAACCGTCGCTCTCTTTCACCTGGACTTCGAGGTCGCCGCTTTGCGCCGTCGGATAGAGATCGTTTATTGCAAACGCCCCCGGCGAGACGAACGTTTCATAGATCACGTAGCCATGCTGGGATATCGTCACCTTGGCATTACTATGCGCCATCCCGCGGATCGTTGGAGCGAAGCCGCGCTGGCTGTCCGGCAGCATTTCATCATCGGACATTAGCTGAATACCGCGAAACTGCACGCTGTCAAAAACGTCGCCGGTCGTAAAGGTATCGCCCATTCGCAGCAGGCTTTTGAGGGATTTCACATCGCGCTGTAGCCAGGTGCTCTGCGAATTCCAGCGCCGGGTGCGATCGTACTCCATCGACGATACGTTGCGCAGGCGCCAGGCCCCAAGGTTAACCCCGCTGCGTAGGTTCAGATAGCTGGATTGGCTATTGTCATCCGGCTGCCGGGTTTGCGACCCGGTCAGGTTGTAGTTAACAAACGCCGCCGGGATACCGTCGTCCCAGCGCGCTGGATCCACGTATCCGCGGCTCTGGACGTTCATGGCCGCCTGGGGAATGCTTAAGATCAGGCGCTGATCGGCAAAATCGAAACGGCTACTGGCATCAGGAATGTAGCGCTCGATGTGGGTGAACGCTTGCCCCTCATGCAGCGATTGAAAGGCAGAAAAAGCGCTGACGTTCACGCCATATTCCGCCAGCTGCGCCGGGGTTAACTGCGGCTGCAGCGCGCCGTTGCTGTCGATAAACGTCACCTCGCCCCGGGTTATTTCCTGATTATTCACCCAAATGCTGACTGAATAAGTCCCCGGCTGCTGGCCGCCTGATTTTGCAAAATAGCGTAAGTCAGCGGTCTTTTGCTGCGGATTGGCAAATTCTAAGGCCGCCGGATCGAAGTACTCATCCGCCCGCGCGATGCCGCTTTGACAAAGCAGGAAAAGCGCCGTCGGCACCGTCGCTAATAATGAAATCCCGCCGGTTGGCGCAGCGATCGCCGTATAACCGGAAGTCATACCAGAGGGGTTATTTTTCACAATATCCTGACCAGACGAAGCAAAATTACTGTTGCGCGAAATCCGTCATCCCGCCGAAATCATTAATGGCGCGCCACTTAATAATGCCGGTGCGATGAATCGGCCACTCTTGCTGGCTAAAGGGTCCAATCATGCCGGGTTCAGTAATCTCCTTGCCGCCCACCGAAAGGGTAAAAAATGAAACAAAATAGGGCGTCGGGTTTTGTGCTACCAGCCGTGAGCCGTCAATTTTAAATGTCAGCTTGCGCCATGCATCGGCTGGGTCACCCGTCAGGCCATTCGGGCGATAGAAGATTTTAAATTTTGATTTAATATTGACCTGTAGCTTATTCACTTCATCTTTTTTCGTTGGCGCAATACTTTTTACATTGAGCCAAAATACCGATTCCCGATCCGCGGGCAGCGTTGCGCCAATGAAATTAATACGCAACACGTTCTGCTGTTCTGGATCGAGCCGGAATAACGGCGGCGTAACGATAAACGGCACCCGGCTCTTATTATTCTCCGCATAATTTTCCACCCACGATTGCACCAGATAAGGCGAATGGCTATCTGCATTAGTAACTGATATTGCGGCCTCTCGCTTCCCTTCCTGATAGATTACCCGGGTTCCTCCCATGACAATACCGGCGTGGGCCGCGGTGGATAATATTAACAAGGCTAGCGCGGCGATCGTTCGTTTCATAATCATTACCGTCCGGGAATAATAAAAGCGGGTATCAGTAACAAAGCCTGATAATAAATATGGATAAACCAGGGCGCCCGTCTTTCAGCCAGGCAGAAGCTAACGCCTTGCCCGGCCCGGGCAAGCTTTAATAACCGTAGCGTTACCCGCTTTTATTTTATTAGTTGTAAACCATATTGAAGTTAGCTGTACCGTTGGCAGAACCCGCGGTAACCGCACTGGTCGAGACATAGTCAGCAAAGAATTCGAGATCGGCGGTTCCGGTAGTGGTGCCGCTGGCACCGGCGGTAACGCTATGGCCGCGAGAAACGTCGCCAAGCTCAACCGGCGTCGATTTGTCATCTTCATACAGCTTAATCGCTACCCCTTTTGCGGTACCGTTAATCGCCAGTAGATCGCTATTGTTGCTATCGCGGGTACCGTCAAACAGCACCGAGACGGTGGTGACGGTGGAAGGACAATCTTTGACTTTGATATGAAAGGAGGTTTTGGTGGTTTCTGAACCCGTGCCGGTAAAATAGCTGCTCGCCCATTTTCCCAGATCGACGCTTTGATTCGCGCTGGTGCTATCAACATTACAGGAGGAGTCGGTAATAGAGCCGGTAAATTCCACCTGACCGCCCGTTCCTTGCGTGCCCGCATTCGAGCCGGGATTCACGGTCATTGCCGAACTGGCCGGCTGTGAAGGCGTGGATAATGCGCTGCCAGACACCAGAGCACCGACAAACATTGCCATAATACGAAATTGCTTTTTCATTATTTATCTCATCTCTAACTTATATTTTTACAGATTCCGCGCTAAGGCTTAAGGCCGCGCAAATCTGCATACAGATCCTCCATGTTAATAGTATTGGCGTTCCGTCCGCAGGCCATCAGGAAAAAACCCGTGCCGCTCAATTGATCATGCGTAATAAAATAAAAAGTGCTTTTAGCGAAATTGACTAACCATTTATTCAGGGAACAAATAAATACTATCCCTACCCATTACAAATCGCAATATTTTGTTATGTTAATGAAATGCTGTTTTATTTCACATATAAAAATAATATTAAAGACATTGCGCTTTTTGTTAATTAACGCAACCAAAAATCACGATACAATAACATCAAATCGCAACATTGGATTGCACAATTTAACAAACGCAACGAATTTAGCCGCTATTTTGCGGCAATAAATCCGTGAGCACGCGCGGCATTTATTAAATATTAGGATTAATCTTAGGTTGCGTTCAATCTTATTTTCGTAAACGAATAATCAATAATCACGTGAGTAATTATTAATAATCAATATGGAAGAAGCTTTTTTAAGCGGCAAGCGGCTGGACGCAAAAGCAATAACAGTACTTTTTTTATGGAATAAAAACCCGCAATCAAACAAGATTGCGGGCGGTATTGAAAAATGAATAAATAGCAGGCTTCGATCAGAACAGGCCCAGCGGCGCGGTACCGTAGCTGACCAGCAGGTTTTTCGTCTGCTGGTATGCGTTGAGGGCCATTTTATGCGTTTCACGCCCTACGCCGGACTGTTTGTAACCGCCGAATGCGGCGTGCGCAGGATAGATGTGATAACAGTTGGTCCACACCCGGCCGGCTTTTATGCCGCGCCCCATGCGATAGGCAAGATTGGTATCCCTCGTCCACACCCCAGCCCCAAGGCCGAACTGGGTCTGATTAGCGATAGACAGCGCCTCAGCTTCATCCTTAAAGGTGGTCACGCCAATCACCGGGCCGAAAATCTCTTCCTGGAAGCTGCGCATATCGTTGCGTCCCTGAATCAGCGTCGGCTGAATATAGTAGCCGTTATCCAGTTCGGCAGAGATGCTGGCGCGTTCGCCGCCGGTCAGGATGGTACCGCCTTCATCGCGAGCGATCTTGATATACGAGAGTATTTTATCGAACTGCTGACGTGACGCCTGCGCGCCGATCATCGTACCGGTGTCAAAGGGGTCGCCGCGGCGAATTTGCGCCACTTTGTCCATGACCCGCGCCATAAAGGGTTCGTAAATAGACTCCTGAATCAGCGCGCGGGACGGGCAGGTACAAACCTCCCCTTGGTTAAAGAAGCCCAGCACCAGGCCTTCCACCGCCTTCTCGATATACTCTTCTTCCCCCTCCATCACGTCGGCAAAGTAGATGTTCGGCGATTTACCGCCCAGCTCAACGGTGCAAGGGATAATGTTTTCCGCCGCGCAGGCCATAATATGGCGGCCAACCGGCGTCGAGCCGGTAAAGGCGATTTTGGCAATGCGTTTACTGGTGGCCAGCGCTTCGCCCGCCTCCTTGCCAAAACCCTGAACCACGTTAAGGACGCCCGCCGGGAACAGATCGCCAATAATCTCCAGCAGCAGCGTGATGCTTAGCGGCGTCTGCTCCGCCGGTTTTAGTACCACGCAGTTACCTGCCGCCAGCGCCGGCGCCAGTTTCCAGGCGGCCATTAACAGCGGAAAGTTCCACGGGATAATTTGTCCGACCACGCCAAGAGGCTCATGGAAATGGTAAGCCACCGTCGTTTCATCAATCTCCGCCGTGCTCCCTTCCTGCGCGCGCAGGCAGCCGGCGAAGTAGCGGAAGTGATCGACCGCCAGCGGCAGGTCGGCGTTGAGCGTTTCGCGGATCGGTTTGCCGTTATCCCAGCTCTCCGCCACCGCCAGATACTCGAGGTTGGCCTCAATACGGTCGGCAACCTGCAGCAGCAGATTGGCGCGCTGCTGAGCCGACGTTTTGCCCCAGGCGTCGGCGGCCCGATGCGCCGCATCCAGGGCGAAGTCGATATCTTTGGCATCCGATCGCGGGAACTGACCAATGTTGCTACCGTCGACCGGGGAGGTGTTCATAAAGAATTCGCCGCCAATCGGCTCGACAAATTTACCATCAATAAAGTTACCGTAAGCAGACTTCAGTGAAACCAAAGCGCCCGGCGTGCCAGGATGTGCATAACGCATCGCGAATCTCCTTCATGTAGGGTTGAAGCGCAGCGGCGTATTAGTTTTGTCCGGCGGCTCGCTGCGTCTTCAGACCATTGCAGGGGGCGTGCCACCTTTTTCGCCACCAAAAATATTTCTATTTTT
The DNA here is from genome assembly GCF_001808475.1 of Klebsiella sp. HMSC09D12. Classification (NCBI taxonomy): domain Bacteria; kingdom Pseudomonadati; phylum Pseudomonadota; class Gammaproteobacteria; order Enterobacterales; family Enterobacteriaceae; genus Klebsiella; species Klebsiella sp. HMSC09D12. The sequence goes on along the minus strand of NZ_KV793469.1, from coordinate 27,316 downwards.
CATATTGATAGCCTATAAATCTCGCTTTCTGTTGCACTGAATGTTCCTTATGTGTTGCAAATCGCAACACTAACAAAACCTTGTAGCTACAATATTGCAACACTAGTGAGATGACGAGGTGTCCCGTGCCAGGAAATCCATTTGCCCTGACGCCAGAGATCAAAGCGAGCCCGCTGCTGAGCGACTCCTGGTGCCGCAGCCAGCGCTATGGCATCGACCCCGCTACTGACGACTTCCCTCGCCTGCACGCCAGCGAGCTGGCCGACAGGCTCGCCAGCCATAGTCGTCTGCAAAAGCTGGCCCAGCCGGTGGTTAATGCCTTGTCCAGCAAGGTCAACGATCTGCAATCGGTGGTGATCCTCTCTGACGCCAGCGGACTGGTTTTGCAAACCTTTGGTGAGACGCAGGCCATGCAGAAAGCGCAGCGCTTCGCTTTAGCCCCGGGCAACCTGTGGAGCGAAAGCGGACGCGGAACCAACGCCATCGGCACCGCGCTGGCGATAGACGACAGCTGCGAAATTGATGGCCGTCAGCATTTCCTCACCAGCAACCAGGGCCTGTATTGCGCCGCCGTACCGCTGCAAAATCCCGAGGGGAAAATAGCCGGGGTGCTGGATATCTCCGGCCCGGCCCACTATCCGCACGCCCGGACGCTGGCGTGGGTAAAAGGCGCCGCGAAGCAAATAGAATATCTATGGGTGAAACAGAGTCTGCACCCGCAGCAGTGGCTGATGAGCCTGCATCCCCGGGCGGAAAAACTCGACAGCGTAGACGAACGGCTGCTGGTCTTTACCGATAACGTGCTGACGGCGGCTAACCGGCTGGCGATGCGCGAATTCGACCTCGACGCCGCCCGGTTTGGTCATCTCACTTTCCAGCAGCTTTTTTCGCAGCTGCGGCAAACCGCCGTTAGTATCCCGCTGCCGGTCGCCGTCGGAGGGCACAACTACTATTACCGTCTGCGTGCTCCCGCGACCGCCAGCGTGGCGACGACCGCGCGCCCGGCACTCGATCTGCCGTTCTCCAGCCCGCATGAATCAGAAAAGCTGCTGCGTCTGCTTAATGCCGGGATTGGCTTATGTATCGAAGGAGAGACCGGCTGCGGCAAAGAGTACGTCAGCCGCACGCTGCACCGGCACAGCCGCTGGAGCAGCGGCAAATTCGTCGCCATCAACTGCGCCGCTATTCCGGAATCGCTAATTGAATCAGAACTGTTTGGCTACCAGCCCGGCGCGTTTACCGGGGCAAACAAAAACGGCTATATCGGCAAAATCCGCGAGGCCGATGGCGGCATTCTTTTTCTTGATGAAATTGGCGATATGCCGTTAGCGCTACAGACCCGGCTGCTGCGGGTCTTGCAGGAGAAAGAGGTCACGCCGCTAGGCGCCAGCCGGAGCTCGCCGGTGAACTTCGCGGTCATTTGCGCGACCCATCGCAACCTGGCGCAGCGGGTGGCCGAAGGCGTCTTCCGCGAAGACCTGCTCTACCGCCTGCGTGAGTTTGCCCTGACGCTGCCGCCGCTGCGCAAGTGGCCTGAACTGCCTGCGTTTATTCAGCGGCTGTGGCGCGAGCAGGGCGGAGAGAAACGTCGCATCACGCTGGCCCCGGAGGTTATACAACGGCTGGCGGCTCAGCCCTGGCCAGGCAATGTGCGCCAGCTGCAAAGCCTGATGAGAGTATTGCTGGCGCTTGCCGAAGATGGTGAAACGCTGGGGGTCGATGATTTGCCTCATGAGTACCGAACCCCGACCGCCGCGCCGGGTGGGCTACAGCAGCACGATGCGCAGCTGATTGCCGACACCCTGGCAAGCTATAACGGCAATATCAGTAAGGCCGCGCAGGCTTTAGGCGTCGCACGCAGTACGCTCTATCGCCGCGCCGCCCGCCGCGGAGGCCAGTGAGCCAGCCATGGAGATTACGTCAGGGCATGAAGCGCGGCGGTAGCCAGGCGAACAGGCGTTTACTTATCGTTTCGCACAGGGAGGTTAATCGTCGCCCGACGCCCTGCCAGACAAGCTGCGCGCTACCGACGCCGCAGGCTGAAATAAATACCGCCCCCACCATATCCAGCGGGAAATGTACCCCAAGAAAGATCCGCGCCCAGGCCACGGCCAGCGCCGCCAGCAGCAACAGTATCCCAACTGCCCGTGCGCGCGCAGACAATAAAGCCAAAGCGGCGCTAAACATCACCGTACCGTGATCGCTCGGAAAACCGTTATCCGCCGGATGAGCTATCCAGGTATGGCCCAGAGGGATCATAAACGGACGCGGATGAAACCACAGTATTCCGCAGATGGCTCCCAGCCCCAGCGCGATAAGAATACTCAAGCTACAAAACAGCGCCTGTCGATGCCCCTGGTGCCCTCCGGAAAACCACAGCCAGAGCAGAACGGCCGGCACCATGAAGATCGTTCCGCTCGCAGCAACCCGAGCCAATAACAGGATCGCGTCCGGTGAGCCGGGCGAGGCATTCAGTGCTAAAAAGAGGCTTTGATTTAAGGTTTCCAGTGCGTTCATGGCGGTAGCTCGTGCGGTCATATTTTCGTCATTATCGCTGACCTGGCTTAAGTTACGCTTAACCCGGAGCCAAAGAATCGTCATGGATTCAGCCAGGCTATTTAGCCTCACAACATTCATGACTGGCGTAATGCGCTTTTTTATTTTAGAATTTACTAAATTTAGAAAAGACTAAAATAAATGAATACACCAGAACAGCTACAAGCCAGCGCGGGCGAAGCCGCCGCGCTGCTGAAAGCCATGAGCCATCCCAGCAGGCTTTTGATTCTGTGCATGCTGTGCGATTCGCCGGGCACCAGCGCCGGCGAGCTGGCGCGGATCACCGGATTAAGCCCCTCCGCCACATCTCAACATCTGGCGCGAATGCGCGATGAAGGGCTGATCGGCTGCGAGCGTCAGGCGCAGCGGATCCACTACTTCATTACCCGGCCAGCGGTGCAGCAAATCGTCACCGCGCTAAAGTCAATTTACTGTCCTTAAGGAGCGTCTATGACTATCGCTACACTTTCTCCCGCCGAAGCCCGGGCGCTCATCGACAGAGGCGCCCGGCTGGTCGATATCCGCGATGCCGATGAATACGCCCGTGAGCATATTCCCGGCGCACAACTCGTCCCACTGGAAACCTTGAACAAAGGCGCAGCGCTGCACGCCAGCCCCGAGGAGACGATTGTTTTTCACTGTCAGGCAGGTTCGCGCACTCAGAATAACGCCGCCCGTCTGGCCGCCTCCGCCGCGCCGGCGCAGGCCAGGCTGCTGGCTGGTGGAATACAGGCCTGGAAAGCGGCAGGTCTGCCGGTGGAAGAGGATAAATCACAGCCGCTACCGCTGATGCGTCAGGTTCAAATCGCCGCAGGCGTCCTGATTTTGCTTGGCGTCGCTTTAGGTTATGCGGTTAACAGCGGCTTTTTTTTGCTTAGCGCATTCGTCGGCGCCGGACTCGCCTTCGCCGGTATCACCGGCTTTTGCGGCATGGCGCGGCTTTTGGCGCTGATGCCCTGGAATCGTCGTTAACCCCTACCTCTTTCGGTCAGCTGTTGATAACGCTTTTGCTGAGCTATGGTTATTGTCAGCGATGATTTTTATTAGCACACAGGAGAAGAAGTATGTTTACAGTCGGTGACCTGGTACAGCCGCGCGCAGGCGGACCAAAACTCAAAGTCGTTGAAGTCCAGGGCGACAGCATTATTGCCGTTCAGGCCGGTAACGAGCAGGGGGAGAAATATACGCTGAAAGCAACCGAGGTAACGGCTTATAAAGAAGACGGCGATTTTGGCGTGTGCTGATTAAGCCGGGTAAAAATAACGGTGGGTTTCCCCACCGTTCTGAATATTAGATCAGGAAGCTCTCAAGGGATTTACCCTCAGCGACGGCTTTAGCGAGCGGCTTCGGCATACGTCCCTGCCCGGTCCAGGTTTTCTCGGCGCCGGTATGATCGGTAAAACGATATTTAGCCGGACGCGGCTGGCGCTTTTTGCCGCCTTTTGAAGTCGCGGTCGCGTGGCCCACTAATTCCTCTGGGGTGATACCGTCAGCGGTCATTAATTCCAGCCAGGTGTTTATTTTTTCCTGATATTCCGCCTGCTGTGCCTGAGCAGCCTGCTCTTCAGCGCGTTTTTCTTCAGTGACGGTCCTTAGCTTTGCCAGCATATCTTCAAGCACGTCAATGGAGAATTCACGAGACATGGCGCGGAGTGAACGAATATTATTCAGTTTCTCTAATAGTAATGACATATATTTCAAAAAATTCCCAAATAGCAAATAAAACAAAAGTGACGGCAATAGTTTAATTGATTCGATTATTTATTTCCAGCCCTGGATAATTCTGTATATCCATCCTCACTTAGCGACAACAAATATGATAAACAAACCGATAACAGGGTAATTATTAGCAATGAATAAGCGCTGAAAGATAGGTCAATATGAATAGCGGCCATTCTTTGATGTAATACCTGTAGGCTCAGCGAGTTATCAGAATATTCCGCTTAGCCAGGCAAAATGCGGCAGGCGTCTGTACGGAATATTCATGCATGAGTTATGAATAGCCACCCAGAGAGTTATACAGCATATCATGCTGGTTTTATGCTCTTTGATACGTAAAAAACTCCAAAAGTGACCCCGTTCACATCAGAACCCGATTCTGTCGCGAAACGACGCTGTTACCCATTGCCAGAGGTATCGTCCATTCTGCGCGTAATAAAATCAAATCATTGATAAATAATAAAAAATGAAGCAATGACAACAAAAGTAGCGTAATGAACAAAAAACAGCCAGTTGCAGAGTATTTTATCGACAAAAAGCCTTTAAATAAAAATTTATAGCTAGTTGCCACTTTTAATGCAGAGATATACTCTACGCACATCAAAACAGGCAACCCAAAACGCTAAACAAAAGCGAATCTTTTGGCATTATCGACTTCATTTTCGAGGAGCACACCGATGTTCTCTGCGCAGTCCCGCTTGCGTCATGCGGTAGCAGACACCTTTGCGATGGTGGTTTACTGCACCGTTGTGAACATGATGATCGAAATCTTTCTCTCCGGAATGAGCTTCGAGCAGTCGTTATCTTCAAGACTGGTGGCGATTCCGGTGAACATTATTATTGCCGTCCCCTACGGTTTTTATCGCGATTTTGCGATGCGCCAGGCGCGCCGCGTCAGCACATCAGGCTGGATGAAGAACATTGCGGATGTGGTGGCCTATGTGACTTTCCAGTCGCCGGTCTACGTGGCGATTTTGCTGGTTGTCGGCGCTGACTGGCATCAGATTGCCGCGGCGGTAAGTTCAAATATCGTGGTGTCGATGATGATGGGCGCAGCGTACGGCTACTTCCTCGACTACTGCCGACGCCTTTTCCGCGTCAGTCCCTACCAGCAGGCCAAAGCCTGAGTTAATGCAAAAAAGCGACTGGTTCCGCCAGCCGCTTTTTGTCAGCTGTATTGCGCTTCGCCAAACAGGCCACTCAGAAAACGCTCAAGCGCCATGCGCGAACTGAACCCGTGTGGAATACCATAATGCTGCTGAGCGTCTCCCGCTAAATACAGCGGAAACTGCTCGTAATGATCGCAGGTTTTGATATCCGACGCGGGCTCCGCAAGCGTAGTGCTGCGTTCTTTTAAAGCCGGATGAATAATTAACGCGGTACGCCCCATACGAGCTTCACGGTTCACGTAAACATAATTATCGCCACGGCGATAGCCATAGGCTTTTTGCGTCACTACATCCATGGTGAAGCCGGCTTTTTCAAGAACTCGCGCCACCTCATCGGGTCTTAAATACATACTAATTCCTCATTATCTTTTACCGCACGTTAACCTTACCTTATTCATTAAAGCCAACGCTTTCGGAATATTCCATAAAGGGCGATTTACAGCATAAAGCAAAATCTTGTCCTACACTTATAGACTCAATGGAATAAAGGGAGAAACCAATGGCCAACCGAGCAAACCGCAACAACGTAGAAGAGAGCGCTGAAGATATCCATAACGATGTCAGCCAATTAGCGGATACGCTGGAAGAGGTGCTGAAATCATGGGGCAGCGACGCCAAAGACGAAGCGGATGCCGCGCGTAAAAAAGCGCAGGCGCTGCTAAAAGAGACCCGCGCGCGCCTTAACGGCAACAACCGCGTTCAGCAGGCGGCATGCGACGCCATGGGCTGCGCTGACAGCTACGTGCGCGACAAACCGTGGCAAAGCGTTGGCGCTGCAGCAGCCGTTGGGGTATTTATTGGCGTATTGTTGAATTTACGTCGATAATAAAACTGTCAGACCAATGAAGATAACAAATACGCGTCCACCCCTGCCTACTCCGGTATGCAGGGGTTTTTATTTGTCCTGAGAAGCGAGAGCCCGAGTCAGCTTTCGTACCACCTCGCCCGCCATCTCCGCTGAGGTTAAATTGGTGAAGCTCATCAGCAGCGCCCCTTCTCCCCGGCTATCCATTCGCCAGTCGCTTAACGCCTGGATGGCCAGACCGGCCTGTCTGCCGCGCAGGGCCAGTTGACGATCGTCGCCGCTTACCCTGACGACCATCTGAATGCCGCCCGCTTGCGGAACCACCGCGATACCGTGCTCCCGCAGCGCCGATTCAAGCCACTGACGACGCTGAGCATAGCTGGCGCGCATTTTCTTCAGATGGCGCCAGAAATGGCCTTCGCGGATAAAATCAGCCAGCGTCTGCTGCCACAACGTCGGCACGCTACAGCTCATCAGCGCCGCCTGTTGGCGAAACTGCGCCACCAGCGGTTCCGGCACCACCAGCCACGCTGCGCGTAATGCCGGGAAAAACGTTTTACTGAACGCACCGGCGTAGATGACGCGCTGCGGGGCGTCGAGGCTTTTTAGCGGCGGCAGCGGCTTGCCGCGATAGCGGAATTCGCTATCGTAATCATCTTCGATAATCCACGCGTTATTCTGCGCCGCCCATAGCAGGAGCTGTCTGCGCCGGGTCAATGAGAGCGCAACGCCGAGCGGGCTTTGATGAGCCGGCGTCAGCAGCGCAAAATTCGCGTTTGGGTAATGCCGCTGCGCCCAGCCAATATCCATTCCGTCTTCGTCAACCGGAACCGGGCAGATCGCCACCCCTTCGCCGCTCACGATCGGCCGGATAAGCGGAAATCCCGGATCCTCCATCCACATTTGCTGGCCCGGCCGGGACAGGGTTCGCAGAATGAGGCTCATCGACGCCGCGTAGCTACCCGTCACCAGCACCTGCTCAGGACGACACTCTATACTGCGCGACAGGCGCAAATAATCGACGATCGCCTGCCGAAGCGTCGGGTCCCCGCAGGGATCGCCGGGCGCGAGATCGAAACGCGTTTGCGTACGCAGCCGGCGCCCCATGATCCGCGTCCACAGACCGCGTGGAAACAGATCCAGCGCGGGCAGCCCAAGCTGAAGCGGCAGCGGCGCCGTCGGTTCATCGCCGGTAACAGAGCGTTCAGGCACGCTTTGCTGTGGGCTGAGGCGATCGCTGACAAAGGTTCCCGCCTGCCCGCGCCGCTCCAGCCAGCCCTGCGCTACCAGCTCTCCCCAGGCGTTTTCAATCGTTGCTCGCGATACGCCAAGCTCCTGAGCATAGACCCGACTCGCCGGCAGCCTGCTGCCCGGCGCCAGCTCGCCGCGCTCAATTGCCTGCTTGAGCTGTCGGGCGATACGCTGGTAATGCGGGATTTTTTTGGCATCCATCATGGTCTGCTTTTTTCATCACAATATGGCTATCTTATGCAGTCCATTATAGTGCTATTTTCCTCGCGTCTTAATGAGGAGAGTAAAATGAACACACTACGTCAGCCGTACAATGAACTGAGCCCGGAAGTCTATAACGCTCTGGTTAAGGCCAAGATTACGCTGGAAAAAAGCGAGCTGGACGGCGCGCTGATAGAACTGGTGTATTTGCGGGTATCGCAAATCAACGGCTGCGCCTTCTGCCTGGAGATGCACAGCAAAGCCCTGCGTCAATCCGGCGTGGCGCAAAACAAACTGGACGCCCTGGCAGGCTGGCGGGTGAGCGCCCATTTCAGCGATGCGGAACGCGCGGCGCTGGCGTGGGCTGAATCGGTCACCCATATCGCCGAAAGCCATGCGGAAGACGCTGTTTATCTGCCGCTCCTCGATCATTTTAACGCCCGGCAGATTAGCGATCTGACTTTCGCCATCAGCCTGATGAACGCCTTTAACCGCCTGGCGGTAAGCATGCGTCTGTAATTTTTCGGTAAGAAATCCCGTCCCCCGGCGGATCTTTCCTCGGGGGCCAGTCTTTACAAAAACCATATATATTGAGTTGTTGAACTTTTAAATAACTACATCTAGTATTTCCTTCAACGATAACCCATAGCACGCGGCGCCAGTTTTTGCGTCGTGCTGTTATCTTAAATGGAAATACGAATCATGCGCATTACTATTTACACTAAAAATGACTGCGTGCAATGCCATGCCACGAAACGGGCCATGGAAACCCGCGGGTTTGAGTTCGACATGGTCAATATTGACCATCATCCTGAAGCCGTCGATATGCTGCGCGAGCAAGGCTTCCGCCAGCTACCGGTGGTGATTGCCGGGGAGACCCGCTGGTCCGGCTTCCGTCCCGATATGATTAACCGCCTGCGTCCAACAGCCTCAGCGGCCAGCCTATGAGCCTGATCGTCTACTTCTCCAGCAGTTCCGAAAACACGCATCGGTTCGTCCAGCGTCTGGGGCTGCCCGCCGTGCGTATACCGCTTAACGAACGCGAGCGCATTCAGGTAGACGAACCCTACATTCTTATCGTCCCCAGCTATGGCGGCGGCGGCACGGCGGGCGCAGTACCCCGCCAGGCGATCCGTTTTCTCAACGATCCGCATAACCGCCAGCTCATTCGCGGCGTCATCGCTGCGGGTAACCGCAATTTCGGCGAGGCCTACGGTCGGGCGGGTGACGTCATCAAGCAGAAATGCGGCGTACCGTACCTCTATCGCTTTGAGCTGATGGGCACCCCGCAAGATGTCGACAACGTGCGTAAAGGAGTAAGCGAATTTTGGCAACGACAACCGCAGAACGTATAACCACCGAGGCGCCGGATTTCCATGCCCTCAACGCGATGCTGAATCTCTACGACAGCAATGGTCGCATCCCGTTTGACAAAGATCGCCAGGCAGTGGCGGCGTTTATGGCCAACCACGTTGAGCCGAATACCGTGCCCTTCGCCAGCCAGGACGACAAGCTGACGTGGCTGGTCGCCGAAGGCTATTACGATGCCAGGGTCCTGGCGCGCTACGATCGCCAGTTTATTCTTGAGCTGTTTACCTATGCGCAAAACGGCGGTTTTTGCTTCCAGACCTTTCTCGGCGCATGGAAGTTTTATACCAGCTACGCGCTGAAAACCTTTGATGGTAAGCGCTACCTTGAAGGCTTTGCCGACCGCACCTGTATGGTGGCCCTGAGCCTGGCGCAGGGTAACGAGGCGCTGGCCCACCAGCTAACCGATGAGATCCTCTCCGGGCGTTTCCAGCCCGCTACGCCGACGTTCCTCAACGCTGGTAAACAGCAGCGCGGCGAATTGGTCTCCTGTTTCCTGCTGCGTATCGAAGATAATATGGAATCGATTGGCCGGGCGGTGAATTCGGCGCTACAGCTATCGAAACGCGGCGGCGGCGTGGCGTTTCTGCTCTCTAATCTTCGCGAAGCCGGGGCGCCGATCAAGCGTATCGAAAATCAGTCCTCCGGCGTCGTACCGGTGATGAAAATGCTCGAAGATGCCTTCTCCTATGCCAACCAGCTCGGCGCGCGTCAGGGGGCCGGCGCGGTCTATCTGCATGCCCATCATCCCGATATCCTGCGTTTCCTCGATACCAAACGCGAGAATGCCGATGAAAAAATCCGCATAAAAACGCTCTCGCTCGGGGTCGTCATTCCGGATATTACCTTTCAGCTAGCGAAGGAAGACGCGCAGATGGCGCTGTTCTCGCCCTACGACGTCGAACGTCTGTACGGTAAACCGTTCGGCGATATCGCGGTAAGCGAAATGTATGCGCAACTGGTGGCCGACGAGCGGGTATGCAAGCGCTGGATCCGCGCCCGCGATCTGTTCCAGCGGCTGGCGGAAATTCAATTTGAATCCGGCTACCCGTACATCATGTTTGAAGACACGGTTAACCGCGCGAACCCAATTGCCGGGCGCATCAATATGAGCAACCTGTGTTCGGAGATCCTGCAGGTCAACGCGCCTTCCACCTTTGATGAAAACCTGGATTACGCCAGCATCGGCCAGGATATCTCCTGCAACCTCGGCTCGCTGAATATCGCCCACACCATGGACTCTCCCGACTTTGCCCGCACGGTCGAAGTTGCCGTGCGCGGTCTGACGGCGGTGTCCGATATGAGCGATATCCGTTCGGTGCCGTCGGTCGCGGCGGGTAATGCCGCTTCACACGCCATCGGCCTCGGACAGATGAATCTGCACGGCTATCTGGCGCGCGAGGGCATCGCCTACGGTAGCGAGGAAGGGCTGGATTTCACCAATTTCTATTTCTATACCATTACCTGGCACGCGCTGCGCACTTCAATGCTGATAGCACGTGAAAGAGGGACCCGTTTTGCCGGATTCGAGCAGTCGCGGTACGCCAGCGGCGACTATTTCCGGCCCTACCTGGAAGGCGACTGGCAGCCGAAAACGGCAAAAGTCCGCGCGCTGTTTGCCCGCTCCGCGATTACCCTGCCCGACCGCGATATGTGGCGGCAGCTGCGCGATGACGTGATGCGCTACGGCATCTATAACCGCAACCTACAGGCGGTGCCGCCCACCGGATCTATTTCGTACATCAACCACGCGACCTCCAGCATCCATCCGATCGTGTCGAAGATAGAGATCCGCAAGGAGGGGAAAACCGGACGCGTCTATTATCCGGCGCCGTTTATGACCAACGACAACTTGGCGCTGTATCAGGATGCTTACGAAATCGGCCCGCAGAAGATCATCGACACCTACGCCGAGGCGACGCGTCATGTCGATCAGGGGCTGTCGCTGACTCTGTTCTTCCCCGATACCGCGACCACGCGCGATATCAATAAAGCGCAAATTTACGCGTGGAAGAAAGGCATCAAAACGCTCTATTACATCCGTCTGCGCCAGCTGGCGCTGGAAGGTACCGAAATCGAAGGCTGCGTGTCCTGCGCGCTGTAAGGAGAACAGGATGACCCATTTATCGCGCGTCAGCGCCATCAACTGGAACAAAATTGAAGACGATAAGGATCTGGAGGTCTGGAATCGGCTGACCAGCAACTTCTGGCTACCGGAGAAGGTGCCGCTGTCTAACGATATCCCCGCCTGGCAAACGCTTTCCCCGGCGGAGCAGCAGCTGACAATCCGCGTCTTCACCGGCCTGACGCTGCTTGATACCATCCAGAATACCGTTGGCGCCCCGGCGCTGATGGCCGACGCTCTCACCCCGCACGAGGAGGCGGTACTGTCGAACGTCAGCTTTATGGAGGCGGTACACGCTCGCTCCTACAGCTCCATTTTCTCTACTCTCTGCCAGACTAAAGACGTCGATGCCGCTTACGCCTGGAGCGAACAAAACGCGCCGCTGCAGCGTAAAGCGCAGCTGATGCTGGAGTACTACCAGGCTGATGAACCGCTGAAGAAAAAAATCGCCAGCGTTTTTCTCGAATCATTCCTTTTCTATTCCGGCTTCTGGCTGCCGATGTACTTCTCCAGCCGGGGGAAGATGACCAACACCGCCGATCTGATTCGCCTGATCATCCGCGATGAAGCGGTACACGGTTATTACATTGGCTACAAATTCCAGAAAGGGCTGGAAATAGTCAGCGCCGAGAAGCGTGAAGAGATGAAAAACTTCGCCCTCGATCTGCTGATGGATCTGTATGACAACGAGCTGGCCTATACCCGCGAGCTGTATGGCGATAGCGGCTGGGTTGAAGAGGTTAACGCCTTCCTGTGCTATAACGCCAACAAGGCGCTGATGAATCTCGGCTACGAGGCGCTGTTCCCGGCGGAAATGGCTGCCGTCAACCCGGCGATCCTCGCTGCGCTTTCGCCGAATGCCGACGAAAACCACGACTTCTTCTCCGGCTCGGGTTCGTCGTATGTCATGGGAAAAGCGGAAGAAACCGTCGATAGCGATTGGGACTTTTAGCCTTACTTTCACCAGGAATATATCTGCATATTTCCTGGTGATTTATTTCACATTATTCATTTTCATCCCACTCAATATCTTTCGGTCATCACTGCGTCATATTCAACAGAATGCCATCGATTTCCGCCCGAATTAAGCTAACATAACTAAAAAATATCAACCATGAGCAATTCCCGCTCAGCCCTTATATCACGGGGGATGTACCGGAATTGTCCCTTGTGCATTCCCGCAGTAATTCGCCATAAAGGGTTGTCACAGATTCTCAGTATGTTAGGGTGTAAAAAAGCAATTATCACCACCGGGTACCATATCGATATTAATAAATAACAGGAAACGCTCTATTGCATGGCAATTAAATTAGAAATCAAGAATCTCTATAAGATATTTGGCGAGCACCCGCAGCGGGCTTTCAAATATATCGAAAAAGGACTATCGAAAGAACAAATACTGGAAAAGACGGGGTTGTCGCTTGGCGTAAAGAACGCCAGTCTGACCATTGAAGAAGGCGAGATATTCGTCATCATGGGGCTCTCCGGATCGGGGAAATCGACCATGGTTCGCCTTCTCAATCGCCTGATTGAACCCACCCGCGGCCAGGTTCTGATCGACGGTGTCGATATCGCTAAAATCTCTGAGGCCGAGCTTCGCGAAGTGCGCAGGAAAAAGATTGCAATGGTTTTTCAATCATTTGCCCTTATGCCGCACATGACCGTACTGGATAATGCCGCTTTCGGCATGGAGCTGGCCGGCGTGCCGACTCAGGAACGCCAGGAGAAAGCGCTGGAGGCGCTGCGTCAGGTAGGTCTGGAAAACTACGCTCACGCCTGGCCGGACGAGCTCTCCGGCGGCATGCGTCAGCGCGTTGGTCTCGCCCGCGCGCTGGCGATCAACCCCGATATTCTGTTAATGGATGAAGCCTTCTCGGCGCTCGATCCCTTAATTCGTACGGAAATGCAGGATGAGCTAACTAAATTACAGGCCAGACATCAGCGCACCGTGGTATTTATTTCCCACGACCTTGATGAAGCCATGCGAATTGGCGATCGCATTGCCATTATGCAAAATGGTGAAGTGGTTCAGGTCGGTACGCCGGATGAAATACTCAATAATCCTGCCAATGATTATGTTCGAACCTTCTTCCGCGGCGTCGATATTAGCCAGGTATTCAGTGCCAAAGATATTGCCCGCCGTAGTCCGGTTGGCCTGATTCGTAAAACGCCAGGTTTCGGCCCGCGTTCCGCGCTGAAATTACTTCAGGATGAAGACCGCGAATATGGCTACGTCATTGAACGCGGGAATAAGTTTGTTGGCATTGTTTCCATCGATTCCCTGAAAGCCGCGCTGAGCGAGGGTCAGGGAATTGATGCGGCGTTAATCGACTCCCCACAGGCGGTGGATGCGCAAACGCCGCTCAGCGAGCTGCTCTCTCACGTCGGCCATGCACCGTGCGCGGTGCCGGTTGTCGATGAAGGGCACCAGTACATCGGCATCATTTCAAAACGCATGCTGCTGCAGGCTTTAGATCGCGAGGGGGCAAACAATGGCTGATCAATCTAACCCGTGGGACACCGCACCGGCGGCGGATAGCGCCGCGCAATCCGCCGATGCGTGGGGCACTTCTACGCCAGCACCGACCGATGGCGGCGGTGCCGACTGGCTAAGCAGCGCGCCTGCGCCGCAGCCGGAACACTTCAATATAATGGATCCGTTCCATAAAACGCTGATTCCGCTCGATAGCTGGGTCACGCACGGCATCGACTGGGTAGTGATGCATTTCCGTCCGATTTTCCAGGGGATCCGCGTACCGGTGGATTACATCCTGAGCGCCTTCCAGCAACTGCTGCTGGGCATGCCGGCGCCGGTGGCGATTATTATTTTCTCGCTGATTGCCTGGCAGATTTCCAGCATCGGCATGGGCGCGGCGACGCTGATTTCGCTGATCGCCATCGGCGCTATCGGCGCCTGGTCGCAGGCGATGGTAACCCTGGCGCTGGTGCTGACCGCGCTGCTGTTTTGTATGCTGATCGGCCTGCCGCTTGGGATATGGCTGGCGCGGAGCCCGCGGGCGGCGAAGATTATCCGTCCGCTGTTGGATGCGATGCAAACCACCCCGGCGTTCGTTTATCTCGTGCCCATCGTCATGCTGTTCGGTATCGGTAACGTTCCGGGCGTGGTAGTGACCATTATCTTCGCCCTACCGCCGATTGTTCGTCTGACTATTCTGGGGATTAACCAGGTGCCGGCGGATCTGATTGAAGCTTCGCGCTCCTTCGGCGCCAGCCCGCGTCAGATGCTGTTTAAGGTTCAGCTGCCTCTGGCCATGCCGACCATTATGGCCGGGGTTAACCAGACGCTAATGCTGGCCCTGTCGATGGTGGTGATTGCCTCAATGATTGCCGTTGGCGGTCTTGGCCAGATGGTACTACGCGGCATCGGTCGCCTTGATATGGGTCTGGCCACCGTTGGCGGCGTCGGGATTGTTATCCTCGCCATTATTCTTGACCGTCTGACTCAGGCCGTAGGACGGGACTCGCGCAGCCGCGGCAACCGCCGCTGGTACGCAACCGGCCCTCTGGGGCTGATTACTCGCCCTTTCTGTAAATAAGAGCACATCCCCCCCTGCCGGGGGGATGGACTTCCCTTCTGACAAATAAAGGAACAACGATGCGACATACAGCGATCCTTGCCACAGCGTTTACCGCCCTCATTTCGACCACCGCCTTCGCGGCGGATCTGCCTGGTAAAGGCATTACCGTAAAACCAGCACAGAGCACAATTTCGGAAGAGACCTTCCAGACCCTGCTGGTCAGCCGCGCGCTGGAAAAGCTCGGCTATACCGTCGATAAGCCGAGCGAAGTTGACTATAACGTCGCCTACACCTCGATCGCCGCAGGTGATACCACCTACATCGCCACCAACTGGCAGCCGCTGCATGACGATATGTACGCAGCCGCCGGCGGTGATAAAAAATTCTACCGCGAAGGCGTGTTTGTGAATGGGGCGGCGCAGGGCTACCTGATTGATAAGAAAACGGCCGAGCAGTACCACATCAAATCTATCGACCAGCTAAAAGATCCGAAAATCGCCAAACTTTTTGACACCAACGGCGACGGCAAAGCCGATCTGACCGGCTGTACGCCAGGCTGGGGCTGTGAAGCGGTCATCAACCATCAGCTTGATGCCTACGGCCTGAGCAATACGGTAGTGCATAATCAGGGCAACTATGCGGCGATGATGGCCGATACCATCGCCCGCTATAAGGAGGGCAAACCGGTGATCTACTACACCTGGACGCCTTACTGGGTCAGCGACGTGCTGAAGCCGGGTAAAGATGTCGTCTGGCTGCAGGTGCCGTTCTCTTCCCTGCCGGGCGAACAGAAAGATATTGATACCAAGCTGCCAAACGGCATGAACTATGGCTTCCCGGTGAACACAATGCATATTGTCGCCAACAAATCCTGGGCCGAGAAAAACCCGGCGGCGGCGAAACTGTTCAGCATCATGAAGCTGCCGATTGCCGATATCAACGCCGAAAATGCCATGATGCACGCGGGACATGGTTCTGAGGCAGATATCCAGGGCCACGTCGATGGCTGGATCAAAGCCCACCAGCAGCAGTTTGACGGCTGGGTGGAAGAAGCGCTGGCCGCGCAGAAATAGTCTCCCAATTTATAGCCAATTCCCGGAGGCGATACTACACATCTGTCCGGGCTACAAAACCCGTAGCCCGGGCAAGGCGCTTTGCGTCGCCCCCGGGGAAGACGGCCTCCTGCACAACACGACATCTCCTGTTCTAAATGATGGATTGATATGCAAATAAACTGCATAACTTTAGCCATCAACGTTTTCGTTACTGTTAAGCCGCGCCGCTCTCTGCTAAGGTAAATCCACCTGATTAATCATGTGATTTTCACGTGAGTTATTAATAAGCAACTCCTATGGAAAACCCTGACGCATTGATGCACACTCCCCCCGCTGACGAGGCGACGCTGGCTGAAGGCATTAAGGACAGCCTGCCGATCGTCATCAGCTATATTCCCGTCGCCTTCGCCTTCGGTCTCAACGCCACTAAGCTTGGCTTTACTCCGCTGGAAAGCCTGTTCTTCTCCTGCATTATTTACGCCGGCGCCAGCCAGTTCGTGATCACCGCCATGCTGGCCGCAGGAAGCTCGCTATGGGTCGCCGCGCTCACCGTCATGGCGATGGACGTTCGCCATGTGCTGTACGGCCCGTCCCTGCGCAGCCGCATTCAGCGCGCGATGAGCAAGAAAAAAACCGCACTCTGGGCATTCGGCCTGACCGATGAAGTTTTTGCCGCTGCCACCGCTAAGCTGGTCCGCGACAATCGACGCTGGAGCGATAACTGGATGATCGGCATCGCTTTTATGTCCTGGGCTTCATGGGTCTTCGGCACGCTGATCGGCGCTTATTCGGGCAGCGGCCTGCTGACTAACTTTCCGGCAGTGGAAGCGGCGCTGGGCTTTATGCTGCCGGCGCTGTTTATGAGCTTTTTACTCGCCTCATTCCAGCGCAAGCAGTCGCTGAGCGTTACCGCCGCGCTGGCAGGCGCGCTGGCTGGCATGATTCTGTTTTCCATACCCGCGGCGATCCTTGCCGGGATTGTCTGCGGCTGCCTGACTGCTCTGGTGCAGGCCAGCATTCAGGGGATGCCCGATGAACAGTGATGTCTTCATTCTCGGCGTCGTGGTCGGCTGCGTGAACTATCTCTTTCGCTATCTGCCGCTGCGCCTGCGCGCCGGAAACGTGCGTCCGACTCGCCGCGGCCCGGTCAGCGTCCTGCTCGATACCATCGGCATCGCCTCCATTTGCGCGCTGCTGGTTGTCTCCAGCGTGCCGGAAATCCTCCATGACGCCCGCCGCCTGCTGCCCACATTAGCAGGCTTCGCCGCGTTGGGCCTGGCGTTTTGGAAAACACGCAGCATAATTACGCCTACGCTTTTGAGCGCGCTAACCTACGGTGTTGTCTGGAAAATCAGCGTATGGCTATAAGCTTAAAGTATAAGTTTTTGTCAATAATTGATTTGATTTATTTGTCACAATAGTTATTATATCGGCTGTAATTAATGAGGTCATAACCAAAATGGATAGTTCGTTTACTCCCATTGAGCAAATGCTCAAGTTCCGCGCCAGCCGTCACGAAGACTTCCCTTTTCAGGAAATTCTGCTTACTCGTCTTTGCATGCATATGCAGGGAAAACTGCTGGAAAACCGTAACAAGATGCTGAAAGCGCAAGGGATTAACGAGACATTGTTTATGGCGCTGATCACGCTTGAGTCTCAGGAAAACCACAGCATTCAGCCTTCCGAGCTGAGCTGCGCGCTGGGCTCTTCGCGAACCAACGCCACGCGCATTGCCGACGAGCTGGAAAAACGCGGCTGGATCGAGCGCCGCGAAAGCGATAACGATCGTCGCTGCCTGCATCTACAGCTTACCGAAAAAGGGCATCAGTTCCTGCGCGAAGTCTTACCGCCGCAGCACAACTGCCTGCATCAGCTCTGGTCCTCTTTAAGCACCAGCGAAAAGGATCAGCTTGAGCACATCACCCGTAAGCTGCTTGGTCGCCTTGACCAAATGGAAGAGGATGGCGTGCTTGCGGAGTCTCTGCGCTAAGCGCGGAACCAACCGCTCACCAATTTTTCTGGATTGACAAGGAAAACGGACAGGCCAGCAGATCTTTCTGCTGGCCTTTCTGATAAACAGGTCGGCTCAGCCGATGTGAAATAATAAGATCGTGGAGAATAACATGAGCGCAAATGCGGAGAGCCAAACCCCGCAGCAACCGGGCAGCAAAAAAGGGAAGCGTAAAGGCGCCCTCCTGCTGCTGACCTTGCTCTTTATTATTGTTGCCGTGGCATACGGGATTTATTGGTTTTTGGTACTGCGTCACTACGAAGAGACCGACGACGCGTACGTGGCAGGGAATCAGGTACAGATTATGGCCCAGGTGTCCGGCAGCGTGACGAAAGTCTGGGCCGACAACACCGACTACGTGCAAAAAGGCGATCCGCTGGTCACCCTCGACCAGACCGACGCCCAGCAGGCATTTGAAAAAGCGCAAACCCAGCTGGCCGCCAGCGTACGTCAAACGCGCCAGCAGATGATCAACAGCAAGCAGCTGCAGGCCAGCATCGAAGTGAAAAAAACCGCGCTTTCCCAGGCGCAAACCGACCTTAACCGTCGTATTCCGCTGGGCGCGGCCAACCTGATTGGCCGCGAAGAGCTGCAGCATGCGCGCGACACGGTTGCCAGCGCGCAGGCCGAACTGGACGTGGCGATTCAGCAATACAACGCCAACCAGGCGATCGTTCTGGGCACGAAGCTGGAACAACAGCCTGCGGTCCTGCAAGCGGCCACCGAAGTGCGTAACGCCTGGCTGGCCCTGCAGCGGACGAAGATCGTCAGCCCAATTAGCGGCTACGTTTCTCGCCGTTCCGTTCAGCCCGGCGCGCAAATCACCACCACTACCCCGCTGATGGCCGTCGTTCCGGCGACCAACCTGTGGATTGACGCCAACTTCAAAGAAACGCAGCTGGCGCACATGCGTATTGGTCAGCCTGCCACCGTGATCAGCGACATTTATGGTGATGATGTGAAATACACCGGTAAAGTCGTCGGTCTCGATATGGGGACCGGGAGCGCCTTCTCGCTGCTGCCTGCGCAGAACGCTACCGGCAACTGGATCAAAGTGGTTCAGCGCCTGCCGGTACGTATCGAGCTGGATGAAAAACAGCTGGCAGAGCACCCGCTGCGCATCGGCCTTTCGACGCTGGTTGAAGTGAACACCACCGACCGCGGCGGCGAGATGCTGGCAAGCCAGGTACGTAGCGCTCCGGTTTACGAAAGCAATGCCCGTGAAATCGGCCTTGAGCCGGTCAATAAGCTGATAAACGACATCATCCAGGCCAACGCCGGATAATTCGGGGTGAGCGTAATGCAACAGCAAAAACCGCTGGAAGGCGCGCAGCTGGTCATTATGACCATTGCGCTGTCGCTCGCGACCTTTATGCAGGTGCTGGATTCCACCATCGCCAACGTGGCCATCCCCACCATCGCCGGTAACCTTGGCTCATCGTTGAGCCAGGGGACTTGGGTTATCACCTCGTTTGGGGTGGCGAACGCTATCTCCATTCCGATTACCGGCTGGCTGGCAAAGCGCGTTGGCGAAGTGAAGCTATTCCTCTGGTCGACGGTGGCGTTCGCTATCGCCTCCTGGGCCTGCGGCGTCTCCAACAGCCTGACGATGCTGATTTTCTTCCGCGTGATACAGGGGATCGTCGCCGGTCCGCTGATCCCGCTGTCGCAAAGTCTGCTGCTCAGCAACTACCCGCCCGCCAAGCGGTCAATCGCGCTGGCGCTGTGGTCAATGACGGTGATCGTCGCGCCGATTTGCGGCCCGATTTTCGGCGGCTATATCAGCGACAACTACCACTGGGGCTGGATCTTCTTCATCAACGTGCCGATTGGCATCGCCGTGGTGGTGATGACGCTGCAAACGCTGCGCAACCGGGAAACCCGCACCGAACAGCGGCGGATTGACGGCGTGGGCCTGGCGCTGCTGATTATCGGTATCGGTAGCCTGCAGGTAATGCTCGACCGGGGTAAAGAGCTGGACTGGTTCGCCTCCAACGAGATCATCATCCTGACGATTGTCGCGGTGGTGGCGATAAGTTTCCTGATCGTCTGGGAGCTAACCGACGACAACCCCATCGTCGATCTGTCGCTCTTCAAGTCGCGAAACTTTACCATCGGCTGCCTGTGCATCAGCCTCGCCTATATGCTCTACTTCGGCGCTATCGTGCTGTTGCCGCAGCTATTGCAGGAGGTATACGGCTATACCGCTACCTGGGCCGGTCTGGCTTCGGCGCCGGTCGGGGTGATCCCGGTTATCCTGTCGCCGATTATCGGCCGCTTTGCGCATAAGCTGGATATGCGTCGGCTGGTCACATTTAGCTTTATCATGTACGCGGTCTGTTTCTACTGGCGCGCATGGACCTTCGAACCGGGAATGGACTTTGGCGCCTCGGCGTGGCCGCAGTTTATCCAGGGCTTCGCGGTGGCCTGCTTCTTTATGCCGTTGACCACCATCACCCTGTCCGGCCTGCCGCCGGAAAGGCTGGCGGCGGCGTCGAGCCTGTCGAACTTCACGCGTACGCTGGCGGGGTCTATCGGCACCTCGATTACCACCACCATGTGGACGAACCGCGAGGCGCTGCACCATGCGCAGCTTACCGAGTCGGTGACGCCATACAATCCCAACGCCCAGCAGATGTACGACCAGCTGCAGGGATTAGGAATGACGCAACAGCAGGCATCCGGCTGGATAGCGCAGCAGATTACCAACCAGGGGCTGATTATCTCCGCCAACGAAATTTTCTGGTTCTCGGCGGCGGTGTTTATCCTTCTGCTCGGGCTGGTATGGTTTGCCAGACCGCCGTTTAGCGCCGGGGGCGGCGGCGGCGGCGCGCATTAAGATTTACCCTGAAGGGATCTGCGGATCCCTTTTTTATTGCCCAAAACGCAGATTGTCCAGTTTGCGCTAGTCGATGTCCGGTTTGCTGGAGATCGCTTTTGCCCACCTCATGCACGATGAAGATCCGCTAAGAAGGAGAAAATCATGCTGACTCAACCCGGTGAAAAATACCGCCCCTATCCGCCGATCGCCCTGCCTGACCGCCGCTGGCCAGAGCAGCAAATAACCCGCGCCCCTCGCTGGCTCTCTACCGATCTGCGCGACGGCAACCAGGCGCTGGCCGAGCCGATGGATAGCGCGCGCAAGCTGCAGTTCTGGGATTTACTGCTGGAGTGTGGTTTTAAAGAGATTGAGGTCGCCTTTCCCTCCGCCTCACAAACCGACTTCAACTTTGTACGTCAACTGATTGAAGAGCAGCGCATTCCGCAGGATGTGACGATTCAGGTACTGACCCAGGCGCGGGAGGATTTGATCCTGCGTACGTTTGCCGCTCTGCGCGATGCCCACCGCGCTACCGTACACCTCTATAACGCCACCGCGCCGCTGTTTCGCGAGCTGGTTTTTGGAATGGACAAAGCGCAGGTGATCGACCTGGCGACCCGCGCGACCCGGCTTATCCGTCAGCAGTGCGAGCAGCAGCCGCTGACCCGCTGGCAATACGAGTACTCTCCGGAAACCTTTTGCTTCACCGAGCCGGAATTCGCGCTGGAGATTTGCGAGGCGGTGGCGGAAATATGGCAGCCCTGCGCCGAACGGCCGATGATTATCAATCTGCCCGCGACGGTAGAGGTGAGCACGCCCAACGTATATGCCGATCAAATTGAGCATTTTTGCCGTCACTTTTCGCGCCGCGCCGATGTATGCATCAGCGTCCATCCGCATAACGATCGGGGTACCGGCGTTGCCAGCGCGGAGCTGGCGGTGATGGCAGGCGCCGACCGCGTCGAAGGCTGCCTGTTCGGCAACGGCGAGCGCACCGGTAACGTCTGCCTGGTGACGCTGGCGATGAATCTCTACAGCCAGGGCGTCAATCCCCGGCTCAAATTCTCCGGGATGAAGCGGGTGGTCGAAATCGTCGAAAGCTGCAATCAGATCCCGGTTCATCCGCGCCATCCCTGGGCGGGCAGTCTGGCCTACACCGCCTTTTCCGGCTCGCATCAGGATGCCATTAAAAAGGGATTCGATGCCCGCCGGCCCGGCGAACGCTGGGAAATGCCCTATCTGCCTATCGATCCGCAGGATATCGGCTGCAGCTACGAGGCGGTGATCCGCGTTAACAGCCAGTCCGGCAAAAGCGGGAGCGCATGGCTGATTGAACAGAATCATGGCCTCAAGCTTCCGCGTGCGCTGCAGCAGGATTTTAGCCTGCACGTCCAGCACGAAACCGACGCTCACGGGAAAGAGATGACCCAGAATGCGCTATGGCAGCTGTTTCGCGCGCGCTACGGACTGCTCCCCCAGCCGCCGCTTGCGCTGCTGGATTACCAAAGCGATAGCCAGCAGGACGGCCAGCTTTCTCTGCAGGCTACCCTGCGCATCGCCGGTGAAACGCGACGACTGCAGAGCCGCGGCAACGGCCTGCTGTCCGCCGCCGCCGCCGGGCTGAGCGTCCTGTTAAGGCAAAACTCCGTGATTAAAGATTATCATGAGCACACCCTGGGTGAACGCAGCGACAGCCGTTCAGTGGCCTATATTCGCTGCGTCTTCCCGAATGGCGAGAGCCGTTGGGGGGTCGGAATTGATAACGACGTGGCGCGCGCCTCGCTGCAGGCGCTGTGCAACGCGATGAGCGAAAACCATCACTCCGGCGAGCGGAAGTAATCGCTGGGGGTCACGCCTAACACCCGGCGAAACATGGCGCTAAAAGCGCTGTGGCTGCCGTAGCCGAGATCCAGCGCCACCCGCAGTACCGAATGCCCCTGCGCCAGGCGAACCAGCGCTTCCATCAGCTTCGCCCGGCGCACCCACTCGCTCCAGGTGAGCGTGGTCTGCTGCTGAAAATGGCGATTCAGCGTGCGCTCGCTCATGCTGCTCTCTTTCGCCGCCGCGGCGCTGCCCCACGGCTCTCCTGGCGCTTCTCGTACCTTCTGGCATAAACGGCGCAGCGCTTCGCTTTGCGGCTCCGGCAGGCCAAACGGCAGCACCGCCATACCGCGAATCTCATCGAGGATCAGTTCGTAGATTCGTTCATCGCGGCTGCCCGGCGCGTAAGATTCCGCCAGCGTCAGCGACGCGACAATCAGTTCACGCAGCAGCGGAGTGATCTGTACTATCTGGCAGGTTGAAGGGAGATCGGCGCGGGCAAGGGGATCGATAAACAGGGTTCGCGCAGCCGCCGCGCCGGTAATCCGTAGCGTATGCGGCGTACCGGCGGGAAGCCAGACGCCTCGCCCCGGCGGCACAACCCAATAACCCTGCGCGGTTTCCACCCGTACTACGCCGCTGAGGATATGTAACAGCTGAGCGCAATCGTGCTGATGCCAGGGTTCGCTATCGCCATGGGCATAATCATGGGCAAAGGGCACCAGTGAACGATGCTGGAAGTTGAGGGTTAAAGTTGTCGACATTGCGGCGTTGATGAATTGCGGCCCGGCAGCGTTCGCCGGGCCGTAGCGATAGCACTAGATGTGCAGCTCTTGCAGTTTTTCTTTCGGCAGCGCCAGCTCGTCGTTGCTGTTGACGCGGACATCACGCTCAATGATATGGCGAGCGATTTCCTGGGCTTCTTCCAGCGAGTGCATGGTGTAGGTTCCGCACTGGTAAACGTTCAGCTCCGGGATCTGGTTCTGATCTTTCACCTTCAGCACGTCGGCCATCGCCGCTTTCCAGGCATCCGCGACGCGCTGCTCGTCCGGCGTACCGATCAGGCTCATATAGAACCCGGTACGGCAGCCCATCGGAGAGATGTCGATAATTTCCACACCATTGCCGTTCAGGTGATCGCGCATAAAGCCGGCAAACAGGTGCTCAAGGGTGTGAATACCTCTTTCCGGCATCACTTCCTGGTTTGGTACGCAGAATCGCAGATCGAAAACGGTGATTTCATCGCCGTGAGGCGTGTTCATTTTCTTCGCCACGCGCACCGCAGGCGCTTCCATTCGGGTATGGTCGACTGTGAAACTATCTAACAACGGCATTCTTCACCTCCGATAGTGATTTTTTTAAAAATAAAATGAACTCTTTTTGAGGCAGCGAGTCTGAGTATATGAAAGACGCGCATTTATTATCATCATCATCCCTGAATCAGAGATGAAAGTTTGGCCACAGTGATGTGGCCGTTTTCTTTTTTACGGCTCGTAAAACTACGCATGCCTCGCCAGTAGCGCTTCAAACGACTCGCTGTCCGCCGCTTCCACCTTCTTCTGACGCTGTACCGACGCTTCGCGTTCGGCAGCAAAATCCGCTTCGCTTAAAATTTCCAGCGGCTCTTCGCGCAGCATCGTCCGATACCGATCGGCCAGCTCTCTGCCGGTACCGCCAATCCCCTCTTCAAGCATAGAACGCAGAACGCGCGCCGAGAAGGTTAATTCCGGGTTGTCAAAGCAGGCGACCAGCTCATCGCAGGCCTGCTGATAAGCCTGGCATCCGTGGATGCTATCCAGCGTTTGCGCCACGCGGCGTAAATCGCGGAACAGATCTTTGCCGACCTGAGCCAGCGGGTACTGGGCGGTTTCGCAGCCAATACCCAACGTCAGGCCCGGCTTGCGGCCTTCCAGAATCACCCGATTCCAGTTAGTGCGCGTGCACAGCAGCTCGTCGCTGCTCATTTCCGGCGCATCGGCCAGCACGCACCAGACCATAAACAGATCGAGGAAACGTACCTGCTGTTCGTCAACGCCAATCGGTGAGAACGGGTTGATATCCAGGGAGCGGACTTCGATATATTCAATGCCGCCGCGCAGCAGCGCGTCGGAAGGCGTTTCACCGCTGCGGGTCACGCGTTTCGGCCGAATCGGCGCGTACAGCTCGTTTTCGATCTGCAGCACGTTGCTGTTAATTTGCAGACGCTTGCCGTCTTTCTCCAGCCCGATATTCTCATACTCTTCGGATGGCGTTTTAATCGCCCGCTTCAATCCTGCCACATACTCATGCAGATCGTTAAACGTAATTCCGAGATTGCTTTGCGACTTATTGGTATAGCCGAGATCGCTCAGGCGCAATGAGGTCGCATAAGGCAGGTAGTACATGCCGTTGCTGGCTTTCTCAAACGGCAGCGTGGTCGGCTTCCCTTGCAGGAACGACGAACAAATAGCCGGGGAAGCGCCGAACAGGTACGGGATGACCCACCCAAAACGATAGTAGTTGCGAATAGATCGGAAATAGCCGGCAGAAATGGCCTCTTTCCCGCTTTCAGCATCCTCGACGCCGCACCTGGCCTGCCAGAAAGCCATCGGCAGAGAGAAGTTATAGTGCACGCCGGAGATCGTTTGCATAAGCGCGCCGTAGCGATTCTTCAATCCTTCGCGATACAGCGTTTTCAGACGGCCGATATTTGAGCTGCCGTACTGCGCCAGCTCAATATCCTGGCCGGGCGCGATATAGCACGGCATGCTCAGCGGCCACATCCGCTCGTCGCCAATATGGCGCGCGGTATAGCGATGAACATCGCGCATGAAGGTGAGCATATGCTGAATATCGCCATCAACCGGCGTAATAAACTCCAGCAAAGCTTCGGCAAAATCGGTGGTAATCCATTTATGAGTCAGCGCTGAACCCAGTGCTTCCGGATGGCCGGTAGTGGCCAGCGTGCCATCAGCGTTGACGCGCAGCGTTTCGCGCTCTAGACCGCGTTGAATACCCTGCAGCGCCTGCGGATTTTTTTCCAGCCAGGCCAGCGCCTGTGATACGTCCGGGATCAATTTGACCTCCCGCCTGTCGAAATCGTTTGAATTAGCATAATTGTAATGGTTGAACAATCAGTCCAATTAGTGCCACCACGTCATGCCCTGAAGCGTTATCGCCGCAACGACGATATAGCGTAATGCTTTGCCAAGGCATAAAAAAAAGAGCACTGGCCCCCAGGAAATGCGCATCCATCCCGCCAGTAAACACAGCAAATCGCCTATAACAGGCGCCCAGCTTAATAATAGCGTGACCGCGCCGTAGCGCCTCAGCCAGCCGGTCGCCTTCTCCTGCCAGCGCGATGTCTTGCGCAGCGGAAACAGGCGCCCCAGAATAACGTTAGTTACCCCTCCAAGGCTATTACCGATTATTGCTATTAAAACCAGTAACCACGGCTGGCTAACCCCCGCCAGCAGCATGGCGATCAACACCACTTCCGAGTTGCCGGGAAGCAGCGTTGCGCTTAGAAAGCTACTGGCAAACAGCGATATCAGCGACAGCGAGTCGCTCACAGCAATCGCACGTCCACGGCATCCATTCCGGCGCGCTTCGCCGCCTGCAGCCCGAAGTCCGCATCTTCAAAGACCACGCACTTCTCCGCCGCAACGCCCATGCGCTCTGCGCAAAGTAAGAAAGTATCAGGTGCGGGTTTATGGTTGGCGACATGATCCGCGGCAACCACCGCCGAGAAGTAGTGACGCAGACCCAGATGAGCCAGCAGCGCTTCAGCAACGGCGCTCTCGCTGCCGGTACCGACTGACATCGGACGACGACCGTGCCACTCTTTGACCACCTCAATAAGCGGTAAAGGACGGACGCTATCAAGCAGCATCGCTTTCACAGCGGCAGTTTTTTCCTGCGCCAGAAGATGAGGATCTAAATCAGCCTGATTTAATTCAATAATGGCCTGAGCAATCCGCCAGGTTGGAGATCCGTTAAGCGCGACCATGGCCTGCATATCGAAACGCATGCCGTAACGTCCCAGAACCTCGTCCCATGCCTTACGATGCGTCGGCTCGGTATCGAGGATCGTGCCATCCATATCAAAAATCAGTCCTGCATAACGTTCGTACATCGTCTTCTCATCAACCGGTTAAGGAGGTGTTACTGTAACGCAAAAGGTCAGGTTTGTCGCTGCCAGCGGTAGATGCAACAAGGGCGCTCTGTGGCGCCCTTGCTAATAACAGTGCAGTCTGCTGCGATTATTTGATTCTTAAATCGTTCTCAACCACGCGAACGCCCTGCACTTTTCTCGTGACTTCGACCGCACGTTTAGCGCTGTCTGCGGATGAGACAAAGCCGCTGAGCTGTACGCGACCTTTAAAGGTCTGGACGCTAATTTCTGAAGACTTTATCTCTTTGTCATTGAAGAGCGCGGTTTTTACTTTAGTCGTAATGACGGTATCGTCAATGTAACCACCGGTACTCTCCTTTGTGGACGAACCGGCACAGCCCGCCAGCGATACGGCCACCAGCAGCGTCGCGCAAAACGCAGTTATTGCTTTGAACCATTTCATGGATTTCTCTCCTTGCACTTATCTCACCCAAAATCAGATCGATATACAGGAATAAATTATAGTGGAAAGAGGGAGTTGCCAATGAAAAAAATGCTGAAGAATAAGGTGAATTATTGCGCTTAACATGCTTGAGATAAGGAGGAGGAACTGAAGAATATTTATTATGAAGAGAATAGGTGCATCCGGGAGCATGACTCACTCGGTTCGCCCTGCGGGCCGTTGCTAAAGCAACGTTATCCTCCCTGGTGCTGGCGATCATCTCGCAGACCATGAAACAACCGCGTGGCTGTTATCTCGGAGAATATGGTGCATCCGGGAG
>NZ_KV793468.1:926-1060 GCF_001808475.1 Klebsiella sp. HMSC09D12 | reverse complement strand
GTCAGCTCAAACACCGGAGAGCGCTCGCTGACGTTCCCGGCCTTGTCCGTCACGGTGGTGCTCAGGCTGTGGCTGCCCTCGTCCAGGGTATCCGGCGTAAAGCTCCAGCGTCCGTCCTCGCCGGCAACCACGGT
>NZ_KV793468.1:566-906 GCF_001808475.1 Klebsiella sp. HMSC09D12 | reverse complement strand
AGACGGCGCGGTGGTATCAATTGTCAGCTCAAACGCCGGGGAGCGCTCGCTGACGTTCCCCGCCTTATCCGTCACCGTGGTGCTCAGGCTGTGGCTGCCTTCATCCAGTGCATCAGGGGTGTAGCTCCAGCGTCCGTCCTCGCCGGCAACCACGGTACCCAGCACCGTGTCGCCGTCGTAGATCGTGACCGTGGCCCCCGCCTCCGCCGTGCCGCTCAGGGTCGGCGTGGCATCGTTGGTCAGATCGCCGCTGGCCAGCGGGCCGGTGTGTCCGGCCACGTCGTCGGTCACCTCCGGCGCACTGGCAGACGGCGCGGTGGTATCAATTGTCAGCTCAAAC
>NZ_KV793468.1:0-546 GCF_001808475.1 Klebsiella sp. HMSC09D12 | reverse complement strand
CCTCGCCGGCAACCACGGTACCCAGCACCGTGTCACCGTCATAGATCGTGACCGTGGCCCCCGCCTCGGCGGTACCGCTCAGGGCCGGCGTGGCGTCGTTGGTCAGATCGCCGCTGGCCAGCGGGCCGGTATGCCCGGCCACATCGTCGGTCACCTGCAGACCGCTGACCGGAGTCACGACTGTATCCACCGTCAGCTCAAACACCGGAGAGCGCTCGCTGACGTTCCCGGCCTTGTCGGTCACCGTAGCGCTCAGGCTATGAGGACCTTCGCTAAGCTCCGGTAAAGTAAAGCTCCAGTTGCCATCCTGATCCACAACCACTGAACCCAGTACGGTATCGCCGTCATAAATCGTTATCGTGGCGCCCGCTTCTGCCGTCCCTTTGATCTCCGGCGTTGTATCATCGGTCACATCACCGGAATGAAGCACACCAGTGATGGAACCAACATTGTCATTAACCGTGATGTTCTGTGCTGCAGTGGGTGCTTCAGTATCAGAATCGCTGTCAGAATCCGAGTCACTGTCGGAATCCGAGTCACTGTCAG
>NZ_KV793467.1:0-502 GCF_001808475.1 Klebsiella sp. HMSC09D12 | reverse complement strand
TAATTAAATCATCGGGAGGCAACACCGCCGCCCGAACAATCGCCGGTATCGGCAACCATCAAGGAGTTCACATGTATCACTATCTCGTTTTTGTCCCTCTCGCATTAATTATTAGCGCCGCTGCGCTTGCCCTGCCCTGGTTTATCGTTCGTGCGGGATACAGGGAACTGGTGCAGATCACCTGCGCCTGCGTCTCTGTTCTGGGCCTGTGTGCGGCGACAGGGGTTTTCAGCTACTTCGATAATAAGCCGCTTGCGTTCCTGTACGGCTGCGGCGCACTGGCGTGCTTTTTGTACGCGGTAGACTGCGCGATACCGTTGTATATGACGCGTAAAAAGCCACGTAAGCAGCTGTAAGAAAAAAAGGCGGGTAATTCCCGCCTTTTTTATTGAGGCTGTCAGAAAGCGATTAAGGCGCTCTATGGGCGCTTTGCAAGATATAAAATCTTGTATATATATTCCGTACTTATATTGACTTTAAGGGCGTAATCACCGATAATTAA
>NZ_KV793466.1:0-1405 GCF_001808475.1 Klebsiella sp. HMSC09D12 | reverse complement strand
TTTATTAGCGCTGTTTTATGGGGATCCCTCAGCGGCAGGCCGGGGTTTTTTATTATGCATATGCATTAAATTATTTGTGGGTAGTATTTTAATTAAAACTACATCGAAACGTTTCTTTAATTTCCGATAACTCACATTAACTTTGTGGGTTTAAAAGACTCTCTCTGAATTCCCTCTTGCTTATTTATAAATTTCCCCATTCACAAACAATTTATTTTTATAAGTAAACCATTATAAATATAATGGATATTGCTTAAAATTTACTTTAAACTTTAAACTTTAAATTATTTTTTGCTTTTTCTTGCATGATTTTTTTGAGAGATATCACAGATATTTTTCTATTATCATAAAAATGGCGGTTTAACGCTATTAGAAAAGTATTATCCATGACTTTATCTTTATTGTAATAACCGTGAGTAACCGTTTTAATTATCTCTCTTATTAACATCTCAAAATGTAAGCTCATTATTTTAACGTTATGTAATATATGGGGTTTGTGTTATTTCAGGATGTGAATGGAATGTTTTCCCTCTCCTTGCGGGACTGCAAGTTCTGGTATATCTAATAAGATGCCTAATTAAGAATTATCTCATACCTCTGACTGCGTCTTCATTTCAAGGGTGTAACCTGATGAAAAATATAAATGTGACAGTGAAAGAAACGGGTGTTGAATACACCGTTGATGGCAATCTAATTAATCTCAATACGCAGTCAGTGGTTCTCCTGCACGTTAAGCGTGAAGATATTAGTTCGTATACCCGGCAAGGTAATGATCTGGTTCTAAAACTCCACAACGGCGATACCGTTACTATTAAAAACTTTTTCGTTGTGGATGAGCATGGACAGCACAGTGATTTGGTGCTCATGGATGATGAAACCGGCGCACTATGGTGGCTGGAAGGTGCGGGTACCGATGGGGCCCACTATTCGCTGATTAGCGATCTCTCAGAAGTCATCGCCTCCGGAGGCGCAGGGCAAAGTATTGCCGGATGGGTAATGGCGGGCGCGGCTTTGCTGGGTATTGCGGCAATGTTTGCTGGTACCTCAAATAAAGATCACCACTCTTCGATTTCAGAAACTGACTCAGATGCGGACAGTGATTCGGACTC
The DNA here is from genome assembly GCF_001808475.1 of Klebsiella sp. HMSC09D12. Taxonomy (NCBI): domain Bacteria; kingdom Pseudomonadati; phylum Pseudomonadota; class Gammaproteobacteria; order Enterobacterales; family Enterobacteriaceae; genus Klebsiella; species Klebsiella sp. HMSC09D12. The sequence goes on along the minus strand of NZ_KV793466.1, from coordinate 296 downwards.
CGATAGTGACTCGGATGCTGACAGCGACTCGGATAGCGACAGCGATTCTGATTCCGACAGCGATTCCGATTCAGACAGTGACTCGGACTCTGACAGCGATTCCGATTCTGATAGTGACTCAGATTCTGATAGTGACTCGGATTCTGACAGTGACTCGGATTCGGACAGCGACTCGGATTCCGACAGCGATTCTGACTCTGACAGCGATTCGGATTCAGACAGTGACTCGGATTCTGACACCGATTCGGATAGCGACAGCGATTCGGATTCTGACAGTGATTCTGACTCTGACAGCG
>NZ_KV793465.1:0-45280 GCF_001808475.1 Klebsiella sp. HMSC09D12 | reverse complement strand
GATTGTAAAGGGGGAGACGGTTTTCTCCCCCTTTTCCCGTTCACGTACCTCGATGAGGCATTTTCTGCGACTTGATGGTGAACGGAACCCCTCTACACCCTCCCGGAGGCGGTGCTACGCACCTGTCCGGGCTACTTTTCCCCAGCGTAGTAGCCCATCCGGTTAAACAATATCCACAACTTTGTTAAGTTCTTTTTCGTTATAGATAAGAACTTTTTCTTCTTTGCCGCCGACGGGCGATTTGTGGGAGCGTGATAAACACAAAACAAAACAGGGATTCAGGGGAATAACAATGCGCATTGCAAAAACAAAAATCGCGCTGGCGCTGGGCATGCTGGTGCTCGCCGCGCAGGCTCAGGCCGATCAATTAGCCGATATCAAAGCCGCCGGCGTGGTCAAAGTCGCCACCTTCGACGCCAACCCGCCGTTCGGTTCGGTAGATCCGAAAACGCATAAAATCGTCGGTTACGACGTGGACTTCGCCGAAGCGCTGGCCAAATCACTCGGCGTTAAGCTGGAATTGGTCGCCACTAACCCGGCCAACCGCATTCCGCTGCTGCAGTCCGGCAAGGCCGACCTGATCGTCGCCGATATCACCATCACTCCGGAACGTGCACAGGTCATTGATTTCTCAACACCTTACTTTGTGACCGGCCAGCAGTTCCTCGTTCCGGCAAAATCACCGGATAAGCTCGATGATTACAGCAAAGCGCGCATCGGCGCGGTAAAAGGCACCACCGGCGAACAGGCGCTGCATCAGCGTTTCCCGCAATCGCGCGTGCTCTCTTATGATGATATTCCGCTGGCGCTGACCGCCCTGCGCAACGGCAACGTGCAGGCCATCACTCAGGACAGCACCATCCTGGCCGGACTGCTGGCGGAAGCGCCGGACAAAGCTAACTTCAAAATCATCCCCGACCTGCTGAGCAAAGAAGAGATTGGCGTTGGCGTGAAGAAAGGCGAACCGGCCCTGCTGAAAGCGGTCAATGACGAGCTGGTCAAGCTGGAGAAATCCGGTGAGGCGGCCAAAATTTACGACGTCTGGTTTGGCCCGAGCACCAAAACCCCGCAGCCGCGCGCCTTTACTATCGAAGCGAAATAAGCAGAGAAAGATGATGTTATCGGCTCTATTTTCACGCTCCGCGGCATCGTCCGCGGATTTTTCGCATCTGCAGCGCGCCAGCATTGAGTTTCGCGATGTTGCCAAAAGCTACGGCGACCATCGGGTGCTGAACGGCGTTAACTTACAGGTTGAACCCGGCGAAGTGGTGGCGATCCTCGGCCCTTCGGGATCGGGCAAATCAACCCTGATCCGTCTGATCAACCAGCTTGAATCACTCAGCGGCGGCGAAATACTGATCGACGGCAAACCGACAGCGCAGCTCACCGGCAGCGCTCTGCGCCAGCTGCGCAGCCGGGTCGGCTTTGTTTTTCAGCAGTTTAATCTCTATGCCCACCTGACGGCGCAGGAGAATATCACCCTCGCGCTGGAACGCGTTCACGGCTGGGGCAAAAGCGCCGCCCGCGAACGCTCGCTGGCGCTGCTCAACCAGGTCGGCCTTGCGGATAAAGCCCGGCAGATGCCGGCCCAGCTCTCGGGGGGCCAGCAGCAGAGGGTGGCTATCGCCCGCGCCCTCGCCTCCTCACCGCAGATTATTCTGTTCGATGAACCCACGTCGGCGCTCGATCCGGAGATGATCGGCGAAGTACTGCAGGTCATGAAAAACCTCGCCCATAGCGGGATCACCATGGTGGTGGTGACGCATGAGATGCAGTTCGCCCGCGAGATTGCTGACCGGGTGGTGTTTATCGACGGCGGCGATATTCTCGAAGTCGCGCCGCCGGCCGAGTTTTTTGCCCGGCCGCAGCACGCCCGCACCCGCCGTTTCCTGCAAAAGGTGCTCGATCCGCTGCACCAGGAGAGTGAGGCGTGATCCCGCATCTCGACTGGCATGGCGTGCTGAGCGGGCAGCCGCTGCAATGGATCATCTCCGGTTTTCTCACCACCGTCTGGGTCAGCATCGCCGGGATGGTTCTGGCGACCGTGCTGGCCATCCTGCTGCTGGCACTGCGTCTCGGGGGCGGCAGGCCCGGTCGTTGGCTGGTGGCGGCCTGGGTTTCACTGTTCCGCAATACGCCGCTGCTGGTCCAGCTGCTGTTCTGGTATTTTGCCGCCTGGAATCTGCTGCCGCTGGGGGCGCGGGATTTTATTAATGACGATCGCAGCTGGTCGATTCTCCCGGGCAACGTCTGGTGGCTGACGCCGGAGTTTCTCTGCTCAATGTGGGGACTCGGGGTCTTTACCTCGGCGTTTCTGATTGAAGAGATCGCCTCCGGGCTGCGCGCCGTTAGCCACGGTCAGCGGGAAGCGGCGCTGTCGCAGGGGTTTACGCCCTGGCAGGAGCTGCGCCACATTCTGCTGCCGCAGGGGCTGGCTAACGCCTGGCAGCCGATTATCGGCCAGTATCTCAACCTGATGAAGCTCTCTTCGCTGGCGAGCGGTATCGGCTTTGCCGAACTGACCTATCAGGTGCGGCAAATCGAGAGCTACAACGCGCATGCGCTGGAGGCGTTTGCCGTCGGCACCGCGCTGTATCTGGCGCTTGGGGTGCTGATGGGCGTGGCGCTGACGCGTCTCGGTCCGGGAAGAGCTCAGCAAAGGAGAGCCGGTTATGAACGCTAATCTGGCGGTCATCGTTGATAACCTCGATTATCTGCTGTGGGGGCGGCTGGCGGACGGTATCCCCGGCGGCGTGGTGCTGACGCTGCTGATGGCTATCGGCGCCGCCGCGCTGGCGCTGCCGGGCGGCGTTCTGCTGGCAGCTATCGCCTGGCGCTACGAAGGGATCGTGCGGCGGCTGCTATTTCTGTGGGCGGAAATTATTCGCGGCATCCCGCTGATCTTCGTGATTTTCTGGCTGTGGTATCTGCTTCCTATGCTCACCGGCAGCGATCTCCCGGGCGCGGTCACCGTCACGGTGGCGCTGGCGTGGTTTACCGCCGCCTCGGTGATGCATTCAGTGCTGGCGGGCCTGCAATCGCTACCCCGTGGGCAATACGAAGCAGCGCTGACCCAGGGTTTCGCTCCCGGGCAAACGCTGCGCCTGATCCTGCTACCGCAGGCCCTGCGTAACGTTCAGCCGTCGCTGGTTGGGATATTTATCGGCCTGCTCAAAGACACCTCGCTGGCCTTTATCGTCAATGTACCGGAGCTGACTACCGTCGCCGGGCAGGTCAATAACCGGGTGCAGATCTACCCGCTGGCGATTTTTGTTTTTACCGGCGCGGTTTACTATCTGCTGTGCTGCGGACTGAGTCTGCTGGCGAATCGCCGATATGGGAGAGCGACCGGGTAGCCATCGGCCGTGGCGCGGTGAAGGATTATCGCGCCACGCTGCGTTTCCTGAGCAACGCGTCTCTTCTGCGCCGGAGCAAGGCTGCTTGATACTATTTCAGGTAATGCATTGATTTATATAATATATATTATTTACGACCCATAACATTTACGCTCGCCCGGCGAAGGGATAAACGGCTGCCGAGCTTAAATCTCAGATGGCTAATTTATTTATTTTAAAATCCAGTTTCACCTCCGCGTTACGCTGATGGGTATAAACCGTTTTGACGCTGCAGTTCTCAATTTTGGCAATAGATTTCGGCTGTATCCCCTGCGCAAGATGACCAATGATTTGCATCTCTTTACGGGTCATTTTTCCTTTTTTTATATCACTGCGGCGAAAACGACCGTTTATGGCTCGGGTCAGCTCATGGCGAATAGCGTATAAGGATTCCGTATAAACCACGCCTCTGGCCTGGCTATTGAAATACCAGTAATTGGCCAGCGCCTCCAGCCTGGTTGCGGCAATTAATATCACCTGTTTTTTCTCGGCGATTTTCAGCCATTGGTGTTCATGGCTGATAAAGTGGCTCATAAATTTAGGGCTAATATTAATAAACATAAACCCGTCGCGTAGTTCATCCAGAGATGGGTAGATCAAATCGCGGATATCAAAAATAATCGTGGATAATCCGTCAACAAAGTAGCGATCTTCTCTCGGCCAGATACATGACCGTAAATCAGTGAGATAGTCCATATATCACGCGCTCCTCATCCATGATTTGCCGCTTTCCTTAACGGGAAGAGTACAAAGGAAGGCGACTCCTCTGCCCAAAAAACGCCACTAAACATATATAAGATGAATAATTCAGATTTTATATAAAACAAAATAAAACATACGCATGGCATATAATTTGTATTTAAATGCGCAATCACAATATGAAACAGCCACTTTATGTTTCAGAAGTTATGTGTTTAATTAACACGAGTCAATATGAAGGATGGATGAAATGGCACTTCACAACTAAGAAATTAGAACCCCTAAAATAAAATGATAAAAAAAATTAGAGTATCTTAATTAACTTAAAAACAAGAAATCACAAAAAAACCATTAATTACAATGAGATAGAAAAAACATGACGCTTGAAAATAATTCTCAATTCATCTAATCCAGGAATTTACCCACCAGCCATTAGGAACTTTCTTAGGAAAAAACACATTAATAGAAAAAATTCATAGCCGGAACGATAAAGACAATTAGCATGAATTATTTAATGATGGAATATCATATATATTCGGGATACGAAAACATCATTTCATCACGTATCAAAGCGGACATAATGTTGATATTTTTTCGGCGCAAAATAACATCAAAAAAACATAAAAAATCAAAAATAGATCATTCTCAATGATGAATGTTATCCGGATGGCGAGCGCTGCCCGGCTACTTCACCGGACAGTCTTTTGTCATTTTAATAAATTTGTCGTTATAGATAATATAGTGGTTCCCCGGCTGGCGCAGCGAAGCCTTGCGGACAACGTCCCCGGGCCGCAAATACCATGCATCCCCTTCCTCTTCCGTCGTATCGCATCCGGGCTTGATCAGCAGCTTAAACCAGGTATTGCCGGTGTTGCTGACAGTCCCCGCCGCGCGATCGTAAGCCCATTTGAACTGTACCTCGCGCGGGCGAACGACGAGGATAGTGTCCATGACCACCACCGGATCCATACTCACTTCCGTACCGCTTTGATTACGCATTACGTAATTACGGGTCGGAATTTCCCGGAACGACACCCGATAATAGCGCTCGCGGTTATCTTTCGGGCCATGGTAGTAAAACTTAAAATATTCGCTCTCCCCCGCCTGTAGAGTGAGCTGACGCGGGGCAAACAGCAGCTCGCCGTCCGCCGGACGGGAACGCACCTCTTTGCCGCCGGGGCGGTCGATAGCGACGATAGAGACCCGATACAGCCGGGCGCTTTTATTGTTGTTGATAACCCGCTTAGCAGCGAAATTGTCTTCCGCTGCCAGCGAGAAGGTTAAATTCCCCACCGAGATAGCCTGCGCTGCTGTCGCCAGTCCCAGCGACAGCAGGCAGATCAGCATCCGCAGCAAATTAGTTAATGTTACGCCACGTCGCCTGGACATGAATTTCTCCTGAAGCACTCACTTCACCAAACCAGCCGTTATCATCCACCGTTCGCAGCGATATCGCATTATCCATCGGGATGGAAAACTTCACCGTCGTTTTGTCCATCTGCCCGACATCGCCGGAAATATCCGTCCATGGCGTGGTTAACCACAGGGCATCGGTCATATCGCGCCAGGTATCATCGCATCCGGCATCGTAAGTTTTGGTTGACCCGGTCTGCGTCGTAAACGCCAGCGTCGCCGGGAACGGCACCTTCGCCGTGCCGTCGGATGAACTAAAAATACAGTATGAACGCCCGCCAATAACCTGTGCCGGGCCGGTGACTTTAATCAGCACTTCATCGGCGGCGGTCTTACCGCTGGTCGTCACAATATAGCCGAAATCCAGCGACGGCTCGCCGCTGCCCACGTAGCCCTCCCGGGTCGGCGCCGAGGTGTACTCATCGGAAATAATGCTGATGCTGAAATCACGCGGCTTAATTATCAGGGTGTTAGAGGTTGAAAACTCGTACCAGCCAGACTCGGGCGAGGTGGTGTTATAGAAACGGAAATTAAACAGATCTTTGGTATTCACGTCGCTGATGCCCAGCGTCACCATCTGCTTAAAAAAGTTGCTTGAGAAGAAGACATACACTGAATCTGATGATTTCATCTCATTAAACGTATAGTACTGAGAGATGCCGCTCACCGGCTTCCATGAGTTGCCGTCGAGGCTGAACTGCATATCGTAGCTGCCCACCGCGGAGGCCAGCGCCGAGTTGCTGATAGCCGGGAAAATATGAATGGAGGTATTGCTGAGGCCGTTGGTTTGCAAATTGTAGTTCACCATTTTGCAGCTCAGACCGGAACGGGTACCGATAGTCTGGGTGCGACAGTCGGCATTGCCTTCGCCCAGCGTCGGAACCCCGTCGCTGTTGATAAACACTTCCGCCAGCGCATGGGTGTTAATCAGCTTCAGGTTTGCCGCTTTAGTATGGGTGACGTTACGCACGTACCAATACCCTGAGGCCTGATCTTTGCAGCGTGCGCCGCTGCTGGCATCGTAGCTCACCGACGTCATGCAGGAGTTGATGGTCATTGAGAAGCTGCTGCCCACCGACATCTGCTGCAGATACTGGTAGAAAGCATCGGACATCATGCCGTGCATCCACTTTTGTCCGCCGGTGGTTACCGTCGCGCCATAGAAGCCGTTGGCATCGGTAGTTTGCGGCAAGATCAGGCTGGTGGCCATATCGCAGCCCGCATACCAGTTGATACAGCGCAGGCCGAGTAAAGGGTGCGAAGCCGGTGAGTTATCCAGCCACATATCGAAGAACCAGTTGGCGTACAGGCCGGTGTTATAGCCGTTGTCGATATAGCCCAGGCTCTGCTGATAAATGGTGCCCGAGCCGTTATATTTCAGCCCGGTCCAGCGGTTAGCCCCGGTCATACGCGGGTCCAGCGCGCCGCCCGGGGTGACAAAGAAGTTATCATCCGAGTTGTTTTCCACGAAAACAAACTGCATGGCCGCCGCATCCGGCCAGGTGGTTTTGGTGACCGCGGCGTTGACCCGCGTCACGCACAGCGCCGCCGTTAACATCACTAAACATGCCAGCCACTTAGCTTTCATTACCTTCTCCTGTCGGCTGCACGCGGGCATAGGTGGAGAGGCCGCTACAGACCACATCGCCCACCCATACCGCGCCGCGCGCCTGGCTTAGCTCCAGCGCCACTTCGCAGCTCTGGTTTTTACCGTAACTGAAATCGATGGTGGGATACTTTTTATCCACGTCCATCACAAACTCACCGTTCTCATCGGTGCGGGTACGACCGATATGGTTATTAATCCGCGCATTGGCCAGCAGCGTGCCGTCTTCCGCGCGAATGCGCCCGGAGACCGTGACCATCTGCTTCACTTCCGGCTCAATCACCGCCACGTTCCCCGGATAAAGGGTCAGCTGGCTCTTGCGCCCGGTCACGATATCGTAGCTGTCGAGCGAATTTTTACTGTTCTGCAACTCCACTTCATAGCGGCTGTAGGGCGACAGCGGCAGGTAGTTGCGGTTGCCGGAGAGCTGAACAATGCGACCGTTAACTTTGGCGCTCAGCTTGCCGTCATTTTCCAGTCCGGTGTTGAAAATCACCCCGGCATTGCCGTCGGTGCGGCCGCTGGCGGCGATATTTTTCCCCTGCCAGCCCACGCTGCCGTTGGCGGTCAGGTTGGTGTTCACGTAGCCATCCACGCCGCTGTTCACGTTCAGCGTACCGGTGGAGTAGCGGGTATCAAACTGAGCATATGCGCCGCCGCTGAGGGTTTTATCATCGCCTGTGTCGCCGGAAATCGCCCGCGAAACGTTGGCGCCGATGGTACGGATGGTGCTGCCTTCATCAAACTGTTTACGCGCCGACAGGTTGGCCATGGTGTAGCCGTTCTGATGGGTCATCCCGGCGCTGAACCAGTTGCCGAGCGGCAGCGAGAAATCGAGCGCAATATACTTCCCGGTGCTGGCGCTGCTGTCGCCGTTATTAAAGCGCTGTATCCCTGCGCGCAGGCCCAGCGATCCCCAGGATCCGGTATAAAGCGTCTGGTAGTAATCCGCCGTGTAGTAGTGGCTGTTATAGCGGCGGTCATCGTTATAGCTGATGCTGAACGTCCCCAGTTTTGACCAGAGTGAATTGAGATTCAGCGTACCGCCGATAGCCCGGTTGTCGGCATTACTGCGCCGAATCCGGTCGCCAATCTGCGTTTTTTCCTGGTTGACCCACACCGAGCTGAAGCCGCCGGGCAGCGTGGCGCTGATGCTGCCGATGCTGCTCCACGAGCTGTCGCTGGCCAGCATATTCTGCAGGTTCACGTTAATGGACTCAGTGATCGGCAGGGTCAGGCGCGTCTCAGCGACGGCGTTGTTATCGTAACCGTAGCCGGTCGCCGCCCAGCTTAAGGTGCTGAGCGAACCGGAGGCCGAGGCGCCCGCCAGCCAGCTGTCTTTAGCCGGAAGCGTCTTTTTACCGCTCTCAGACCAGCGGTCCATATGGAAGCTGCCGCCCCAGAACTGCCAGGCCAGCGGCGCGCCGGCGCCGCGTCCGCGGCTGAACAATTTATTGACCCGCTGGGTACGCTTGCTGACCACCCGGCCGTTCACAATGACTTCAACCTCGACATCGTAAATGCCATACGGCAGGCCGCGCGTGTCCACTTCGTGGTTACCCATGGCAAAGTTCTGCACGCTCATCAGGCGCCCGTCGCGGGTGAGATGCACTTCCCCGGCGGCGGGTAAAAAGGCGACCACCGGCGTCGCCGACTGGGAGTTGTCGAACACCGTTGAACTGGCCTGGTTGCCCCATGAGGCGCCGTAAATCTTCCCTGCCGAAACGGCGGTCATCGGGCCGAGGGACTGTAAATTCCAGGTATCCAGCATCCCGCCCGCAAAACGATGGCCGGCAAAATCGCGTTCATACATCGCTTTATAGACTTCGCTGTCCTGATTGCCGGAGCCTATACCGTACAGCGAGCCGTCGAGCACCACGTGATGCTCGCGCAGCGCGGTGACGTTGTTCAGCGACAGATAGCTGGAGGTGTTGTTGCCGCCGTTGCGCATCTGGTTGTTATATACGCCGAGGTTATAGTTCATCGTGCTGCTGAGGGTATTGACGCTGGACTGACCGATATCTTCGCTGCGCGAACGCAGCACGGTACCCAGCGCCTCCTTTCTCACCACCAGCTGCAGCAGCAGCTGGCGCAGGCTGAGCTGTAGCTGCGCATCATCTGTCAGACTAATTTTGAGTTCTTTAGTGAATGCTTCATTGGCCAGCGCGGTCAGCTGCTTGCGGGTCTGTTCACTGACGGTGGCATTGTTATCGTTCTCTTCCAGCTGTATTTGCCGGACGCGCAGTACGCCGTTATCCAGCCAGATAAAAGCGTTGCCGATGCGCTGATCGTCCTGGGTACCGTTGCTGCCTTCGAGGTGAATAAACAGAGGAATGCTCATTCCGTCCTGCAGCGCCTGGCTGAAGGCCTGAGGGATAATGACGCCGCCGATTTGCTGTACTTTGTCAGCCGCGGCGGAAACGCTGAGCGGAACAAGCAAGATGGCCATGCCAGAGGCAAGGAGCACTTTAAGTCCTGGGGCAATCCCTGGTATAAGCATAGTTTTGGTCCGTCAGCACAGTTGTCTATTTCACGGGAACAAACTGCTCGCCCTGCCAGAGCGCGACCCGTCCTTTTTTGTCAGCCACATTGACGCGCGTAAAGCGGCGCTCTTTTCCGGGCATCAGGAAGTAGTTTTCTTTGCAATCCTTACCATCCGCCGGTTTCAGGCACGGGCCATAGGCCAGAATGCGCAGGGTGGCGTTGCCGGTATTGGTCAACGTGCCGTTGGCGTACTGATAGCGGTAATTCACTTTTCTCGGGGCCACCACCAGGATGGTGCCGATGCGTGCCGAAGCCGTGGCTACCGCGCTGCGGGTCGAGCCGTTGCGCTGGGCATCGCTGAGCGCCTGATCGAACCAGACGATGCGGTAATAGCGCTCTTTATCGTCCGCCGGGCCTTTATAGAAAAAGCGGATCACGTCGCTGGCCTTCGCGGGCAGCAGCAGGCTGGCAGGGGTCAGTAAAATCTCGTCCTGCTTATCCATCGGGATCACCTTACCGCCATCCAGCGGCGAAGAGAGGCGTTCCATATGGATGTTGATTAAGCGACCGCTGTCGGTCGTATTTTTGATCTCTTTGCTCAGCGTGCTGCTGTCGCTGTTCATAAACGAAGAGATATCGCCCACATCCAGCGCCAGGGCAGGCGTCATTGTGCTGAGCAACAGGCCGATGGCCAGAATGTGTTTTTTCATATCATTTCATTCCGTGAAAGAAAGCAGGGGGAGAACCCCCTGCCTGGTGCTACGAGAGGATCAGCTGGTCCAGGTGGCGTCGAACTGTACGCTGACGTCACCGCTCCAGATACCTTCCGGCAGCGTGCTGTAGTCAGTAACGGCAGTTGTGCCGTTGGTGGTGCCGCTGATGATGGAGAACGTGAAGCCGTCCTGAGCGGTGGTGCGACCAGCGGTGTTATAGCCGTTAGACAGCGCGCTGAGGTTGCCGCCCAGGGTGCCCGCAGCGGTGTCGATCATGACGGTGTCAGCCGTTTTTTCGACCGCAGCGCCGTTGTAGTCAACGCCCACGCTCAGGGTGGAACCAGAGGTATCCAGCTGAGTCAGGGTATTGGTGATCAGACGAGAGGTCAGCTTGAATGCGGTCGCGGTGGTGTCACCTTCAATAGCCACATCAAACAGGCCTTTCTGTGAGTTAAAGCCTTTAACCCCTTCAGCATACTGGAAAGCCAGGCTGCCCAGCGGAGTCACAACCAGCTTGCTGGTTGTGTCTTTTTTGGCGGTTGCGGACCAGGTAGCGACTGCCTGAGCAGTAACGTCAGCTGCCTGAGCGACACCCATACCGGCAAACGCGGTTACCAGAGCAATTGCAAGAACCTTTTTTTTCATAGCTTTTTCATCCTGAGTTTATTAAGGGACCTGATGTCCCACGTCTGTGTGCATTCCCGCCATAGTTCAGGCCGCATCATTATTATCTGCGACGCAAATTATTTTGGGTGTTACGACCTGGTGCACAATTTTTAAATACAACGTTTATTACTAATTACAGCGCTAACTTATATATTTTTGAATACAATTTGGCCTCAGCATTTCGCCGATGGGTATAGACTGTTTTCACACTACAATTCTCAATTTTGGCGATAGATTTCGGATGCATTCCCTGCGCCGTCATACGAATTATCTGCATTTCCCGGTTAGTAATTTTATCTTTCTTTATATCTTTACGTAGAAAACGGCCATTGATAACGTAAGCCAGCTCCTGACGAATATCCTTAGCTAAGTCTACGTAGACCACGCCTCGAATGGAGCCATTGTAATACCAGTAATTGGCCAGCGCCTCCGAGCGCCTTGCAGCAATAAGTACAATCTGCTTTCCTTTCATTTCAGCCAACCACTCATTATCGCGGCGGATAAAATAATTCAGCGAACTGGCGCTAAGGTTAATAAATACAAATTCCCGGCGTACCTTTTCTAGTGAAAGATAGATTAAGTCATCGATATCCAGAATAAGCTCAGCGAGACCTTTTAAAAAAAAGCTATCATGCGCCGGCCAGATGCACTGATCTAAAGAATATTTATAATCCATATAGTGTTAAACCCCATAGTCCTGGAAATCTTGAACGTATCACAACACTGCTGATAGCCCAGGCCTGCAAAGTCTAATTCAGCAAATTCCCTCTTATAAATATATCCAATCTAAAACCACAAAATAGTATTGCTTGAGGCAAAGAACACTAAATGACTTGCTTGTTTCTTGTGTCACCAAATTTAGGATTTTTCGCCATGTGTGTCAATAAGTGCGCTGGGGGCTAATTACCGACCAGGTCAATTTAAGCCTGAAGAATAAAAATAAGGATATTGAGTTAAACACAAAAAGTATTTGTTTTCATATGGTTATTGGTGGGATATGCGTCGATTCTTAAGTGAATATTATATGTTCCAGGATCTTAGCTATTAGCTGTTAAGACTATTCTTAACCGCACTTTCATTCGAAAAAGCAAAAAAACCGAAGAAATTCAAAAAATAAGAAGAAAAAACCAATAATCAACACAAAAATAGTGGTTAATTTCATTAATTAGCGTAAATAATGAAATTATGCTCCGCACGAAAGGTATAGTCGCCGACAAAAAATTTAGCGCGGTGAATCGTAAACAAGCACGAAAAGATTATCTATTCGGTTAAATCGACTCAGAAAGAAGATTTGCACGAACATCCTGAGGCCTTGCTTTGCGCCAGCGGCAATAAAACCGTTGCGGCTAATGTCGCATAAAACGCGGCATCTCTATCAGATGAAATACGTATCATTCTTAATATCGTACGCATAGCGTATTAAAGGTAGGCTGAGTATTTTCAGACGCCGGATTGCCGATGCAAAAATGTGATCTCTGACGGAATTTTTCGTCATCCGTTACGCTGACTCACCGGTTCGTTCACTATTTGTTCGCCTTATTGTCATCTGGCAGTCATATAAAACACCATTAATAGTGCCCAGTTTACTGACGAATCTGGACGCACTTATGAACAGTTCCCTGGCTGCGGTTGCAGAAACCGATTATCAACCGTTTACGCCGCCGTTTATCGACCGGCAGCGTAAGGTCCTGAGCGTACGCAACCTGAGTAAAGCCTGGCGCGCGCAGCAAACCGTACTGGATAGCATCAGTTTCGATCTGCATGCGGGCGAATTGGTTGGCGTGATCGGTCGCTCCGGCGCCGGAAAATCAACGCTTTTGCACGTCATTAACGGTACCCATCGCGCCAGCGGCGGCGAAATCCTCAGCTTCCCGGAAGGAGGGACGCCGCAGGACGTATCAAAGCTGTCCGGGCGGGCGATGAACGCCTGGCGTAGCCAGTGCGGTATGATTTTCCAGGATTTTTGCCTGGTTCCGCGTCTCGACGTGTTGACCAACGTGCTGCTGGGACGCCTGAGCCAAACCTCAACCCTGAAATCATTATTCAAAATCTTCCCCGACGCCGACCGCGCCCGCGCTATCTCCCTGCTGGAATGGATGAATATGCTGCCGCATGCGCTGCAGCGAGCGGAAAATCTCTCCGGCGGCCAGATGCAGCGCGTGGCCATTTGCCGGGCCCTGATGCAAAACCCGGGGATTTTGCTGGCCGATGAACCGGTCGCCTCTCTCGACCCGAAAAATACGCAGCGGATCATGAATGTCCTGCGCGAAATTAGCGAACAGGGCATCAGCGTGATGGTAAACCTGCATTCGGTGGAGCTGGTGCGAGAATACTGCACGCGGGTTATCGGCATAGCCAAAGGCAAGATTATTTTTGACGACCATCCCACGCAGCTGAATCAGGATATTCTGCATCGGCTGTATGGCGATGAAATTAGCCAATTGCATTAATTTCACTCACACGGGCAAAATAATGAAAAAGTACATCACTGGCGCAGTTCGTTTATCCGCAGCGGTTGCAGGCATTATGATGGCGTGGCAGGCAAGCGCTGCTGAACAACCGAAGGAATTAAACCTGGGTATCCTTGGCGGTCAGAACGCAACGCAGCAAATTGGCGACAACCAGTGCGTTAAGCAATTCCTTGATAAAGAGCTGAAGGTCGATACAAAATTACGTAACTCCTCCGACTATTCCGGCGTCATTCAGGGATTACTGGGTGGCAAAGTTGACGTGGTATTAAGTATGTCGCCGTCTTCTTACGCCTCCGTTTATATTAACAATCCGCAAGCGGTCGATATTGTTGGGATTGCCGTAGATGATAAAGACGGGTCCCGCGGCTACCACTCGGTGGTGATTGTCAAAGCGGACAGCCCGTATAAAAAGTTAGAGGATCTGAAGGGCAAAGCGTTTGGCTTCGCCGACCCGGATTCCACTTCCGGCTTTTTAATTCCTAACCACGCCTTTAAACAGCAGTTCGGCGGCACCGCGGATAATAAATATAATAACTTCTTCTCCAGCGTGACCTTCTCCGGCGGCCACGAGCAGGATATTCTCGGCGTGCTGAACGGTCAGTTTGCCGGTGCGGTGACCTGGACCTCCATGGTCGGTGACTATAATAGCGGCTACAGCGTCGGCGCCTTCAACCGCCTGATTCGCATGGATCATCCGGATTTGATGAAGCAAATCCGCATTATCTGGCAATCGCCGCTGATCCCGAACGGCCCGATCCTGGTCAGCAATTCCCTGCCTGCTGATTTTAAGGCCAAAGTCATTACCGCGATTAAAAAGCTGGATACCGAGGATCACGCCTGCTTTATTAAAGCGATGGGCGGCACGCAGCATATCGGCCCGGGCAGCGTGGCTGATTTTCAGCAGATTATTGATATGAAACGCGAACTGGTTAGCGCGCGTTAATCCCACCCTGACGCTGCCGCCCGGCGAGTGTCGCGGGGGGCAGCGACTCGTTGAAGACACAGCGACGCATGAATAACACCCACACCCAATTCGAACGCTACTATCAGCAGGTACGCTCGCGGCAAAAGCGCGATACCTTTAGCGGGTCCCTGCTGCTGCTGGTACTCTATTTTGCCGCCGGCAGCCTGGCCGAGTTTAATCTCCTTACCATCTGGCACTCGCTGCCCAATTTTCTCGATTACCTGTTTGAGACGTTGCCCACGCTGCACATCGCCGATCTGTTTGCCGATTCGCATACTAAGGGCTCTCTGGCTTACTGGGGCTATCGCCTGCCGATTCAGCTACCGCTTATCTGGGAAACGCTGCAGCTGGCGCTGGCGTCGACGCTGGTTGCGGTGGTGATTGCCACCCTGCTGGCGTTCGTTGCCGCTAATAATGCCTGGTCCCCTGCCCCGCTGCGTGTTGCCGTCCGCGTGCTGGTGGCTTTTCTGCGCACCATGCCGGAGCTGGCGTGGGCGGTGATTTTCGTGATGGCTTTTGGTATCGGCGCCATCCCCGGCTTCCTGGCATTAATGCTGCACACTATCGGCAGCCTGACCAAGCTGTTCTATGAAGCGGTAGAGAGCGCCCAGGATAAACCGGTGCGCGGCCTGGCCGCCTGCGGCGCGTCGCATCTGCAGCGTATCCGCTTTGCCCTGTGGCCGCAGGTCAAACCCATCTTCCTCTCATACGGCTTTATGCGCCTCGAAATTAACTTCCGCTCCTCAACCATCCTTGGGCTGGTGGGCGCGGGCGGCATCGGCCAGGAGCTGATGACCAATATCAAACTGGACCGTTACGATCAGGTCAGCATCACGCTGCTGCTGATTATTCTCGTGGTCTCGCTGCTGGATATGCTGTCCGGCCGCCTGCGGCAGTGGGTTCTGGAGGGGAAAAAATGAGTCAGTGGCAAAATCAACCGGATATCGCCGCCAGCCGTCGCCGGCATCGGCATTTGTATCAGGCCCAGGGGCGCTATCTGCGCTATATCGGCCTGCTGACGCTGGCCTGCCTGCTCTACTATATCTGGTTCTTTATGCAGTTCGGCATCAGCGGCGAGCAGCTCGCCAGCGGACTGGAGCAAATCAGTCGCTATCTGTTGCGGATGTTCGTCTGGCACGACTTTTTTAACTGGCCGTTCCGCTATTACTTCACGCAAATCGCTATTACCCTGGCGATTGTTTTCGCCGGGACGCTTACCGCGACGGTTATCGCCCTGCTGCTCTCTTTCCTGGCGGCGCGCAACATTATGCGTGGCGTGATTCCGGGGACGATTGCCCTGCTGATGCGCCGGTTGTTCGACGTGCTGCGCGGTATCGATATGGCGATCTGGGGGCTGATTTTTGTCCGCGCGGTGGGGCTCGGGCCGCTGGCCGGGGTACTGGCGATAATCATGCAGGATACCGGGCTGCTGGGGCGTCTGTACGCTGAGGGGCACGAAGCGGTTGAGCGCTCGCCGGGACGCGGGCTGACGGCGGTAGGCGCGAACGGGTTACAGAAGCACCGTTTCAGCATTTTCACGCAATCTTTCCCCACTTTCCTGGCGCTGAGCCTGTATCAGATCGAATCGAATACCCGTTCCGCCGCGGTGCTCGGCTTTGTCGGCGCGGGAGGGATCGGCCTGATTTATGCGGAAAATATGCGTCTGTGGAACTGGGACGTGGTGATGTTTATTACCCTGCTGCTGGTGGCGGTGGTGATGGCGATGGATACGCTGTCCGCCTGGCTGCGCCGCCGCTATATTGGCGGCAGCGTGGTGCCGCTGTTTAAAGCGGATTAGTTTTTTCCGGATCGCGCTGCGCCTCCCCGGGGAAGTCTGATATCACAACATTCCCGGAGGCGGCGCTGCGCAGCTATCCGGGTTACCCAAACTGCACGAAAAAGTAGCCGGGTAAGGCGTTTACGCCCCCCCCGGGGGAAAATCACAGCCGCCACGTCAGTACCGGCCACTGATGCTGCGCATTCGCCGCCGTCAGCTGCGGACACGGGTTGACCAGCCGTACGCGATCGGCGCGCAGGCACAGCGGCAGATCGTTAATCGAATCGGTGTAGAAGGTCACCTCGCCCGAACAGGCGGGATGCGCCGCCAGCCACTGCTCAAGACGCACCACCTTCCCCTGCTGATAGCTCGGCGTACCGGCAATCACTCCGCTATAGCCGCCGTCCACCATCTCGACGTCAATGCCCAGCGCCTGCTCGATGCCCAGCTGCGCCGCAACTGCCTGTACCAGCAGGCTGACCGAGGCTGAGATCACCAGTATCTGCTCGCCCTTTGCCTGTAAAGTCCGAATCAGATCCCAGGCCTGCGGATAAACGCGCGGCATAATTTCTTCACGCACGCAGCGCGCCAGTAGCGCATCCACGTCCTGCTTTGCCACACCAACCAGCGGCGCCTGAATCAGAGCCACATAATCGGCGATATTCATCTCGCCGCGATCGTAATCGTCCATCAGCATCGCTTCCCGCGCCAGGTAATCGGCATCGTTTACCCACCCTTCGCGCACCATAAAGCGGCTCCACAGCGTACTGCTATCGCCCTTAATCAACGTATTATCCAGATCGAAAATGGTCAGCGTTTTACCCATCGTTTATTTTCCTTTATCGGCCACAGCGCCTCGCGCGAGCATGCGCAAGTAAAATGACAGCAGAATGAACCGGGCATAACGAGTCTCCTCTTCTATGCCAGTTATAACTGTTACCCATGTATCCGGTCTAAAGTGTTACCCATGTTTCCGGTTCATACCCTACGCTTATCCGGGCGACTCTCGGATGGATGCGCAGCGCCGCGTCCCTCATTATCCCCGCACGCTCATCACCAGCAGTACGGCTATCAGCAATAGCGGATAAATTCTCACATGCCAGCGATCCGGTAAACGCGCCAGCCAGCGGGAGGCTATTTTTAATCCCAGCCAGCTTCCCGCCACCAGCTGCGCCGCCGCCGATAGCCAGATGTTGCCGATAAACCCATTCGGTAACGCCACCGGCGACAGCCAGGCGAGCAATAGCCAGGTCAGCGTCGCCGTTGCCGCCAGCGGCAGCGTCAGCACGTTGGCCATCGCCGCTGCTTCGGACATCAGCACGCCGCGACGGCGCATCAGAGGAACGGTCATCACGCTTCCCCCCACGCCGAGAAAAGAGGCGATCAGGCCAATGATACCGCCTGTCGTAAGCTCATGTGGCACCGACGGCACCACCCGGCGGGAGGGCGGAGTCATAAATCCGGCGCGAAGGTAGCAATCGGCAACGGTTGCCAGCAGGTAGATAACGAACAGCCAGCGGATCCACTCCCCGCTCACCTCAAGCGCCAGCAGCGCGCCGGCGATGCCGCCAACGGCAATGCCGGTGAGCATGGCCCACAGACGACGCCAGCTCAGGGTGCCGGTACGCACGTGCCGCCAGGTCGCCAGCAGCGCGGAACAAAGCATAACCAGCGCCGAAGTGGCGACCGCGATTTGCATCGCCTGCTGTCCGACTGCGCTTTGCGCTCCCCACGCGCCGGTGACCAGTAAATAGAGCAGCGGGACGGTAACGAAACCGCCGCCGAAACCAAAGAGCCAGGTGGTCACGCCGGATAGCATGCCACACAGAAAAAGCCAGTCGCTCATTCGAACTCCTCCACAAAAGGAGGTAACGATATAGAATAACCTCATGGCCGGCTTACGCTTTAAAGCCAATCTATTACGAATTTCAGCCAGGGCAACTTTTTATGCGCAACGTTGCGATTAATGACGTCGATCATCTGCCTCGCCGGGTGCTGGCGCTGGGCAGCGACTACCCGCCCAATACGCTGCTGGAGCGCCACAGCCACCGCCGGGCGCAGTTTCTGTACGCGATGAACGGGTTAATGAAGGTCGAAACGGATGACGGCCAGTGGCTGGTCCCGCCGTTCAGCGGAGTATGGATCCCGGCGACAAAACCGCATCGCGTCTGGATGCCCGGCGTCAGCACCCACAGCCTGTATATTGATGCGCAGATCGCCCCGCGTGATAGCGAGCGCTGCGAAGTGTTACAGGTTTCTCCGCTGACCCATCAGCTCCTGCTGGCCGCCTGCCAGCTGCCGCTGCTGTATGAAGAGAGCGGGCGCGATGCCGCCCTGATTGCGCTCCTGCTCCATGAACTGGGCGCCGCCGCGCCGCTGCCGATGTTTACCCCGCTCCCGCAGAACAGCCACCTCGCGGCGCTATGCGGCGATTTTCAGCGACAGCCCAGTATCCGCAGCACGCCGCAGCAGTGGGCGCAAAAGCTGAGCAAAAGCGTACGCACCTTTAATCGTCTGTTTCGCCGGGAGACCGGGATGGCGTTTTGCGACTGGCGCCAGCAGGCGTGCCTGATGTACGCCATGACGGCGCTGCGTGAAGGGGATTCGATTACCGAAGTCGCGCTGAGTCTGGGCTATGAGTATCCGGCCGCCTTTACCGCGATGTTCCGCAAAGCGATGGGCTATTCGCCGATGGCCTTTATCCGCCAGATCAACGGCGGACCGGCAAACGCCAGTCCGCAATAATCGCGACTTACTCTGCTGCGCGATTCAGCCAGTCGAACAGATTATCCACCGAAAGCTGCGCGGGCGCGCGCGTTGCTGGCTGCCCCGCTTTAAGCAGCAGCAACGTCGGCAGGCCGCGCACGCCGAGCGTGGTCGCCAGATCCTGATGCTGGTCGGCATCCAGATAGCGCGTATCCAGTTGAGCAATTCGCGAGCTGAGTTTCTCATGCGCCAGCAGTTGCCAGAGCTTGCGGCAGTGCACGCAGCGCTCCGCGCCTACGAACAGCAGCACGGGCCTTTTACTCTCCAGCTCGCTCGCCGCGCTTATCGGCGTGAACGCGCTTTCCGCGACGCGGAACAGCTTCGGACTGCGGCGCAGGGTATCGTTATCGGTTGCCACGCACAGCGCATCGGCGCTCTTACTGTACGGCTGTACGCCCGCCACCCGCACCACGCTTTGCGCCGGTCCCGCTGCCGCCGCACCGGGCTGGCGCAGGGTTCGTACATCGACCGCCGCAATCGGCGTCTCCTGCGGCTGCGCCAGCTGCGGGATCCAGGCGTAGGGAATGCGGTAGGCGCGATAGACCATATTGTTGTTCAGCGTCTTGCCCCAGAACGGCGAAAGATATTCCCAGACAATTTCGTGATCGCGGGTCACTTCAAAAATGCGCCCGTTCGATCCTTCGTTAATCAGGGTATTGCCGTTTTCCAGGCGCTGCATATTGCTGATGTACGGGCTGTAAAAGCGGTACGAATCGGTCGGCTGCGGCAAATCCGCTTCATAAGGCGAATAGCGCCATTCGATATCAAGGGTCAGCGGATTGATCTCCAGGATCCGGGAGTAATCGCGCCAGGCGTTTTTCACTCCGTCCGCCGATGCCGGATTCGGCGCGCCGTATCCGGCCCAGCCGCCGTTATCGAAAATCAGGATATTGCCCGCGCCCGGTAGCCCCTGCGGGATCATATGCGCATGATGCTGGCCGATAATCCAGCCGATGTGTTTCAACTCCGGTTTGCTGTAGTCCGGGCCCAGCTGCCAGACGATCTTGCCGCTCTGTTTGTCGATAATGGCGATAATGTTGGATTCACGGGCGTCCCAGATAATGTTGTCGGGATGAAAACGCGCATCGCCAGCGTCATACCACTTATTCGGCCCCAGCGCCGACATCGAATTGATATGCATCCAGTCGCCCATTCCACCGCCGCTGGCGCGCATATTCGGATTGTTGTAGAGCGCGGTACGCGCCGCGTCGTCGAAACCCAGCTCGTGGAAATGGTCGCTGCAGCGCCACTCCCACACCACGTTGCCCTGCCAGTCAACTTCAATAATGGTGTCGTCCAGCAGCAGCTTGTCGGAGATCGCTTCGTTCAGCAGGTTGGTATGGGCGAGGATCAGGGTATTGCCGCCATCCACCTGCGGCTCCAGCCCCGGCGCGTAATAGCCCACCGGATTGCCTGCCCGCTGATAGTCGTGATGAGCTCGCGCCATCCAGCGCGTTTCATTGCCGGGATCGCTCACCTGCTCATAGCGATCGAATTTCCAGGTCACATTGCCTTCCCAGTCCACCTGGATCAGATCGAGCATATCCTGCATGCCGTAGCGCGGATCGCGCTCGCCGCTGTGGCCAAGGATGGCGCCGCCGGGCAGGATTTTATTGGGAAATCCATGCAGTTCAGGCCATTCGCGTACCACGTGACCGTTCATATCCACCAGCACCGCGCCGTGTTCGGTGGCCTGGAAAAGGGTGTAGCCGCTCCAGGCGCGCTGCGGATCGTAGAGGGTGGCGCCGGTCGGGAAGACGGAGGGGTGTCCCATAAGTTGCTCCTTACATTAAAGAATCAGGCAGAAGTAATCAGATTGCGTATCTGGCGGCAGGCGGCGGTAAACGCGGCATCATCGCGCTGGCGCGGATGGGGCAGCGCCAGGCTTACCACTTCCCGTATCCGCCCCGGACGCGGCGAGAGCACAACGACCCGGTCGGCCAGGGCGACGGCTTCTTCCACATCGTGCGTCACCAGCAGCGTGGTGGTTCCCGCGCGCTGATGTATCTGTAAAAGTTCCTGCTGCAGGGTATGGCGCGTCAGGGCATCCAGCGCGCCGAAAGGCTCATCGAGCATCAGAATCTGCGGACGGGCCACCAGGCCGCGGGCAATGGCGACCCGCTGGGCCATACCGCCGGAGAGCTGCGCGGGCAGTGCGTTGGCGAATTCGCTGAGCTGCACGCGTTCCAGCATTTCCAGCGCCCGCTGGCGCTTATCCGCCCGGCTGAGCTTTTCATCCGCCAGACCGAGCATCACGTTGTCGAGCACCTTCAGCCACGGAAACAGGCGCGGCTCCTGAAATACGATGCCGCGCTCTTTGCCCACGCCGGTGACCGGCTCGCCGTTAATGCGAATTTCGCCCTGGGTCGCTGACTCCAGGCCTACCAGCATCCGCAGCAGCGTCGATTTACCGCAGCCGCTGCTGCCCACCAGCGCCACCAGTTCACCGGCGGCGATATCCAGGCTGAAATTCTGTAGCGCCGTTACCTGTTGCCAGGATTTACGCACGTGGCGAAAAGAGACCAGAGTTGAAGAGGTCATAGCTGCTCCTGTTGACGCCAGCGGGTGGCGCGCATTTCCAGTAAACGTCCGGCTTTATCCAGCGCCGCGCCGGTGATACCGACCAGCACCATGCCGCAGAGAATGGTGGGCATATCCAGCAGCTGCTGGGCGTTGATCATCAGGCTGCCGATGCCGACGCCGGAGGACATGAAATATTCCGCGCCGATATTGCCAAGCCAGGCGTAAATCAGCGCCAGCCGTAGACCGGCGAAGATCCCCGGCGCCGCGCCGGGAAGAATAACCCTGCGCAGGCGCGCTAATTCGCCCAGGCGCAGTACCCTGGCCACTTCATCGAGCTGCGGGTTACGCTGCAGCACGGCCTGCAGCGTGCTGAAGAACATCGGAAAGAACGACGCCAGCGCGATAAAGACGATTTTGCCGCCGTTATCGTTGCCCACCCATGCGGTCAGCAGCGGTAGCCAGGCAAACAGGGCGATATGGCGCAGCACGTTTAACGTGGGCGTGAAGATTTGCCCGGCGCGCGGGCGCAGCGCCAGCAGCAGTCCGCAGAGCAGGCCGCTCGTAATCCCCAGCGCGCCGCCGACAAAGGCCCGTCCGAGACTGGCCAACATCGCCGTAGTCAGCTCCCCGCTCAGGATGCCCTGAATAAAGCGCACCGCTACCGCCAGCGGCGAAGAGAACAAGGCTTCATCAATCCAGCCTGACTGGCTGGCCAGCTGCCACAGCGCCAGCAGAACTAACGGCAGCTGCAGCGCCCGCCAGCTGGCCTGCGGTTTCCACGCCAGGCGTCCGGCGGCAGGCTGCGGCCAGAACACCAGCCGGGAACAGGCCCGGTTCGCCGCCCACTCCATCAGCATGCCGCTCAGGCCAACCACCGCAATGGTGACGAAGACGATATCCAGCTGAAACAGCTGACGACCCCAGACCATCAGGTAGCCAATACCTTCCGAAGAAGCCAGCAGTTCCACGACGATAAGCGACACCCAGGCCTGCGATAGCGCCAGACGCAGGCCGGTAAACCAGCCCGGCAGGCTTGCCGGGATCACCAGCCAGCGCAGCCGCTGCCAGCGGGAAAAATTCATTACTCTTGCGGCTTCGCTCAGGGTCAACGGCACGCCGGCCACCGCCTGCTGCGTATTAATGGTCATCGGTACTACGGTGGTTTTGACGATCACCGCCAGCTTGAGGCCGTTATCGATCCCGAACAGCACCATAAACAGCGGGATCCAGCCGAGCGTCGGGATTTGCGCCAGCGCGTAAAACAGCGGTTCCACCCGCTGCGCGGCGGCCGGCACCAGGCCGAACAGCGCCCCGAGCAGCGTGCCTGCGATGGCGCCCAGCAGCAGGCCAAGCACCAGATGC
The DNA here is from genome assembly GCF_001808475.1 of Klebsiella sp. HMSC09D12. Taxonomy (NCBI): domain Bacteria; kingdom Pseudomonadati; phylum Pseudomonadota; class Gammaproteobacteria; order Enterobacterales; family Enterobacteriaceae; genus Klebsiella; species Klebsiella sp. HMSC09D12. The sequence continues at coordinate 22,441 of NZ_KV793465.1, read as the reverse complement.
TGAAGGCTGAATCCCCACTGCGCCAGTAGATCGCCGCTCAGCAGCGACAGGGCAGTATCGGCAACCACCGACGGCGCGGGCAAAATTTGCTCCGGCATCCATCCCTCGCGCGCGGCGATGTACCACAGCAGCAGCAGTAACGCAGGCAGCAGCCACGGCCAGCCGTTAAGCCTGAACCCCGGCCTGCCGGGAGCATCCGTTCTTAAGATCATCTGCGACATTTCGGTCCACTTTTCAGTCAGTCATGTCGCTATCAAAACGTGCCTCACGCTTCACCGCCATTGCGTAAGGCGAATAATCGCGATGCATCAAATGCATTTCAGCCTGGCGGGCACGCGGCTTCTGATTTAGCTTTTTTTCGGCAATGCTTGGCGAATAAAAGCATTTAACACGTTACCCGTCGGCTCTTTAGGGTGAGAAAAAACTCAAGGGAGCAACACGTTATGATGAAAGCAATATTCAACCGCACCTTGCTGGCGCTGGTCGCGGTCATCGGCCTGGCGTCCAGCGTCCAGGCCGAAACGCTACGCACTATCCGCATCGGCGTGCCGGACCAGAGCGCGGGCAGTAAACCCTTTATTGAGGGGCCGGTCGGCATGGCGTTTATCCGCCATCAGCTGGAAGAGGTGTTTAAGCCGCAGGGCGTGGAAGTGCAGTGGCAGTTTTTCAAAGGCGCCGGTCCGGCAGTAAATGAAGCGTTAGCCAACCGCCAGCTGGATTTTGTCTACCTCGGCGATCTGGCGGCGATTATCGGTAAGGCCAACGGGCTGCCGACGCGCCTGCTGCTGGGCAGCCGGGGTTCGGAATCTTACCTCGCGGTGACCAAAGCTTCCGGGATTAAAACCCTCGCCGATCTGAAAGGCAAACGGGTGGCGGTTTATCGCGGCACGGCGGACCAGCTGGCCTTTGACCGGGCGCTGCAAACCGTCGGCCTCAACGAGCGCAGCCTGCAGGTGATCAACCTCGACTGGAACGCCGGCAAAGCGGCGCTGGCGGCCGGTCGCGTCGATGCGGTGTGGGGCGGCGTTTCGCTGCTGGCGCTACGCGGCGATAAGATTGATGTGGTCGTCAAAAGCGGTGACTCCGGCCGCCAGAACACCACTCAGGCCGGGTTCCTCGGCACGCAGACGTTTATAGACGCCTGGCCGCAGGCGACCCAGCAGATCGTTAACGTGTTGGTGAAGAACGCCGCTGAAATCAGTGACCCCGCCAATCGCGACGCCTGGTCCGCCGAGATGGCGCAGCAGAGCCAGATCCCGCAGGCGCTGTTTCTCGAAGAGCTGCAGCCGCAGGATCTGAACTTTACCACCTCGCCGCGCATCGACCCGTTCCTGACCGCCAGCTTTAGCAGCAGCGTCGGGCAGGCTCACTCGGGCCGCCTGATCCGCAGCGCTTTCGACGTCAGCCAGTGGGTGGACGGCCAGTTTGTCGAGCGGCGCTGAAAGCCCAGCAGCTGGAAAATCGTTGGCCGCAGTACGATGCCCAAGGCCAGGCGAAAAACGCCGGTTAACTCCCCTCCTCCTGGGCCAGCAGCTGCAGCTGATGCTGACGATCGGTATGGAGGATCATCTCTATCAGTTTCGCAACCAGCGGCGGCTGAGCCGCATGAACCGGAGAGATAATGGCAAACCGGGTCTGCATCAGCCGCCACTCTTCAGGCAGATCGCTGAGCTCCAGCTTAACCAGCCGATGGCTGTGCTGGCATAGCGCGAAGCCATCCTCGCTGGCGAAGCTAATCGCATTGGTTCGCGCCAGGGTCGAAAGCAGCGCGTAGATATGGTCGCACTGAATCGCCGGCGCGAAGTCCTGCTGCTGGCTGAGGGTCGCCAGCACTTTGCGCACGCCCGGCGGCAGATAGGGTGCCGCAAAGGGGTAACGCAGCATCGCCTGAATAGAGACCGGACCCTGTTTTGCCAGCGGATGCCCGGCATGGCAGACGAAAAAGCAGCGCTGCGGGCTGAGTGGCTGAACGCGCAGCTGCGGGTCGAGCTCGGCCTGCCAGCTGTCGGCGACGACAAAAGGATAGCTCTGGGAGGTGAGCGCGTGATGCAGAGCCAGCCAGTTATCAATCTGAAAGCGCACCCTCGCCTGCGGCAAAAGACGATGAAACTCGCCGATGGCAGCCGGAATCAGCCTCGCGGCGGGGGCCGGGCCGCAGCCAAAGGCGACCTCGCCGGTTTGCGCATCGTCCGCTTCGCGCAGCTGGCTGCTGAGCTCGACGTTAAGTTCCTGAAAACGGCGGGCGTAGGGCAGCAGCTTTTGCCCGTGCAGAGTGAGCGTCGGTAGCTTGCTCTGCCGGTCAAATAAAGGATGCCCGACGCTCTGCTCCAGCGCCTGGATGCTGCGGCTGAATGCCGACTGCGACAGGCACACCGCCTCGGCCGCACGATTAAAACTGCCGTACTCAACGAGCGCCACAAAGTTGCGCAGTTGGCGAAAATCCAGATGCATTAGCCCGCCCCACTCTCTCTTTTATTCCTCAAAAGTACTGGAGGGGAGCCTGGCGGCGCAATGGCGGGATGATGAGGATCTTTCACCTTGAAGTGAATCTGCCCGGTTGCGTCACACGCGAATATTTGTGAAATATTGTTTCACGGAGAAAAAATTTATTAATACGATAAGTTCAGGTTGGCGTTAAATAATGCGCGTTATTTTTCACTGCACGATCCTGCCGCTATTAATTACGTAAGGTTTCGTAAATTTTGCGTTTGGTCATTCTGAGGCCGTAGCGAATCGGCTATAAAATATCACGGCCCGTTTTCAGTGACGAAAAACAATGATATGAAGCCCAGACTCTCTCACGCGCTACTGTTTGTTCCTTTTTTGCTTTTGGCAGGATGTTCATCCTCATCGAAACCGCATAAAACCGCCGCCCAGAGTAGTCACTCGACCATCGACGGAGGTTCAGACGATCTGATCCCGGTGATCGCCGCGCTGCACGATCAAATGCATACCTGGGAGGGAACGCCCTACGAATGGGGCGGGACGGAGCAAAGCGGCGTCGACTGCTCCGGGTTTGTCTGGCGCACGCTCAAAGATCGCTTCAACCTGCCGATGGAGCGCATTACGACGCGCGAGCTTCTGCATATGGGCGAGCGCGTAAGCCCGCGGCAGCTGCGGCCGGGAGATTTAGTCTTCTTCCGTATTAAAGGCGGCATGCACGTCGGTTTCTATGATACCGACCGTAATTTTCTTCATGCCTCCACCAGCCAGGGCGTGATGCGCTCTTCGCTGGATAATCCATACTGGCAATCGGTATTCTACCAGGCTCGCCGCCTGCCGAAGGAATATAACGCCCAGATAACCATGAATAACGATAATCTGCATCTGGCAAAAAATCGTTAATCACTCATAACAAAGCCACCCTGTCACCACGGCGGCTTTGTTGTCTGTTAGCTGTTAACTTATCAGAACTGATAGGTCATACCGACAGCAACGATATCATCATCGTTGATGCCGAGCTTATTATCGCTCTTCAGCTGGTTAATTTTGTAATCCACAAAGGCATTCATATTTTTGTTGAAGTAATACGTCACGCCAACGTCAATATAGTTGACCAGATCTTCGCTGCCTACGCCCTCAATATCCTTACCTTTTGACAGCACGTAGCCCAGGGACGGACGCAGCCCGAAATCGAACTGGTACTGCGCCACGGCTTCGAAGTTCTGCGCTTTATTGGCAAAACCGCCGCTGATTGGCGTCATTTTGCGGGTTTCTGAGTACATGGTCGCCAGGTAAATATTGTTGGCGTCATATTTCAGGCCGGTTGCCCAGGCTTCCGCTTTTTTACCCGTACCGCGAGACAGCAGGTTCTGGTCGTTCGTGCGATCGGAGCTGGTATAGGCCGCGCTGACGGCAAAGTCGCTGCCGCCGAAGTCGTAGCTTAGGGCGGTACCGAAACCGTCGCCGTTCTGTTTCTTCGCGTCGCGCCCTTCGTTTTTGCCCTGATATTGCAGGGTCAGATTCAGGCCATCTACCACGCCGAAGAAATCGGTGTTGCGCCAGGTGGCCAGGCCGCTGGCGCGTTTGGTCATAAAGTTATCGGTCTGCGCGGAAGAGTCGCCGCCGAATTCCGGGAACATATCGGTCCAGGCTTCGACGTCGTACAGCGCGCCGAGGTTACGACCATAGTCGAATGAGCCGTAGTTTTTCACTTTCACCCCGGCGAACGCCAGACGCGTTTTCTGCGTGGAGTCGCTTTCGGTTTTGTTGCCGGAGAACTCCGATTCCCAACGGCCGTAGCCGGTCAGATCGTCGTTAATCTGCGTTTCACCTTTAATGCCGAAACGAACGTAAGTCTGATCGCCATCTTTGCTGTCATAGTCGCTCATATAGTGCATCGCTTTGACTTTGCCGTAGACGTCCAGTTTATTACCGTTTTTATTATAAACTTCTGCCGCCTGGGTAGCCGAAGAAGCAATAAGACCCATCATCATTAATGCCAGTGAGCTCTTTTTCATTATTCAGTCCTGGTAATTTATTTATACGCGCTAATCAATTCCGGGCGGAAGCCCTGTCAAAAACTGCAGGTTTTTTAACGCTCTAATATTAAAAATTTATGACAACATGGAACTTTTACTTAAAAAGAGTATTAAATTATTTCCGTCATGAATGTGTCATATTTTCTCGCCAGAATGCCCGATCCGCGCAATGAAGTGGTTCGTCCACCACGCCAGGTGTTGGCAAGCGGGCTCACTCCTGTTACAACATCAACTCGATATCGAAACTCCTTTTTGAACGGCAGAGAATCATGAGTGATAGCCAGACGCTGGTGGTAAAACTGGGCACCAGTGTTTTAACGGGCGGATCCCGCCGCCTGAACCGCGCCCATATCGTTGAATTAGTGCGTCAGTGCGCGCAGCTGCACGCGATGGGACATCGAATTGTGATCGTCACCTCCGGGGCGATAGCCGCCGGACGTGAGCACCTCGGCTACCCGGAACTGCCCGCGACCATTGCGTCGAAACAGCTGCTGGCAGCTGTCGGCCAGAGCCGTCTTATCCAGCTGTGGGAACAGCTTTTTTCTATTTATGGCATTCACGTTGGCCAGATGCTGCTGACCCGCGCCGATATGGAAGACCGCGAACGCTTCCTTAACGCCCGCGATACCCTGCGCGCGCTGCTGGATAACAATATCGTGCCGGTCATTAATGAAAATGACGCCGTGGCGACCGCTGAAATTAAAGTCGGCGATAACGATAATCTTTCGGCGCTGGCGGCAATTCTCGCGGGCGCCGATAAACTGCTGCTGCTGACCGATCAGCAGGGGCTGTTCACCGCCGACCCGCGCAACAACCCGCAGGCCGAGCTGATTAAAGACGTTTACGGCATTGATGACGCCCTGCGCGCTATCGCGGGCGATAGCGTGTCGGGTTTAGGTACCGGTGGTATGGGCACCAAGCTGCAGGCCGCCGACGTCGCCTGCCGCGCGGGTATTGATACGATCATTGCCGCCGGTAGCCGCCCTGGCGTGATTGGCGACGTGATGGAGGGGGTTTCCGTAGGCACCCGCTTCCACGCCCAGGAGTCGCCGCTGGAAAACCGCAAACGCTGGATTTTCGGCGCGCCGCCGGCGGGCGAAATTACCGTTGACGCCGGTGCGACCCAGGCAATTCTTGAACGCGGCAGTTCCCTGCTGCCGAAAGGGATTAAAACCATCACCGGCAACTTCTCGCGCGGCGAAGTGATCCGCATTCGCAGCCTTGAAGGCCGCGATATCGCCCACGGCGTCAGCCGCTATAACAGCGATGCGCTGCGCCGTATTGCCGGGCAGCACTCGCAGCAGATCGATGCCATTCTGGGCTATGAATATGGCCCGGTCGCCGTCCACCGTGACGACATGATTATCCGTTAAGGAGCTGAAAATGCTGGAACAAATGGGCATTGCTGCCAAAGCGGCCTCGTACAAACTCGCGCAGCTTTCAAGCCGCGAAAAAAACCAGGTGCTGGAAAAGATTGCCGACTATCTTGAAGCGCAGACCGACGCGATCCTGCGGGCTAACGCTGAGGATCTGGCGGAAGCGCGCGCTAACGGGTTGAGCGAGGCGCTGCTCGATCGCCTGGCGCTCAACCCGGCGCGCCTGAGCGGGATTGCTCACGATGTTCGTCAGGTCTGCAACCTGGCGGACCCGGTTGGTCAGGTGATCGACGGTGGCCTGCTGGACAGCGGCCTGCGCATTGAGCGCCGCCGCGTGCCGCTGGGCGTGGTCGGCGTGATTTACGAAGCGCGCCCGAACGTGACCGTCGACGTCGCCTCTCTGTGCCTGAAAACCGGCAACGCGGCGATTCTGCGCGGCGGCAAAGAGACCTGGCGCACCAATGCCGCCACGGTGAAAGTGATTCAGCAGGCGCTGCAGGAGTGCGGCTTACCGGCAGCCACCGTCCAGGCGATTGAGAGTCCGGATCGGGCGCTGGTCGGCGAGATGCTGAAGATGGATAAGTATATCGATATGCTGATCCCGCGCGGCGGCGCAGGTTTACATAAGCTGTGCCGCGAACAGTCGACGATTCCGGTGATCACCGGCGGGATCGGCGTTTGCCATATTTATATCGACCACTCCGCTGACGTTGCCGAAGCGCTGAAAGTGATCGTTAACGCCAAAGTGCAGCGCCCGAGCGCCTGTAACTCGGTCGAAACGCTGCTGGTACATCAGGATATCGCCGAACGCTTCCTGCCCGCGCTGAGCAAGCAGATGGCGGAAAGCGGCGTCAGCCTGCACGCCGATGCGGCCTCCCTGCCCGCGCTGCAAAACGGCCCGGCCAGCGTAGAGCCGGTGAAAGCGGAGCAGTATGACAATGAGTACCTGTCGCTGGATCTGAACGTGAAGGTGGTGGCCGATCAGGATGAAGCGGTAGCGCATATTCGCGAGCACGGTACTCAGCATTCCGACGCCATCCTGACGCGCACCCTGGGCAACGCGAACCGCTTTATCAACGAGGTGGACTCCTCGGCAGTGTACGTCAACGCTTCTACCCGCTTTACCGACGGCGGCCAGTTCGGCCTCGGCGCGGAAGTGGCGGTCAGCACCCAGAAGCTGCACGCGCGCGGCCCGATGGGGCTGGAAGCCCTGACGACCTATAAGTGGATTGGTTTCGGCGACGATACCATTCGTGCTTAATGCTCATTGGGTGATGCAAAAGTAGCCGTTTGATTCACAAGGGCATTGACGCATCACCCACTTAGTTTTAACCTTCTAACCCGTGCTTACGCTCGTCAGCACGTCTTGCAGGGCCGATATAGCTCAGTTGGTAGAGCAGCGCATTCGTAATGCGAAGGTCGTAGGTTCGACTCCTATTATCGGCACCATTTCAAACTCTTCCCAAGTCTACCGAAATCAACTTAAAGCCCGTATACTGCGGCTTCAAGCCCGTATCTTATCTCCTGTTATCAACTGGACTCATCCGAAATCAAGACATAGTTGAGGGCATAAGTGGGGGCATTTTGGGTTCAGTCCTGAGAGATGCCCCCAATGAAGCTTAATGCGCACGCTGCTAAACCCAGAGAGAAAGCCTATAAGCTGGCAGATGGTGCTGGTTTGTATCTTGAAGTCGTTCCCTCAGGTTCCCGATACTGGCGGATGAAATATCGCTTCAATGGAAAAGAGAAGCGTATGGCTTTTGGGGTCTATCCGGCAGTATCCCTTGCACAAGCGAGAGCACTGCGTGATGAAGCCAAGAAAAAACTGGCCGAGGGTATCGATCCATCGTTTGTCAAGAAAGAAGAAAAGCTGGTTCGCGATGTGCAGCTCAATAACACGTTCCAGTCTGTGGCGCTTGAGTGGCACGGTACGAAGGTGAGCAGATGGTCAGAAGGCTATGCCTCCGACATCATCGAAGCCTTCAATAAAGATATTTTCCCCTATATCGGCCAGCAGCCAGTGAATGAAATCAAACCGCTGGTTCTGCTAAATGTGCTGCGTCGAATGGAAAGCCGTGGTGCGACAGAAAAGGCCAAGAAGGTTCGACAGCGCTGCAGCGAAGTCTTTCGTTACGCCATCGTGACTGGTCGTGCGGAATATAACCCTGCAGGGGATCTTACCAGCGCGATGTCAGGGCATGAATCGAAGCATTATCCCTTCCTTACCGTTGAGGAGTTACCAGACTTCTTTAAAGCTCTCTCAGGCTATACAGGAAGTCCGCTGGTTGTTCTTGCCGCTCGTCTGCTGATCCTTACGGGAGTTCGCACTGGCGAGCTTCGAGGTGCTTTCTGGAGTGAGTTTGATCTTGAAAAAGCGGTGTGGGAAATACCTGCAGAGCGTATGAAGATGAAACGGCCTCACCTGGTGCCCCTCTCTACCCAAGCGCTGGAAATCGTACAGCAACTCAAAGTGATGTCTGGGCAATATCCTCTTGTGTTTCCTGGAAGGAATGACCCCCGTAAAACGATGAGCGAAGCGAGTATAAATCAGGTGTTCAAGCGGATTGGATATACGGGGAGGGTTACTGGACATGGTTTTCGGCACACGATGAGTACGATTTTGCATGAGGAAGGGTTCAATACGGCGTGGATTGAAACTCAGCTTGCGCATGTCGATAAGAATGCGATTCGCGGGACGTACAACCATGCGCTGTATTTGGAAGGCAGGAGAGAGATGATGCAGTGGTATGCTGATTATATTGATAAAGTTGGAAGGGTTACTCTCAGGAGTGCTTCATAATTAGATTTCTCTAAGCCTAACTGGATCGTTAGGAATACAGGAAAACTATACAATTATTGCTCCTCCATAATGGAGGGGCTGAAAATAATAATTTTTTTTATGAATCACACTCAAGTTGATTATTAACTTCCTCAACTATTAGATATAAGGTTTCTAAATTCCAGAACTATATGTAAATTATAACTTATTTATTAGTTAACTTGAGGGGGCGATAAATAAGTTCACATTTAATGATGCTACAAACCTCGAAATACTATCCCTTAATATGTGAGTTGGTTTTTATATGTAACTAATTGACTTATATCACATTTCATAATACACAGCATTCATTGTTTTAGGTATAATAATCCGATTACAGCATTTTAGATTAGTACATGTTCCTTATAAGGGTGTTATCTAAATGGATGATTTTGAAGATAAAAAAAGATTTGAAGAGGCAATCGAAGCTGGTCAACGAAATCTCCGTGCTGTACACCTACTTAGTAACTGGTGTTCTCACTCTGAATTCATTCGATCAGAGGGGAGAGGCATGATTGAGGCTGAAACAGGGTTACCCATTGGTCACATGGGAGTTCAATGCAAATTTGTTAAGCAAAGTTCAATGCTTAGCTGGCTTCTGGAAGACTCGGTTTACAGCTTCTATAAACAGAACTGTAAACATTGTAATCAACGAGTTCCGGTGGGATTTCCCAATATTTTAGAGTTTGTAGGCCCAAGAGAAAAATCTGCCGAAGAACGAAATTTGGCTCGCAAAGAAGAAGAAAGGCAGAGAAAGCAGAAGCAGCTCAATAGACAACAAGAACGAGCAGTTTTACGTCTTTCACTTACTCTAGAAGAAACGTTTGTGCTTGATTTGCTTGATGAACTCGATCAAGAAGATATAGAGAACAACGATCCCCGTTTGGAACAACTTGCTAATCTGGCACCTGAGACATTTACTAGTAAAATAATTGAACACTTGTTGCCTGCACTGTTACATGAGAAATTACCATATTCAATGCCAGCAGCAAAAGCTTTAATAAGAACTGAATTATCACAAGCGGAAAAACTGGCAATTTCAGTATATTTAATAAACAACTTCGAATATTGTCCACCTGCTATAGAAGCAATCCTCTTGGAAGCAGAGAATCTATCTGAAGATGATTTCTTAACAGTCCTTTACCACTTTGTTAGAATGGCTGTTGAATCTCCTCCTGGAATGATGATTGGTACATTTGAGCGAAAAGTACTTAATAAAGGCCCCATTCAGTCACTTTTTAAAAAAAGACAAGCTGATATCTATGATGTTGTTGATGAATACATAAAAGATACTCACCGGGGAAAATTTCAATTTGCTATTGAGATAATTATTGCATCGGATGATGATGAGCTGCTTCTAAGACATATTAGAAGTATATTTTCTAAGCTGATGCGTCGACGGACTCTACTCCCGGAGGAGCGGAGAGATAGCAGCATTCTTTTCTTTCTTCGGGAGGCTGCTACGAAATGCTTAGATAGATTTCCCGATGAAAGCGATAAAGTTATTCAATCCTATCTTGCTGACAAAGATGATATTGGGAGACATGAGGCCAATAGAGCTTACAGATCTGTACTGCGAAATAACTATAGAAAAAAAAGTAAAATAGGAAAGACGCAAAAAATAGCTTTTAGGCGTTTGCTCTGGGCTGCAGTGGAAAATCCAGAGGATAGCATGGATGATGCAGGACAATTCTTTAGACACTCTTGGGACGAATTTTCTGAGCTTGCAGTTGATAATTTTGACGATTTGATCGGAGCGGCTGCAACGCTAAGCGAGAAATTTGAGGCGTTGAATAAAGAAAAAATCATAGAAATAAATGAGAGTTTTCTTGATCATTTAGATAAAAGTAATAAGCGTAATGCTATTGATGGCTTACAGGGTGCATTGATTGAATGGGCCGCGATTGGAGCTAAATCTAGAGGGAGTGAAGGAATCGATGATTTTCTTCAGCTCTATAGAAGCTTACCAGAAGAACAAACTCAAATGCGTGGGAACATGATTGCCCATGTTTCTAAGTTATTAACTGGTATTGACAGCCTAACACTAGTGCTCTCTGATTGGTATCGTGCTCTTATGGATGAGAGTACATTGATTCGAGCACGTGCCGTACAAGCGTGGGAAAATGTTCCCTATGATTTAGTGAAGAATTTCCCAGATTTATTCTTCGAAGCATATTCAGTCTTGCTATTAGATCAATATGTTATGGTGCATCAGTATGCTGTTCGCGCTTTGAGCCGTAGATCTTTTCCTGAGGAGAAACGGGGACTTGTGAGATCCCGGCTATGGAATCTAATTTGCTATTATACTCAACAAGATAAAAAAGATAATTTCATTGTAGAATGCATTGACGTTTTTGCTTCTCTTTGCTTATCAGATGAAGAGAGAAAGGGAAAAATTGGATTGCTTCTTTCTAATATATTATTAATTTTAGAAGGAAGTGCACTTTATGATGCTATCAATCGATTGCGTTTTCATTTTGATGATATTCACGGTTTTGTCAAAGTCGCACTCAAAGCAATTCAGGATAAGTATACCCGCAATATTTCTATTGATGACTGCATCTCAGTGATATTAAGAGCGCCACTTGATGAGCTTCGAAATTGTAAAGACGATCTCCAAAAAGCATTCAATGCTCTGAAACCATTTAAACCTCAACAATTTATTGAAGCATTAGTGTACGTGGCTGCGTTAAGCAAGTGTGGTGATAACGTAACTGCAAATGTTTGTTTAAAGGAACTACTGGAAGAAATTCCAAATGATGAAAGAAATACACAATGGAAACTTAAGGCTGCTTTAGTTACAGAAGCAGCTAGCATTGAACATGCCATAAGTGTTTGCGAACCCTATAATGACTTAATTGAAAAATGGAATGGCCTTACGGCTGAGTTGGAGAAAGAATATGAAGAACGAGCCAAATTTCGAGATTTTCCGCCAAGCTTTTTCTCCGAGAGTTGAGATTGCAGCAGCGTTGGATGGTGCACTCAAGTCCATTCCGAATGACTTGGTGAAACTTAAAGAAGCGTGTCAAAAACTCAATGAAACGCTCGATGAGCTCGGTCAGGGATATGTTGAAGATCAGTATCGTGCATATTACATAGCAATGACTATATTTGTATCTCTAGCTGAGTGGAAACATGCTATACGTAATGCTGAGACTGATGCTCAAAGGTTTTTAAATTCAGCACAATTAAAAGCATCAGAGATCGACATGACGACGAGTCTCTCGGAGAACAAACAATTTAATGAATTTATAGAGCAAGTCCGTTCAATCAGTAAATTAGATTCATTAAAACAAATACAAGACCAGTTAACAAGCTGGTCATTGCCACTACTCTTATTCGCAAATCTTCGCGATAAAAATATTGAGGGGATTAGGCAAGGAATATCTAGTAAAGGGACAAAAGAGAATAAAACACAAGAATCAACAGTTGCATTTCTAAAGTTTGATATTGATGGGGAACCAGCTCAGCAATGGAATTATCTTAAGCCGGGTACGGCTTATGACCTTAACATAGAGGTCAGGGTTTCAAATTGGCCAAAAAGTGCAAATTTCCTCTCATTAAAGCCAGTGACAATTGATGCTCGTGAGCGAGACTGGTTGCCTGATTTTAGATTTGAGAAACCAGAGGGGGAAGGCCCCTTCACACTGAAGGGGATCGGTCGTGTCGTCTTGGAAGTGGCAAATTCATTTGGCTCGAGACCTTACGAATTCCTATATGCTGCCGAGTTTGACAATTTAAGTAATTGCCAAAATATTGCTATCGTAGGACATAGGCGCTTACTACTTGAAGGGAGTGATTCCGCTCAAGCTCCATTAACTGGATTTTCAAACGTCGATAGGCATCTTATAAAAATTCGTAACATATTACGAGCTTTCCCTGGATTACACTCAGATGACATTGCTAATACAATGGTTATACTTGGCGGCTTAGGAAATGTTGCAGCACAAGCTCTTAAAGCTAGTTTATTTATTGCTGGCACATCAGAGCAAAAATTTCAGCGTAAAATAGCCGAAATGCTTAGAAGTAGGAATGAGATTGGCGAGAACTTACAAGGCCATCCAGAGGCTGCTGGCGGGATAACGGATCTCACATTTGAAGACATTCCGATAGAACTAAAAGTTGAAAATAATAAGGTTCTTTTCCCCAAAGATTTTCAAAAATATTTCGATCAAACAGCAGCTTATGCCATTGGATTAGGTAAGCGTATCGGTATTTTGGTTGTTCTGGAATCAACGTCAAAATCAGCGCCGGTGGGAGTAATAGAGGATGATATTGAAGTATTCACTCATCCAACAGGTCAATCTCAAGTTGCAATTGTTGTTGTCGTCGTAAGAGGTGGTTTCCCTAAACCCAGTTCTTATTCTCGATAGCCATTTATATCAACAATTAGTAGAATATAAAGATTATAGGAAATTGTATTCTGTCTATATAATTTTATTTTTTTATGCAGAGGGCTGCGTGTGAAAAGAAAAGTTGAAATAACCAAGAACAGCTTTTTTGAACTTTTTTCTGATGCAATAACTCTTTATGAATTATCAGCTGCAACAAAAAAATCACACATCAAAAAAACACTTGCCAAATCAAGTGTACTTTCAATTAACTACGCTATTGAGGCTGCAGCTAACTCATTTTTATCTTCTATAGAAATAACGCAAAAGTTAAAAGATCAAATTGACAGGTTCTCTTCACTTGATAAATTTGACTATACTCTTCAATGGCATAAAGACATATCTTTACCTCGTGGAACCACTCAAACACAAATAATAAAAGAATTAATAGCACAACGAAATGCATTGGTACATCCTAAGATTAAAATTTTCACTGATACAATAGAAACTAAACCGGGTGAAGGAAAAATTGCTTATCAACACCAGTCTAATATTAATTCCGAACAAGCTAAAAGTAATATATCAGGTATATCCCTCGATCCTGAAACATATACTGAAAAAGATGCTTTTATTGCGATTAAGGCTCTTGTTGATTTTTTAAATTGCTATGTTAACGATTGGTGGGGTATTGATTTGGAAACATCTGCTTTACTGCTTTTGCCATCATGGAACGGCTCAATACAAGCACAATCAATAATTTATGAGCGGAACTCACTTGAGACTGTTCTAAGGCATGATCCTGCACTAAAAATAAAATTTATTGGGTTGCATGGTATATTTGAGCAATTTCAATAATACTCCAAAGATTATTTCTACCAGAAGGAATGGTTAGAGGTTCTCCTTTAACCAAACTTTAACGCCTGCTTCTCATCTTAGTCAAGAACAGGCGGTAAGCGCTACGGCATGTCGAAAAGTGTTGCTGAGTAATCAACAACGGTAAAAAACCATAAATGCTAATTTTTCTCAACCAGTGCAATAAGCCGTAAGTACCGAGAGTCCTTGATCAGACTTGTATCTGTATCTTCAATTAGCTCAAGAATCTTCTGCAACTCTCCTGATGTACGCGTGAATATCTGTGGTATTATTTTGTCCATTAAATCAAGTGTGGTTTCTGGAAAAATAGCTGCAATTGCTCCTTTACCACCGAGCTCCCGAGTGAATCTGTAGAACAAATGATCAATTGTCTCGATTGGTACTAAGTATGTTTTTACTGAATCGTAAACCTCCGGAAACTTATCGCCAGTATCGTCAAGTAAACCAACCCATGCTTTTACAGAGCTCGTGGTTCTATATTGGCGTTCTTTGGGCCAGTCCTCTCTGATTAATGGGATCACATACTTAACCCAGCCACTCTCGTTTTTCTGCCCGACCAATCCTAACCAGGAAATAAAACGATTTCGAGCCTCGTCAGATAATGCTCGTAATATGGAGCGCATTTCATTCCTGGAAGGACTGGAGGGCTCATCAGGGTGAAACATTCTCATTAAGCCAAGCCATTGCGAAGCTCGAACTGAATAATCTTTTTCCCAAGAAAGAGATTCGATCCAAGGGATAAGGTTAAGAAAAGCTGGTTTAATAAGTTCAGCTACTGCAATTGAAGGCATAGCATTGCACTGAAGGTAACCATTCCATGCTGGTTCTGCCGCAGGATGTTTTAAATCCAAAAGGGGTATAAGCCATTCCTTTACCCATGCAGGATCAACAAACATTAGCCGATTTAGATTGCGAGACGTTATAGCTATAGCGTGGTCCGCACCTTCTCCTGGTGCAGTAAAAAGACGTTCAATACGAGACTTAATAGAATACGGAATAAGCGAACCAGCTTTTTTTTCTTCACTTGGCATTACTTGAAAAAGCGCTTGAGTACATTTACCGACAGGACCATTGATTGCATGGCTGAATGTACGCCGAGACTGTATTACAACCTCACCATTTCGGATAACTTCTCCGAAACCACTCCGTGTTGCATCAGCCCCACCGCTCAGTATGCCCTCTATGACATGATCGTAAACTGCCCACCCGAGATCCTCATCAAATTCAAGAGTCGCAGCTAAATTTTGTTCAAGCCAGTTACTTAATGTATGTCGTAACTCGACCAAAGCTGTAACTGGCAACCGCACAATTCGGTTCAGGAATACTCGTCTCACCCTTGGTTTAAGATCTGTAGGTAACTCACTTATCATTGGCGACCAAAATTCCTTAGGGTAATCACCGCCTCTCCCTGCAATAGCTAGTGCAGATAAAGCCTTACGCGGGTTTTCTTTTATCAATCCGACAAAGGGTTGCCTACTAGTAAAGCTGTCATCTTCTCGTTTAAGTATCTCTTTTACTTTTGGGATTATTTCGTTTGCTGGAAGATCTAAGATTATATCTGGCTTTTCGTCTGTACGAACCCAACCTGTCCGTGACCCCCAATTGATGACAACAGATGTAGCCCAGCCATCATTCCAGTCAGGAATTCTTTTAATCATCGCAGTTAGTTGGTCACGATGAATAGTGGACATTTTACAGCCGCTTAGTTCGAGATAGCGAGCGTATCTAGCTGCCAGTATCTCCCTTTGTTTTGGAATGTCTTCCTCGGGAAAATAAAGTAAATGGTTCGGGCCGGTTAAAATATGCTCTATAATTCGATTCTGATTTTCTTGCGAGAATTCTTCCCAACGATCAGTGAGCAGAAAAAGAAGTTCGCGGGTAACATTTGTGTCCCAAAATTCACTTTGATCCAAAGACAAAAGCTCTTCGGCAACACGGTCAGCCTCAAAGACGCCTGTTTTACTGAATGCATAAAGTCTAAGCTTTCGGAAGAAAAACGGCTCCTTTACTGGCCAAGTTGTTACGTGTGCCTTAGCCAATTCTGGCCACTTCATAACAACTCGGTCTAAAAGGTGGACAAACCATGTCAATATCTCCGCACCTTTCGCGAAATGTTCTTCTCCTTCAACCGCACGTTCTGGATAACAACTTGGGCTTGGAAAGTAGTACGTATCAATATCCTCTAACATTCCGGAGGCAATTATTATTTGCGCTTCTAAAGCACTAAATACTTGTAGTAATACATTGTCAGGTACGTCTAAATCGTCATCATGTCTTTCGGTGAACACAACTTCAAATTGGCCTAATTCGCTGAACTGAATTTCCTCCCAGGAGCCGCTTGGCGGTCTGACTTCACCCAATCCATACGGCAACTTCTTTTCCAATCGGGGTGTCATTACCCTACGAAATTCTCGTAAGACACCAGCTGTCCAGCCTTGGTTTGTAATTCGAGCTTTTAAGTCGTACCAATCGACGTCATAACGACGATTGCGGGGATCTTTATGATGTTCAAGAATTAAGCTCCACAGTTGACGAGAGCGTTTGTGGATTGATGTTGAATGCTCAATATTGCGTTCAATATTTTGTAGTAGTAGAGGATGAATACTGATTTTTCGGATAGCCCACCAAGCCATCACGGGGCTATCAAGAGATTTGCAGAACCAGACCATGAGATGGCTCAATCGTTTCGGCATTGTCTCCAAACATCCAGCCAAGCGATGGTAATCTGACGGATTATCATCTTCGTCGCGCCATTCA
The DNA here is from genome assembly GCF_001808475.1 of Klebsiella sp. HMSC09D12. Taxonomy (NCBI): domain Bacteria; kingdom Pseudomonadati; phylum Pseudomonadota; class Gammaproteobacteria; order Enterobacterales; family Enterobacteriaceae; genus Klebsiella; species Klebsiella sp. HMSC09D12. Next base: position 5,805 of record NZ_KV793465.1, on the reverse strand, counting down.
AGGAGATTATCGTTACTCACTCCACGTTTACGTTCATCGTCAGCGATATCTTGCAGATCGTCATCAAGCCCATAAGCTTCTTGTGGATCGAAGGTCTCTGCATCATTGTCATCAAGTTCGTAGTATCGTTTCTTCTGTTTGGCTGACCGAATATTTGCATCCATCACACAAAGCCACTCTGGATGGGGAAGAGGAACAGCTTCAGAGAACAATTTCGCACCTTGTGTAGTGCGAAGTATATGGGCAAGTTGACCACGTTCATACGGTGCTAGAACTTTCGGATCTTGCTGGCTTTTAGCGATAATAGAAGCTCGCCATCGACGTGGATCATCTGCTCGCTCAGCCCATGCTTCCAAAGTCTTCCAAAGAGCTGGATGATCGGAATAGGCTATGGCTGTAACTCCTCTGTCACGCCATTTGGCTTCGATATCCTCGGCAAGGCCGCGATCAAACGCATAAAGTCTGGAACGATCATACTGGCCATCATGATTGAGACCCTGAAGGAGGTATTTAACTGGTGGGTCTTCTGCCTGATAACCGACCAAAACAACGATGTATCGTTCCAGAAGAAGCTTAATAAAATTGGTCGCCCATCCTTCTGAAAGATATGCTCGTCCAAAGTCTGCACTGCTCAGTACATAAGGATGGTTTACAGCATTTTCGTCGACCAGGCGGCCGTGAAGATATGTTATTCCCTCAATTGTCGAACCGAAATTCAGATTTGGAAAAGCTGGCGGCACATATCGAGTTAGATTATCTTGCGCTTGGTTATCCTCGAACAGTCGGTCAAAGTTCGTTGTGACAATCTGTGGAACACCACTCTGATTTGAGGAAATTCTTTTAATCAGGGCATGCTCTCGTCCAATCTCTATATCAGTTCTTGCAGTCCCCAGACGCTTTGATACCAAAGCATTCACCTCATCCTTGCCATATTCCAGATGTAGGAGGTTGAAAATTTGGTCGAGAGGGACATTAGCCGAAGATTGGTCGTGAAGCCATGGGCGAAATGCTGCCATGATTTCTGAATCGTGTGGTGGGTCAAAGTATTCAATTACATGCTGGGTAAGCTCTACAAAGCTTGGCATCCCTGAAGGTAATGAAACCCCAGCGCCACAGAGAAATACAACTCGACCTGTATCACAGCGTTCTAAGAGGATATCGGGTATGGAAGGCCCTTCAGGGTGGAATCTCATGAGCTCAACTTTTCTAAGCGTTAATTTATGCTTGGATTCTACTATTCATAGCCATGTGATGAACACTGGTAATGAAAAAACCTTGGTCATTCAAGTGATTCATCTCAAAGTAAACGATATGAATTGCCACTGTTTTGGTAGTCATCCTTTTAGGTGGCTTAAGTCAGGAGGTATTTAAATAGGCCTCATCGTGAGGACCCGAAGTATGTACGGTTGTGGGGGCAGCCCAACCATAGGGCAGGATCGTTTATCGGGGCGGGGTCAGTCCAGATGTCTTCTGTTCTGAACATAAATCAACGCTCACTATACGAAAGCTGTGACTCATCCTGTTCAAGATGCTAATGATTTACTTATATATTTCAGCAACCCCATGTAGCCTGTTATCCCCCGTTGTCGACAGGATTTTGAATGATGTTGCCCCTTGCTCATCAGCCTTACGAGAAAGAACATCCGATAACTCATCAAGCGTATAGGCATTGCTGGCTGAAATTACACCCATCTTTTCTTTCCCATCTGCGTGGTTAATTTCCTGAGCGGCAAATGCGGCATTCACTGAAATAAATCCCATGACCAATGTAGTAATAAGTAGTGCTTTCATATCTCGTACCTCTTTAACAATATGCTTGAAACTGGACTTGTATCAGGAGTAACTTCCTCCATCTGTGTATTCAAATATACAGACTTAAGCTGTCATGAGGCTGACTGCTATATGACAAAATTGTCAGGGTTGTAGATTGGTTAATTTTTTTGAATACAAATTCAGCTCGTTAATAATGCATTCAGGTTCTTCACGCAGAGGCATATTGTCTATGTCCAGAACCCCATCATTTTTTTGTGGATCATCAGTCTGCAAGTCTGCAAAGAGTGGGGAAAGATACTGCTGTGCTTCACCTCGTTCAGCTACCAGCTCGAACGTTTTATTTTTTGCCTCGTCGTGGGTCAGGGCACTGACCAGAACCTGGGCGATTTGCTCCCGGGATATCACACCATCTTCCGGTGTTCCCGTATGGCGACGGTCCCCCTGAAGCATAACGATTCTGTGCTCATCATCATTGTTGTAATCAAACCAGCCGGGCCTGACGATGGTATAGTGGTGACCACTTGCCCTTACCAGACGCTCGGCACGTCTTTTCCAGTCATGGACCTCAGTGCGTTGATTCCAGGTGCTGAGTCGTTCAGTCACGCCAATCGTGGTCATCAGGCCGATACGAACAGGTGTATCCCTGAATATTCGTAAAATATTGCGCACTCCGCCGTAATCTATCGCCCTGGCACCAATACGCCCCTGGCCATCGGAACCGAGCGTGAAGATGATGGCATCAATATCTTTCGGCAAATCGCTGAGGGTTTCAGGTAATGAAACATCGCCGTAAAAAACATCCGTTCCCCGAGGAAGCGATTTCACTTTGCGCTTATTTCTGACCAGCGCTACAGGCTGATGACCCATTTTGATAGCGGTATTGACGACATGAAGGCCAATACTTCCTGTCGCCCCTGCAATAAGTATTTTCATGATAAACCTACTGATAATTCAGACTTATTTTCGATACAGTCAGAATATCAATTATCATTATTGTCAGTAATGGGGCTAAAATGATTGTGTCTATGAACACCTTTCATGAGTGTGCGATGAAGGGAATGCCTCCATAAGGAAATCGCCGATGCTCAAAGAAAACTTCAACGAACTGCAAATCTTTCTTGTGGTGGCAAGGGAGCGAAGTTTTACCAAAGCAGCGGGCAAACTGGGCGTCTCTCAGTCTGCCCTCAGCCATGCGATGAAGGCCCTGGAGGAAAGGCTGAATATACGCCTTCTGACCCGTACGACCCGAAGCGTTGCCCCTACAGAAGCCGGTGAGAGAATTATTGCCTGCCTTGAACCTCGTATTGCCGATCTTGAACAGGAACTGGAATCGCTGGTTCAGCTGAACGGCACCGCCTCCGGCAATATCCGTTTATCTGCCGGGGAGCATGCCGCTCGAAGCCTGGTATGGCCGAAGCTAAAACCCTTCCTCAGGGAATATCCGGAAATTAATCTCGAACTGGTGGTGGATAACGGCTTTGTCGATATTGTTGAGGGGCGTTTTGATGCCGGGATCCGCCTGGGCGAAAGCGTGGATAAGGACATGATTGCGGTAAGAATTGGGCCGGACATGAGAATGGCCGTAGTGGGAGCACAGTCCTATTTTGCTGCTAATCCTGCGCCCCAAACGCCGCACGAGCTACAACATCACCGGTGTATCAATATGCGCCTGCCAACTGCCGGTGGGCTTTACCACTGGGAGTTTGAGAAGGATGGGAAACCGTTAAGGGTCAGAGTGGAAGGGCAGGTCACGTTTAATCTGCAGGCGGAAAGAATTGATGCGGCGTTATCCGGTTTTGGCATCGCCTGTATACCTGAAGACAGGGTGCAGGATTATATAAAGTCAGGAGAGCTTATTCAGGTTTTGCAGGACTGGTGCCCATCTTTCCCCGGATATTACCTCTACTACCCGAGCCGCAAGCAGCATCCCCCCGCTTTTGCGCTGATGATCGATGCACTTCGCTATCAGGAATAACGGGTCCGCCAATTGCAGCGGACCCGTCCGGGTATTAACGTCCTGTGCGAGCCTGGTGCTCAGGAGAGTAACGTTCGCCGACGATTTTAATGGTTTCAAGCGCCTGGGTTATCTGTCGCGAGTCATCCTGAGAAAGGATGATGTCGGCGGCCCCCAGGTTTTCCTCCAGCCGGTGCAGTTTCGTAGTTCCAGGGATAGGCACAATCCACGGCTTTTGTGCCAGCAGCCACGCCAGCGCGATCTGTGCAGACGTCACGCCTTTCTCTGCCGCCAGTTCACCCAGCAATAAGACCAGCTTTTCATTGGCTTCAATCGCCTGCCCGGCGAAACGCGGCACCTGGCTTCTGTAATCATCCTTGCCAAAAGTGGTTCCTGGCTTAATCGAGCCCGTCAGGAAGCCCTTGCCTAATGGGCTGAAAGGAACGAAACCAATGCCCAGCTCCTCCAGTAACGGCAGGATCTCCTGCTCAGGCTCGCGCCACCACATGGAGTATTCGCTTTGCAGCGCCGTGACAGGCTGTACGGCATGCGCACGACGAATGGTTTGCGCACCCGCTTCGGACAGACCGAAATGTTTAACTTTGCCTTCAGCTATCAGGTCTTTTACCGTACCCGCAACATCTTCAATCGGGACATCCGGATCGACACGGTGTTGATACAGCAGGTCAATGACATCAGTCTTAAGACGGCGTAATGATCCTTCCACAGCTTGACGGATATGCTCCGGACGGCTGTTTAAAATCTGCTGCTTGTTGTCGTCACCAAAAGTAAAACCAAACTTGGTGGCGATGACCACGCGGTCACGGAATGGTTTTAAGGCTTCGCCGACAACTTCTTCATTGAGGAAGGGGCCATACACTTCAGCGGTATCGAAGAAGGTGACGCCACGTTCAACCGCTGCGCGAATGAGCTCGATAGCCTGACGGGTATCGGTCGCCGGGCCGTAGCCGTGGCTTAAGCCCATGCAACCGAGCCCAAGCGCGGATACTTCGAGTCGGGATTTACCCAGATAACGTTTTTGCATTGAATGAATACCTCTTTTATCGCGACTTAAACATCAAGTTTGCGGCCAGTCAGCCATTCCACCATCGCCGGGTCGCGGTGAGAGAAGAAGGCGCTGGTTGCGGTGTCGAGGGCGGAAATCTGCAGCATATCTTCAGCGCTGAGTTCAAAATCGAGAATGTTGATGTTCTCTTCCATGCGTTCTTTGCGCACCGATTTCGCCAGTGAAATGATGCCTCGCTGGAAGATCCAACGCAGCACAACCTGACCCACGCTTTTGCCGTACTTCTGGCCAATTGCCGTTAACACGGGATGCTGGAACAAGCCATTTTTACCCTCAGCAAATGGTGCCCAGGCTTCCGGCTGAATGCGATGGCTTTGATTCCATGGAACGGCATGTAGCTGCTGGTTGAAGGGGTTAACTTCAATCTGGTTTACCGCAGGGACCACTTTGTTGAATGCGATAAGGTCAGCCAGTCTGTCAGGATGGAAATTGCTGACACCAATGGCGCGAATTTTTCCTGCCTGATGCAGTTCTTCCATGGCACGCCAGGCTCCATGCACATCACCGTAAGGCTGGTGAATCAGATACAGGTCGACGTAATCAAGCTGCAGCCGATTCAGGGAGCGTTCGAACTGGGCTTTAGCGCCTTCGTAATTCGTATCCTGTAGCCAGAGTTTGGTCGTCACAAAGAGCTCGTTACGGGCGATACTGGTCTGTTTCAATGCATTCCCGACCTGGGTTTCATTCTGGTAAGACGCGGCGGTATCGATCAGGCGGTATCCCGTATCGATGGCATCAATAACTGCTCTTTCGCATTCAGCAGCATCCGTCATCTGGAAGACACCAAAGCCCAGCAGGGGCATTTCAATACCGTTGTTCAGTTTTACAGTTTGCATGACGTTATCCTTCAGCTGTCGTGTTGGAAAAGCATAACGCAAACTGATTTATTCGATTAGATGGGGTAATTAGCTAGGGTTTATTAGATGTGTTCATTAATTTAGAAAGAGCTGAAGGTCGGCTTTGTGCTGTGAGTTCAATGGGTCGATGCAAC
>NZ_KV793464.1:0-2340 GCF_001808475.1 Klebsiella sp. HMSC09D12 | reverse complement strand
TTACCCGAAATCTGATTTATTCAACAAAGCCCATCATAATACCCATATCGGGAAAATATATTTTTATAATTCATCTCATAGCTTTTTTTAGTTTGTATGTCACTGAAAAAGAAACTTTTAGTAGGTTTGTAAAATGTGAAAATTGAAGTCATTCTTGTTAAAGAAAATTGATCAGTATTGAGCAAGCATAAAGCATTACTAAATTTTATGGATTTTTCTTTATCATACCATGGAAAGTCTCTACTAAAATTAGAACTAATAATTTCCCACAAATTACTCAATGAATAGTTGTAATCATTGTGGTTTAAGAAACTTTTCCCACCATCCAAACTCGTTCTTTTAATTTTTAAAACACATGATTTATGATCAAATAAATTATACCCCAGTGCATGGCAAACTTGTACAACGGTCAATTTAGCTTTTTCATCGACTGTTGGGCAAAGCTCATGTCGGTAAAATTTATCCGGGTACTTTTCGTACCAGTAAGCAAGTGCTCTTGCATTTTGTGATAAGGAAAGTAATCTTCTAATTGCTTTCTTTGCAACTGGTATCATAACTCGTGGAATCCATTTGATATTAGGGCCATACCCTTTTACCGAATAAAATCTCAACCCATATCTTTCGATACCCTTGCCATCTATTTGTGTAATCTCACAATCAGCAGGTAAGGCTAAAATCTCAGAGATTCTGCTCGGACAACAAAGTAGAAGTGCAAATACTGAACTTGTGAACTTATCCCTTGGACTCAGTAGCTCATCATTTTGAGAAAAAATATCAGCAATAGCGAGCAATGCCTCTTCATCTGGTAACTTATCGCTTCGGTGATAATCCTCAATCTCAGGAAGATAATTGTTTTTGACTTTCTGTTTTACATGGTTTTTCCATGAGATATATCCTGATTTCACAAGATTATGTTCATATAGAAACTTTGATATTTTTTCAAGCTGTATTCCACATTTAGCCAAAACGTTACCTTCAAAATATTTACTCCCGATCTGCATTGCCTCATCGAAAACAACGGCTGTAACATTATAAATGAGACCAGTGTTCTGAACCTGCAAAAGGGCCTGTTCGAGGCATCGCAAAGCCATCATAATAACCCCATAATTTTTTAATGGTTTCAATGAGTGTTGATATCTGATATATGCTTTCGCAAAATTGATATAATCTTCGTGCATTGCATCAATGGAATCAAAGACTTTATTTCCAACCCCTATTTTTCTAAATGTGACATATCCTTTCCATGCATACTGCTCCCAATCCTGAGTTTGGGTTAGTCCGGGCAGTTGATAGCGACAAAATTTTATGAACTCATTATAATTTTCTTCTACAAGAAAATGTTTTTTTGATTTGAACAAAATAATATTATTCATAGTTGATTCACCTCACTGCGCTCAATCGGAATAAAAAACATACATTGATTGCAAGGAAATCCTGAATTCTGACTCTGGCATCTACTTGAAGAAAAAAATTTGAAATGACTACTCTTTTTAGATTTGATTCCGTTCATAAAAATATCAGCGACAAATGACAATTGTTCTGAAACAGCGGAATCAATCCTTTCAACACTGTCAGCATGATTTTTAATATAAATACCCGCACTTGAAGTAGAGGAATGATCCAATAACTCAGCTATAGTATTAACATTATGCCCATCCTTAGCCAGCATAGTTGCTATTGTATAACGAAGCCTACGAGGAGTAATATTTAGTATCGAACCGGTACGGTTGGATATTATATTCCCATTATTAACAATACCTTTCAATGCTACATTAGCAATTATAGGCTTCGCATATAATTTATTATATTCCAGAAGAATTGAACCTGTTATGGATAAATCTGAGAGTTTTTCCTCATTTAAGAAAATAGGAACTTCTCGTTTAGAATAATCATCAAGAGTTTTTCCAAGAGCTTGCTCAACGAGTTTCACTGATTGATTAGCTTGCAATTGAACAATTGATGCAACCTCTGATATTATTGCAAGTTCTCGATATCGTAGTTCTTTACCCCGTTGTTTAACTCGTGGCACTGAAATTACATATTCTACTTTGCCATTATCTAAGTTCTTTTGAAGAAGGTCTTTATATTTCAACATAACTAACTGCTGAGGTCTTCTACCTGTAAGGCTGATCAATAGTGATATTGCATAATGTGGCAGTGACAGTTCGCCTTTTCTATATGCATGATTCATAGCCTTAATCAAAGAAGTATGTTCTTCTTTAGTTAGTGGTCCCTCTGTTGGATCATCTTGAAGCACAGACTGACCAGATTTTTTTATCTTTAGGTCCAAATGATTTAACAGTTCTACCGGCTTTGTTGAATAAATCAGATTTCGGGTAA
>NZ_KV793463.1:0-102174 GCF_001808475.1 Klebsiella sp. HMSC09D12 | reverse complement strand
CCGATTTCAGCGGGGGCCAGGGCATCGCTGCATAACACGTTGTTTCAGAGATATCTCCGCTGCTGTATGAAACTCTCCCGGAGGCGGCGCTTGACGCGCCTGTCCGGGCTACCAAACCGAGGAAAAGTAGCCCGGATAAGACGTTTACGTCGCAATCCGGGAAAGGCCCCAATATGCATCCCGCAGCATTACTAATCCGGAATTGATATTTCCCGCTCGCCGTCAACTGTGGTTGAAATAGACCCAGGCAAAAATGCTTCCTGACGGAGGAGAAAATGAAAGTGGCGCTGTGGCAACGCATAACGGGCTGGCTGGCTTCTTTATCTGACGGTGAAGCCGGGCAGCAGGATACCCAACGCATCATGGAGGCAATATTGCCGGTCGCCAGTCTCTACGGAATTGAGCTCGGCAACGTTGAAACAAGGTGGTTTCGCCATGATAAAACATACTGAGCGGCGCAGGACGCGCGAAGCCTACTGGAACGAGGTGTGCTTTGTGTAGCGCGAGGCTGTTTGCGGTTGCGGCGACGCAGGAAGCGAAGCCGCAGCCCTGAACAGCTTTATCCCCCCAGATACATCCGCTTAATTTCCGGATTCGCCAGCACCTCCTGCGCAGGACCCGAGAGCATAATCTTCCCATTCTCCAGCACATACGCGCGATCGGCGATGGTCAACGCCGCCGTGGCGTTCTGCTCCACCAGCAGCACGGTAATATTCTCCTCCCGTAGCTGCCTAATCGTGGCGAACAGCTCCCCGACAATTTTCGGTGCCAGGCCGAGGCTGGGCTCATCGAGCATCAGCAGTACCGGTTCGCTCATCAGCGCTCTGGCGATAGCCAGCATCTGCTGCTCGCCGCCGCTCATGGTGCCCGCCATCTGAGCACGCCGCTCCTTGAGGCGGGGAAACAGGCTGTACATGCGATCGCGCAGGCGGGTAAAGCCGGCGAGATTATTGTAGGCCCCCATGCGCAGATTTTCTTCGATGGTCAGGTTGGTGAAGATGCGCCGTCCTTCGGGTACCAGCGCCAGCCCCTTACGCACAATCTGATGCGTCTGGCTGCGGGAGATATCCTCGTTGAGAAAATTGACCCGCCCCGTGGAGCGCACCAGGTTGACGATGCCGTTGAGGGTGGAGGTTTTCCCGGCACCGTTGCTGCCGATAAGGGTAACGATCTCCCGGTCGTAAATATCGATATCAACGCCTTTTAGTCCCTGAATCACGCCGTAAAACACGTTTAATTCGCGCGCGCTAAGCATAACGAACGTCCCCCAGGTAAGCGGAAATCACGCCCGGATCCTCAATGGCTTCCGACATCAGGCCGCTAAACAGCGGCTTGCCGTACTCCAGCACCATCACCCGCTCGCACAGCTTGTTGACGAACGGCATATCGTGCTCGATCAGCAGTACGCTGAGCTGATAGTCGTTACGCATGCGGAAGATCAGGTCTGCCAGATCTTCCGTCTCCTTTGGGTTCATCCCAGCGGCGGGTTCGTCGAGCAGCAGTAATTTTGGCGAGGTCGCCAGCGCGCGGGCGATCTCCACCTTGCGCTGGTTGCCGTAGCTAAGGTTGGTGGCCTGCACGTCGGCGAAATGGGCGATACCGATATCGTCCAGAATCGCCATCGCTTTGGCCTTTGCCGCCCGCTCGGCGGGGTAGTAGCGGCCGATATGCAGCGCCGCTTCCAGCAGCGAATAGCGGCTGGCGCTGTCGAGGCCAACCATCACGTTTTCTAATACCGTCATCGAGTTGAACAGGCGGATATTCTGAAAGGTGCGGGCAATCCCGGCGTTGACCACCCGGTTCGGCTTCAGCCCTTTTAGCGATTTTCCCGCGAGGGTCACGCTGCCGCTGGTCGGTTTATAGTTGGCGGTGATGACGTTGAACATCGTGGTTTTGCCCGCGCCGTTGGGGCCAATCAGGCCAAAAATTTCCGCCTCGTCGACGTGGAAACTGACGCTGTCGATAGCCCGCAGGCCACCGAACTGCATGGTCACGTCCTGCACCTGTAAAATGACCTTATTTTGCGCCATCGCCGCGTCTCCTTTTGCCCACCTGCCAAATCTCTTTTTTGCCCAACAGACCTTCGCGGGCGAACAGCATGATGATCAGCAGCAGCAGCGAGAACACCACCATCCGCAGGCCCGGATACGCGCCGAGATCGTGACCGAAGAACTGGAGCGGCTGGTCGAGAAAGCGCAGCCACTCGCCGCTGCCGACCACCAGTATGGTGCCGAGCAGCGCGCCGGTGGTGCTGCCCAGGCCGCCGAGCACGATAATAATCAGCAGCTGGAAGGTAAGCATAAAGTCGAACAGGCCCGGCGAGATGGTGGTCAGCAGCGAGGCCAGCAGGCCGCCGCCGATCCCTTCGAAGAAGGCGCTGGTGGCGAAGGCGCAGGTTTTAATGCGAAACGTGTTCACGCCCATGGCGATAGCGGCGTCTTCGTCGTCGCGCACCGCTTTCATCATTCGCCCGTACTTCGACCACACCAGCTGCAAAATCATCCCGGTCGCCAGCAGGGCGAACAGCCCGCACCAGAACAGCAGATGCGGCTGCTGCGGAATATCGTTGAGGCCAATCGCGCCGTTGGTGATCTGCGGATTGTTGATTGCGAGGATTTTAATGATAAAGCCGAAGCCGAGGGTCACAATCGCCAGGTAGTCGCCGCGCACGCGGAAGACCGGCAGGGCAAGGCAAACCGCCAGCGCCGCCGCGCACAGGCCGCTAATGAGCAGCGCGGGCAGGAACCCGGCGTGCAGCACGAGGATCCACGGGCTGGGCGCGGCCATCTCAAACATATCCAGCTTGCTGTCGCTGGGGAGGATCAGCAGGGCGGTGACGTAAGCGCCGACCGCCACAAAGCCGTTGGGCTCCAGCGACAGCTGGCCGGTCACGCCGTTGATCAGGTTATAGCTGACTGCGAGGATCATAAAGACGAAAATGGTGCTGATGACGCGAATAATGTAGTCGTTGAAGACGACGTTGATCCCGGCCAGCAGCGCGACGCAGAGAGCAATAATGACCAGGTTGCGCAGCTGCGCCCCGGCGGTAGTCGTAGCGTTGAGCATCAGAAACGGCTCCTTTCCAGACGTTCATCGCCCATAATGCCAACCGGGCGGAATAAGAGGACCAGAATCAAGAACATAAAGGCAAAGGCGTCTTTGTAGCCGCCCAGCTCGGGAAACAGGGCGACCGCCACCACCTCGGTAAAGCCGAGAATAAAGCCGCCGAGCACCGCGCCGGTGACGCTGCCGATTCCGCCGAGCACCGCGGCGGCGAAGGCCTTCAGGCCGATCAGCACGCCCATCAGCGGGTCGATGGTCGGGTAGCTGATGGAGTAGAACACCCCGCCCAGCGCCGCGAGGCTGCTGCCGAGGGCGAACACCAGCGAGATAATGCGGTTGGCGTCGATGCCCATCAGGCGCACGGTATTAACGTCGAAGGCCACCGCGCGGATCGCCATCCCGTAGCGGGTGCGGTACAGCAGCCAGAGGATCGCCAGCAGCAGCAGGACGGTGATCAGCGGCACGATCCACGCCACGTTGGTGATAATCACGTCACCAAAGGCGCGAGTGTTGTTGAAAAATTCCGGTGCGGAAAAGAAGCGCGAGCTGCCGCCAAACAGCACGTTGAACAGGTTTTCGAGGAAGAAGCTGACGCCGATGGCGGTGATCAGCATCGAGATTTTTGATGCCTGACGCAGCGGGCGATAGGCCACCCGGTCGATCAGCATGCCGAACAGGCCGCACAGCGCGAGGGTCAGGAAAACGGCTACCCCGAAGGGTAGCCCAATGGAAGAAAACAAAAACAGGGTGGTAAACGCCCCGACCATCATTACGTCCGCATGGGCGAAGTTGATCAGGCGCAGCACCCCATAAACCATCGTATAACCGATGGCAATCAGGGCGTACATGCCCCCAAGGCTCATTCCATTGACCACTTGCTGGAGAAAAATGGCACCATCCATCTGATATCTCTCTTATTTTCCCTAAATAATTCGAGTTGCAGGACAAAACGGTTAACCGTTTTGAACAGCGCTTGCGCTGGCCCCGTAGGGGCGATGCTCATGGATGAGCCGAGTAACACAGCCAGCGCACATGCAACTTGAAGTATGACGGGGTTAAGGATTAACCACGGTACGAAACGCCAGCTTGCCATCCTTCACTTCGTTGATGACCGCGCTGCGGATAGCGTCGCCGTTTTGTAACGTCAGCGTACCGGTTACGCCCTGGAAGTCCTTAGTAGCGCGAATTTTTTCGTTAACGCAAACCCGGTCGCGCGGGTCGCTGCACTGGTTCATGGCGTTGATAATGACGTTATAGGCGTCCGCCGCCATCGCGCCCCAGGTATGGGTCGGCTGCTGGTATTTGGCTTCCCAGGCTTTGATAAACACCTCGCCCGCCGGCGTTTGCTCTTTGGCGTTCGGCGAGTAGTAGTCGGTGGTCATATAGCCGTTGACCGCGTCTTTGCCGACGTCAAAAAAGACCTGATCCGCCGCCAGCCCGTCGCCGCCGACCACCGGCTTGCTCAGCCCCAGTTGCTTCGCCTGTACGGCGATCAGCGCCCCTTCGGTGTAGTAGATCGGCATATAGATCATGTCGACGTTCTTCGCCTTCACGCTGGCCAGCTGGGCCTTAAAGTCTTTGCTGCCGCCGGGAGCCTGAACTTCGATAGGAATGGTGCCGCCGTTTTTCAGGAACTGCGTGCGGAAGGCTTTCGCCAGGCCAACGGAGTAGTCGTTGCTGCTGTCGAAGACGATGGCGGCGGTTTTAGCCTTCAGATCGCGCGAGGCGAGGTTAGCGCCGACCACGCCCTGGAAGCTGTCGGAGAAGCAGACCCGACTGACGTAAGGGTGGTTGCGGGTGACGCGGTCGTTGGTGGCGGTTGAGGAGACCAGCGGCGTTTTACTGTCGTCGGCGATTTTGGTCATCGCCAGGGTATTGGAGGAGGTGACTTCGCCGATCACCGCGTCGACTTTATCGCTGGAGACCAGGCGCTGCATGGCGTTAGCGGCTTCGACCTTGTCGCTCTTATCGTCAATCACGATAAGCTTCACGGTGTCGCCATTTTTTAACGTCGGCGTAATGCTCTGGATGATATCCAGCCCTTTTTGCGAAGGTTGTCCGTAGCCGCTCAGCGCGCCGCTCAGCGGCAAGACCACGCCAATTTTAATTTCAGCCGCCTGCGCGCTGCTGGCACCGACCCACGCGGCAACCAGCGTGGCCATTAAAGACGCTTTCCCGGAAAACTTGTTCATTTTTACCTCACCGTCGGTCGATTATTTATACCCTTCATACTTCAAGTTGCATGTGCGTTGGCTTTCCTCGCTCACCCCAGTCACTTACTAGAGTAAGCTCCTGGGGATTCCCTGCGTCGCCGCCTTCCTGCAACTCGAATTATTTTGGGTATATCTTTAACCATCAATGACTGCATAACATTGAGAAATAATTCACCTGGATATCCGGCGAATTATTGGCTGTTATATTGAATAGATAACGAGATATATTTGGTATGCAGATTTACCTTACAACGTCCGTTTCGTTTTTACTCATGCAATATTCTTATTACCTGCAGGAAAGGGCATAAGGCTGATGACAACCCTGTTTTGGGTACGGTGAACGCATTATGCCGGGGGCGGCTGACGCCTTACCCGGCCTGCAAAATCCGCAATGCCAGCGCGCACCCGAAAATAATATCCAGGTGCGCCCGGTAATATTAAAAATCTATTCTGCTGTCCGCCTGGTTTATTATTTTAGCTGGCTCAACGGTTTTATTTTTCCATGCAGCGCAGGATTATCACTTTCGTCTTTCAGGCGCACTCCGGTAAGCCGCCGCAAAAAGGCCTGCTCCAGTAACCAGGCCAGCTTAAAAGCGGCGGCATCAAAGCTCAGCCCTTCCGGACGGATATTAGAAATACAGTTGCGCTCCGACTCCAGCCGCTGACGATGCGGCTGCCAGGTTAAATACACTCCGAGGCTGTCCGGCGAAGAGAGCCCGGGCCGTTCGCCAATCAATATCGCCACCGCTCTGGCCTTCAGCGTTTCGCCTATATCATCGCCGAGCGCGACCCGCGACTGGTGCGCCAGCACCACCGGGGCCAGGCTCAGGCCGAGGGTTTTCAGATAGGGCAGCAGGGCGCGAATCAGCGGCACTGCCTGGCGCTGCACGGCGTACGACGACAGCCCGTCGCCAATCACCAGCAGCAGGTCGGCGGGGCGCGCGCCGCTGGCGGCGAGGTCGGCGCTGCTCTCTTCATTCAGCTGTCGCCCCAAATCCGGGCGATTCAGATAGACATGGCGATCGCTGGCGGCACTGCGGACGGTCAGCGTCGACAGCCCCAGCTCCGCCAGCGGCTGAACAAGCTGGTCGCTGGCGAAAGGTTGGTGGATAGCATCGCGCGCCCGGGCGTGGGCGAGGCCGAAATTCAGCACTTCGCGGGTCGGCAGGCTGGCGCCGCTGCGCCCCAGCGCAATCCGCGCATCGGTAAACTCACGCAGCGGGTTCCAGGCGTCGGGAGGATTCATACCGGTTCTCCTTGCGGCAGGACGGAAAGCAGCGGATGGCGGGCATCGGTCAGACGCAGCGCGCCGTGGCGGTCAATAATCTGCATCTTCGTCAGCCAGTCGGCGAACTCAGGCGCATGCTGTAAACCCAGCAGTCGGCGGGCGTAAAGGGCATCGTGGAACGAGGTGCTTTGGTAGTTGAGCATAATATCGTCTGCCCCCGGTACGCCGATCAAAAAGGTCAGCCCGGCCGCGCAAAGCAGCGTCAGCAGGGTATCCATATCGTCCTGATCCGCTTCGGCGTGATTGGTGTAGCAAACGTCGCAGCCGATGGGCAGCCCCATCAGCTTGCCGCAGAAGTGATCTTCCAGCCCGGCGCGAATAATCTGCTTACCATCGTACAGATACTCCGGGCCGATAAAGCCCACCACCGTATTGACCAGCAGCGGCTCAAAATGACGGGCGACGGCATAGGCCCGGGCTTCGCAGGTCTGCTGATCAACGCCGTGGTGGGCGTTGGCGGAAAGAGCGCTGCCCTGGCCGGTTTCAAAATACATCACGTTGTTGCCCAGCGTGCCGCGGTTCAGGCTAAGCGCCGCTTCCCGCGCTTCCTGCAGCAGCGCCAGATTAATGCCGAAACCGCTGTTGGCGGCTTCGGTACCGGCCACCGACTGGAACACCAGATCCACCGGCGCGCCGCGCTCAATCAGCTGCAGGGTGTTGGTGACGTGGGTCAAAATGCACGACTGGGTCGGAATGGCGAAGCGCTGAATAATATCGTCAAGCATATGGTTTAGCTGCGCCAGCACCGGCAGGCTGTCGCTGGCCGGATTGATGCCGATCACCGCGTCTCCTGCGCCGTACAGCAGGCCGTCGAGCATGCTGGCGGCGATGCCTTTGAGGTCATCGGTCGGGTGATTAGGCTGCAGGCGCACGCTCAGGCGCCCCGGCAGGCCGATAGTGTTGCGAAAACGGGTGACGACCCGGCATTTGCTGGCGGCGAGGATCAGATCCTGATTGCGCATCAGCTTGCTGACCGCGGCGGCCATCTCCGGGGTTATCGCGCGGGCGACCTGGCGCAGCGCCGCTTCATCGGTGGCGTCGTCGAGCAGCCAGTCG
Source organism: Klebsiella sp. HMSC09D12 (assembly GCF_001808475.1). NCBI lineage: Bacteria > Pseudomonadati > Pseudomonadota > Gammaproteobacteria > Enterobacterales > Enterobacteriaceae > Klebsiella > Klebsiella sp. HMSC09D12. The sequence goes on along the minus strand of NZ_KV793463.1, from coordinate 94,554 downwards.
CGAAAATCGCCGACCGTAAGATGGCGAATCGCCGCGAAGCCCCGGGCGTCGTGGGTATCGAGGATCAGCCGGGTCACCTCATCCTGCTCGTAGGGAATCAGCGGATTATCGAGAATCTCGGTGAGCGGAACCTCCGCCAGCGCCATTTTTGCCGCCATCCGCTCTTCGGCGGAGCCGGCGATAACGCCCGCCAGCGCGTCGCCGGAACGCGCAGGGGAGGCCTTCGCCAGTAGGGTTTTCAGGCTCTCAAAGCGCCATACCTGGCCCGATAGCGTGGTTTTATACATGTGTCGCCTCCTCAGGAGACCGTACGCAGCTGCGGATCCACCGCCGCGCGCTGGCGAGCCGCTGCGGTCTTGCGAAACCACAGGTAGCCGCCGAGCATCATGGCGGCGAAAATCAGCGCCAGCAGCGTGTTGTACCAGACCATCGCCACCAGGCAGAGCACCGCCATGGCCAGCGCGAAGGCCGGCGCCCACGGATAGAGCGGCGCGCGGAACGGTCGAATCAGCTTCGGCTCGCTGCGGCGCAGCTTAAACAGCGCCGCCATCGAGGTGATATACATAACAATAGCGCCAAATACCGACATCGTGACGATACAGGCGGTCAGCGGCATCCCGCTAATGGTGATCAGCGAATCGGAGAAAATGGCGGCGATGCCGACCACGCCCCCGGCGAGGATCGCCAGATGCGGCGTGCGGGTGCGGCGGTTCAGCGTCGCCAGCCCGGCGGGGAGATAGCCCGCGCGCGCCAGAGAGTAAATCTGCCGCGAGTAGCCCATGATAATCCCGTGGAACGAGGCCACCAGGCCAAACAGCCCCAGCCACACCAGCATATGCAGCCAGCCGCTGCTGTTGCCGACCACCATTTTCATCGCCTGCGGTAGCGGGTCGTTGATATTGGCCAGGGTTCGCCAGTCGCCGACGCCGCCGGCAAAGACCATCACGCCTATCGCCAGTACGGTCAGGGTCAGAATGCCGCCGCCCAGCGCCCGGGGAATAGTGCGCTGCGGATCTTTAGCTTCTTCGGCGGCCATCGATGCGCCTTCAATCGCCAGAAAGAACCAGATCGCGAACGGGATGGCGGCAAACATGCCCGGCAGCGCCAGGCCGCTAAAGCTTTCCGCGCCCGCCCAGCCGTTAGCGGTAAAATGGCTCCAGGAGAAGCCCGGCGCGACCACGCCCATAAACACCAGCAGTTCGAAAATCGCTAATAACGTCACCATCAGCTCAAAGGTGGCGGCAATCCCCACGCCGAGAATATTCAGCGTCATAAAGATAACATAGGCGCCGCAGGCCACCCATTTGGGGTCGAGCGCCGGAAACTGCACGTTCAGATAGGCGCCGATGGCCATAGCGATGGCGGGCGGGGCGAAGACGAATTCAATCAGGGTCGCGAAGCCGGCGATAAACCCGCCGGTGGGGCCAAAGGCGCGGTAGGCGTAGGCAAAAGGTCCGCCCGCATGCGGAATGGCGGTTGTCAGCTCGGTGAAGCTAAAAATAAAGGCGCAGTACATCGCGGCGATGGCCAGCGCGACGATCAGAAAGCCCAGCGTCCCGGCCTGGGACCAGCCGTAGCTCCAGCCAAAATACTCCCCGGAAATAACCAGCCTACGGCGATCCCCCATAAGCGGAAACTGCCGAGCGTTCTTTTAAGCGTTGTGGTTTGCTCTGTCATGTTCGTTGCCTCGCCAGATAAAGATATCGGGAGGGTTGCAAAGAGAATGCCAGGGCATACCACCGATAAACGCGGCGGTTTAAGAACCTATCCCATTAGGGCTATCTTATTTGCCAGTTTGGCCCTGGGCAGTGCTCAGACAATACTCACAGAGTGTTGAACGCCCTTCAGGGCGGCCCGCAGGGGGAGCGTAGCGAACCATCCTCACGTACTACGTGTACGCTCCGGTTCTTGCGCGCTGTCCGTGTCCAAACGGTCTGCAACGATTACGCCTGTTGGGCCAGGCTCTACGCCAACGAGGATCAAAAAAGGGGCAGACCGCGCCCGGCGGAAGAGTCGCCGTGGTGCAGCTGCCCGCAAATGTGGCGTTACTGGTGCACGATGGCGCCAGCGTCTTGTTGAATTACCGGACCTGCTTTCACCTGCAGGTTAAGTCCTTTACTCTCCAGCTCGGCATTGCGAATGCGCAGGCCGCGGTCGGCTTCAATATTGACGTTGCTAAAATGGAAACCGCTGAGCGGCGCTTCCGGGGTACCGATAATATAGGCCGCCGCTTTGCTGTCGCCGGTGGAGGTTAAATTCTCAACGGTGATGTTACTGAAGTGCGGAGTCTTGTATTTATCGAACGGCTGTTTCGGGTCGCTGTCCGGCGGATAGATCTGCTCGCCGAGGGTAAAGCCGCCTGCCTGCAACAGCTTATCGACCTCGGCCTGCACAATCGGCGCGGCTTTGTAATAGGCGGAGAACACCAGCGGCACCTCAACGTTATGCATTCTGGTATTGCGGTAGACGATATTTTTTACCTCGCCGCCTTTGCCGCGCGGGCTTTTAATCCTAATGCCGTACATCGAACCTTCGAAGGTATTGTTTTCCACCAGCACGTTATTCACGCCGCCTGCGCTCTCGCTGCCGATGGAGATCCCGCGCCCCTGCTTCAGAGTGTTGTTGGCGATATAGATGTTATCCACCACGCCGTCCGGGAAGCGCGGGTCGGCTTTCTCCGCCTTGATGGCAATATGGTCGTCGTTACAGTCGATATAGTTGTTGGTAATACGGATATTCTGGCTATCGATAGGATCGATGGCGTCGGTGTTCGGCGCATGCCACGGCGAAAGAATACGCGTGCCGTTGATATCGACATCGTGCGCGTAGCGGGTGACCACGTGGAAGCTGGGTGAATGGGTGAGGGTCACGCCGTCGATAAGCACGTTACTGGCGCGGGTGATATAAATCAGCCGCGGCCGGTCGGTACCGCCTTTCTTGCCGGTGGCGCGGATATTTTCCCGCCAGCGTTCCCACCACACCGCGCCCTGGCCGTCGATAGTGCCTTCACCGACGATGGCCACGTTTTGCGCGTCGGCGATGCTGATAAACGGCAGCCAGCCGTTTTCCGCTTCGGCGTATCGCGTTTTATCATCGCCGCGATAGGCAGCCACTTCGGTTGAGGCCACCAGGGTGGCGTCTTTCTCCAGCTTAAGCTGAATATTATTCTTCAGAAACAGCGGGTTGGTGAGGAAATTACCTTTCGGCACCAGCACCGTTCCCCCTCCGGCGGCGGCGCAGTCATCAATCGCTTTTTGAATGGCATCGGTGTTGAGCGCGATTTGCAGCCGATGGCCTTCTGCGCCGTAGTGGGTGATATCACAGACTTTATCGGGAAACTTCACGGAACTCGCGGCCTGAGCGGCGTGCAGCGGTAGAAGGCCGACGGCGGCAGCGGCGGCCCACAGAGGCAAAGCGCGGGGTATCATGGCATTATCCTTTTTTGGTTTGTTGTTTTGTAAAATTAGCACCAATGTTTTGATTTAATGAGGGCGGCGATCACGGTTTCTCTTTTGTCGTTATTCTGCCCATAAGTGGCGATGATGATTTGGGCGAATGCATAGATGACAGGCCCGGCGGCTTTGCAATTTGGCGACAGGCGGGGTATAAGGAACCTCTTATCTGGATGTTTAGATGTCTATACGCCCGTGGGGTCAAATGCAAACAACACAACAACAAGGTGGGCAGCTTAAGCGCACCATGAAGACTCGCCACCTGATCATGCTGTCGCTGGGTGGCGTTATTGGCACAGGGCTATTTTTTAATACCGGCTATATCATCTCCACCACCGGAGCGGCGGGCACGCTGCTGGCCTATCTGATTGGCGCGCTAGTGGTCTGGCTGGTGATGCAGTGTCTGGGCGAACTTTCGGTGGCGATGCCGGAAACCGGGGCGTTTCACGTCTACGCCGCGCGCTATCTCGGCCCGGCGACCGGGTATACCGTCGCCTGGCTCTACTGGCTGACCTGGACCGTCGCGCTTGGCTCAAGCTTCACCGCCGCCGGATTCTGCATGCAGTACTGGTTCCCGCAGGTGCCGGTATGGGTCTGGTGCGTGGTGTTCTGCGCGGTGATTTTCGCGCTCAACGTTATCTCCACCCGCTTCTTTGCCGAAGGTGAATTCTGGTTCTCGCTGGTGAAGGTGGTCACCATTATCGCCTTTATTATTCTCGGCGGGGCGGCGATCTTTGGCATCATTCCGATGCAGGATGGCTCTCCGGCGCCGGGGCTGCGCAATATCACCGCCGAAGGCTGGTTCCCGCACGGCGGTCTGCCGATCCTGATGACCATGGTGGCGGTTAACTTCGCTTTCTCCGGCACCGAGCTTATCGGCATCGCGGCGGGGGAAACGGAGAATCCGCATAAAGTCATTCCGGTGGCCATTCGTACCACCATCGCCCGGCTGATTATCTTTTTCATCGGCACCGTCTTCGTGCTGGCGGCGCTGATCCCGATGCAGCAGGCGGGAGTCGAGAAAAGCCCGTTTGTGCTGGTGTTTGAAAAGGTCGGTATTCCCTACGCGGCGGATATCTTTAACTTTGTGATTCTGACGGCGATTCTGTCGGCGGCCAACTCTGGCCTTTACGCCTCCGGGCGGATGCTGTGGTCGCTCTCCAATGAAAAAACGCTGCCGTCCTGTTTTACCAAATTGACCAGAAACGGGGTGCCGCTGACGGCGATTTCGGTCAGCATGCTCGGCGGCGTGCTGGCGCTCTTCTCCAGCGTCGTGGCCCCGGATACGGTGTTTGTCGCGCTGTCGGCGATTTCCGGTTTTGCGGTGGTGGCGGTATGGCTGAGCATCTGCGCCTCGCACTTTATGTTCCGCCGTCGCCATCTGCAGCAGGGGAAGGCGCTAAGCGAACTGCACTATCGCGCGCCGTGGTATCCGCTGGTGCCGGTGCTGGGATTTGTGCTTTGCCTGGTAGCCTGCGTGGGTCTGGCGTTTGACCCGAGTCAGAGGATTGCGCTGTGGTGCGGGATCCCGTTCGTGGCACTGTGTTATGGTGCGTATTATCTGACTCGTTCACGGAAACTCACCCAGGAGCCTCAACATGTCGCAGAATAATCCGTTAACCGCCCTCATTGACGCAAAGCCCTTTATCCTGCTGGACGGCGCGATGGCGACGGAGCTGGAAGCGCGCGGCTGCAATCTTGCCGACAGCCTGTGGTCGGCGAAAGTGCTGGTCGACAACCCGGAGCTTATCCGTGAAGTTCACCTCGACTATTTCCGCGCCGGCGCGCAGGTGGCGATCACCGCCAGCTATCAGGCCACTCCGGCAGGTTTTGCTGCCCTCGGCCTTGATGAAGCGCAGTCGAAAGCGCTGATCGGCAAAAGCGTTGAGCTGGCCCGCAAGGCGCGGGAAGCGTATCTGGCGGAAAACCCGCGGGCGGGCGCGTTGCTGGTTGCCGGTTCGGTCGGGCCGTACGGCGCCTTCCTGGCGGACGGCTCGGAGTATCGCGGCGATTATGTCCGCAGCGATGAGGAATTTCAGGCATTTCATCGTCCGCGCGTGGAAGCTCTGCTCGACGCCGGGGCCGATCTGCTGGCCTGTGAAACGATGCCGAATTTCGCCGAGATGAAGGCGCTGGCGGAGCTGCTGACTGCCTATCCGCGCGCGCGGGCATGGTTCTCGTTTACCCTGCGCGATGCGCAGCATCTCAGCGACGGCACGCCGCTGCGGGAAGTGGTTGCCGTGCTGGCAAACTATCCGCAGGTGGTGGCGCTGGGCATTAACTGTATCGCGCTGGAAAACAGCACCGCCGCGCTGGCGCATCTGCATAGCCTGACAGCGCTGCCGCTGGTGGTTTATCCTAACTCCGGGGAGCACTATGACGCGGTATCCAAGACCTGGCATCGCCACGGCGAAGCCTGTGCAACGCTGGCGGAATATTTACCCCAGTGGCTGGCGGCGGGGGCGAAGCTGATTGGCGGCTGCTGCCGCACGACGCCGAAGGATATTGCCGAACTGAACGCGCGGCGTTGAGTTTGCGCCGGGTGGCGGCTGATGCCTTACCCGGCCTACAACGTGCACGAATCGTAGGCCGGGTAAGCGTAAGCGCTACCCGGCATCAATCACCCGGCATCCGCTAACACAAACATCCCGTACGGGTGGATTTCGAGATAATAGTGCTCGCCGACATCCGGCTGCAGCCGCGTCGCGTTCACCTGCAGCAAAATTTCCTGCCCGTGCCACTCTACCGTCACCTCGTACTGCGGTCCCATATAGGCCACGTGGCGAATCGTGCAGCGCTGGCTCTCCTCGCCGCGATCGCTCAGGGTGATTGCCTCCGGGCGCACGCCGACGCTGCCCTCGCCCTGGGCGGCAAAATGCGGCGGCCTCGGCAGCCGATAGCCATAAATATTGACAAAATCCTCGCTAAAGGCGGCCGGGAACAGGTTGGCATCGCCCATAAAGCTCGCCATAAAGCGCGACGCGGGCTGGCGGTAAAGATCCTGCGGCGAGCCGATCTGCATGATATGTCCCTTATTCATCACCAGCACGGTATCGGAAACCGCAAAGGCTTCGCTCTGATCATGGGTCACGTACAGCGAGGTGATATCAAACTGCTTCTGTAACTCGCGGATCTTATCGCGCATGCTGCGCCGCAGGTTGGCATCTAGGTTGCTTAAGGGCTCATCAAACAGCAGCACCTTTGGCTTGAGGATCAGGGCGCGCGCCAGCGCCACGCGCTGCTGCTGACCGCCGGAGATCTGATCGACATAGCGATCTTCGAATCCTTCCAGATCCACCATCGCCAGCGCCTCCTTCACCCGCGCTTTCACGTCGCTGCGCGACACGCCGAGCATCTTCAGACCGTAGCCGACGTTGTCCCCCAGCGACATATGCGGAAACAGGGCGTAAGACTGAAATACCATACAGATGTCGCGCTGCTGAATGGAGCGATGAGTAACGTCTTCGCCATCGATGAAAATCTGTCCTTCGCTCGGTTTTTCCAGCCCGGCGACCAGGCGCAGAATGGTGGTCTTGCCGCAGCCGGAAGGGCCGAGCAGGGTCACCATTTGTCCCTGAGGGATGGTGAGATTGATATTGTCGATAACCGTGTTGCTGCCGAATCGCTTGGTGACGTTGCGCAGCTCAACAAAATTTTTCTGACTCATAGTGCGCTCCATTACGCCTGGTTTTTGGCTTTTGACCGGGAGATACGCGCTTCCCCGATCAGCCAGTCAAAGATAAAAATAATCGCCAGCATCACGACGATCAGAATCGATCCGTAGGCGATCGCCACGCCGTATTCGCCGTCTTCCACCCGGTTGAGGATATAGGCGGTAGCGACGCGGGTGTCCGGCGTCACGAGGAACACAATGGCGCTGACGGTGGTAATGGCGCGCACAAAGCTGTAGATCAGCGCCGAGAGGATCGCCGGGCGCAGCAGCGGCAGCAGGATATGCGTAATGGTGCGCAGGGAACCCGCGCGCAGACTGAGCGACGCTTCGTCCAGCGATTTGTCGATCTGGCCTAAACCGGCAATACCTGCCCGAATGCCCACCGGCACGTTACGCATGACCATCGAGATAATCACAATCGCCGCCGTTCCGGTGAGGTACACCGGCGCGCTGTTAAAGGCGAGAATATAGGAGACGCCCGCCACGGTGCCCGGCACCGCGAAGCACAGCATGGTGGTGAACTCGATGGTCTTTTTGCCTTTAAACTGCTGCCGCACTACGATCCAGGCGATCAGCAGGCCGAAAGCGGCGGTGATGGGCGCGGCGATCCCGGCGTAAAGCAGAGTATCGAGCAGCGAAGGCCAGGCGCCGTCGCTCATCCCCTGGCCGAACAGCTTGATAAAGTTATCCAGCGTCAGGGTGTAGTCCACGCCCCAGTTAACGGTAAAGCTGCCGTAGAAAATACTGCCGTAGAGCAGGGCGTTGAAGGCGATCCACACCGCCAGAATGGCGATCACGCTCCACACCAGGGTCACCGGCAGCGGCTGCACGTCGCCACGGTAGGACTTGCCGGAAACCGTGACGTAAGAGCGCTTGCCGATCCACATATACTGAATGCAGAACACCAGCAGCGAGAACAGCAGCAGGAATGCGCCGAGAGTACTGGCGGCCTGATAATCGAGCTGCGAACCGGTGATATAGAAGTAGATTTGCGTCGCCAGTACGTCGAAGTTGCCGCCGAGCACCAGCGGGTTGCTGAAGTCGGCCAGCGACTGAACGATGACGATTAAAAACGCGTTCGCCAGCGCCGGTTTCAGCAGCGGGACGAAGACGCCGTTGAAGGTCTGCCAGCGGCTGGCGCGCAGGGTGTACGACGCCTCCTCCAGCGACGGATGAATGGTCTTAATCGCGCCGTCGAGGATCATAAACGCCATCGGGGTGAACGCCAGCACCTGCGCCAGCCAGATGCCGGTAAATCCGTACAGCCAGTTGGTGTTGGTTAAGCCAAACCAGTCGACCATCAGTTCGGTGACGTAGCCGGAACGGCCCATCATCAGGGTAACGCCGAGACCGACGACAAACGGCGGGGTGACGATCGGCAGAATCGAGAAAATGCGGCCAATAATCGCGCTGCGCTGGGCGATACGGGTGGTGTAAATCGCCAGCACCAGACCAAAGAAAGTGCAGCCGATGCCTACCGCAATCGACAGGGCGATGGAGTTGAGGATCACCTGGACAATATGCGCCTGCGACAGCACGGCCATAAACGCCAGCGGGGCAAACTCGCCGGCGTCGTTAGTGAACATCGGGATGAAAATAGCGATGCTCGGCCAGACGATAAAGACGCCGATTAACGCCACGATGGTGACCAGCGAACCAATGACAAAGCGGTCGCCCCCCAGCCATTCCAGGCGGGTGAGCGCCAGGGTCATGATGGCCCCCAGCGCGACAAACAGCACGATGGTGGCGTAGCCTAATCCGCGGCCTTCCACGGTGGCGCTGACGACGATAAACGCCATACAGCAGAACGCCCAGCCAGCATCGAGATAGTGGCGGCTGCGCTGCTCCCGCCTGGCTTCCTGAAAGGGACGAATCAGCAGCAGGCTCGGTAACAGATACCACAGCCAGCTGATATTGAACTGTGACCAGCCGTAGGCCGCGAGAATTTCATCGCTCGTGGACTCCAGCAGACCGTAATCCAGGCTCCAGCTCGGCAGCAGGGCAAACGCCAGCCAGCCGAATAAAACCCAAAGGAATATCGCATCCCGCTTTTTCACGGGATGGAGTGCAAGTGTGTGTGACATAAGTTTTCCGGTGTCGTAGGCCGGGTAGGGCAGTGATGCCGCCACCCGGCAAATGAACGCAATGCGGGCTTATTTACCCATCTTCACTTCGCTAACCCATTTATTGATTAGCGCTTTACGCACGTCCGTTGAGCCGTATTTATCCATGTCATAGTTGATGAGCTTCAGGTCGTCGAGCTTCAGCGAGTTCGGCGAGGTGTCGGCGGTAGTGTTGGTCAGGATCTGATAAGACTTGCCTTTCTTCCACGCCAGCTCTTGGGCATCTTTCGACAGCACCCAGTCGACAAACAGTTTGGCGTTGTCGAGGTTGCGCGCGCCCTTCAGGATACTGACGCCGCCAATTTCATAGCCGGTGCCTTCGCACGGCGAGATCAGCTCCAGCGGCGCGCCCTGTTCTTTTTCCAGCGAATAGTCGTGCAGGAAGCCGATGCCGATGGCCGTTTCACCGCGGGCGGCGTTGCGGGCCGGGGCGATACCGGACTTCGTGTACTGGGAGACGTTAGCGTTAAGCTGTTTGAGATAATCGAAAGCCTGATCGTCCCCCCACAGCTGGGCGAAGGTCGCCAGCGCGGTGTAGGCGGTGCCGGAACTCTGCGGGTCGGCAATCTGAATTTCGCCTTTATATTCCGGTTTAGTCAGATCTTTCCAGCATTTCGGCACCGGCAGATTTTTCTCTTTCAGGCGCTGGGTGTTCACGCCGAAGCCGAGTATGCCAACGTACACCGCCGAGGAGTAGTTGCCTTTCAGCTTCGCCGGATCGCGGAACTGCTCCATCACCTGCGCAAGATTGGGCGATTTATAGGGCTGCAGCAGGCCCATTTCACCGGCCTGGGACTGCGGGTCGAGGGTGCCGCCTTACCAGACATCCGCCTGCGGGTTTTTCTTCTCGGCATCGACCTTCGCCAGCGTGCTGCCGGAACCGTTGCGAATAAATGAGGTTTTTACGTCATATTTTTCGCCGAAGGCTTTGGTTTCCGCCTCACACATTTCGTTGGTGGCGCTGCAATAGACCACCAGACGACCTTTGGCGTGCGCCGCGCCGCTTAACGTCGCCAGCGCAATGCCGGAAGCAATCAGGGTAGTGACCAGCGTTTTTTTCATTATTTTATCCTTTGAGCAGCAGAGGTAGTAATGCTCGCCATCAGCAGCGGCATCAGCAATAAACCCATCAGAACTGCGGCGACCGAGAGTAAACTGAACATGCCCGACCAGCCGTAGCGTTCAATGACCAGCGACAGAGGCCAGCCCGCCAGCGCTGCCCCCAGATAGGCGAACAAGCCAAGAAATCCGGTAATTGAACCCGCCGCCGCTTTGTGTCCGCACTCCACCGCCGCGAGGCCAATCAGCATTTGTGGGCCAAAAACGAAGAAGCCCACCGTAAAGAAACACACCGCCAGCAGCGCGTAGTGATGGACCGGCGCCAGCCAAAGCGCGGCGACGGAGACCATCAACCCCAGCGTGAACAGTAAAATCATCGGCGCCCGCTGGCCGCTGAACAGCAGATCCGAGCCCCATCCGGCGAACAACGCCCCGAGCAGACCGCCCGCTTCAAACAGCATCACCGTGGCGTTGGCGCTGAGCAGATTGACGCCGTGGCTCTCCGTCAGCCAGATGTTGCCCCAGTCGTTGAGCGCGATGCGGATCAGATAGACCAGCACGTAAGAGACGCCCAGCAGCCAGATCATCGGATTCTTCAGCATCGTGGTGCGCAGCATCTGCCATAGCCCCATCGGCGGGCTTTGCTGCTCCTGGCGCAGCTCCAGCGGGTCGTTACGCCAGCGGCCTACTGACGGCAATCCCTCTTCGCGGGGCGTTCCTTTCAGGTGCAGCGTTAACCAGATGCCTGATGCCATGCTGATCGTCCCCGGTGCCAGCATCGCCGCCTGCCAGCCCCACCAGTGGGCGGCAAAGGCGCTAATCAGCGGGATAATCGCTCCGCCGATATTGATCGACATATTCCAGCAGCCCCACCAGAAGCCGCGTTCGTTGCGCGAGTACCAGTGGGTCAGCAGGCGGGCGCAGGGAGGCCAGCCCCAGCCCTGAAAAAATCCGTTCAGCGTCCAGACCGCCAGCAGCAGCGTCAGCGATTCGCCGAAGGCGAACACCACGTTCAGCAGACCGGTGGCGAACAGGCCCACGCCCATAAACCAGCGCTGCCCGTGGCTGTCGTGCCACAGTCCGGCGGTAAACTTCGACAGACCGTAGGTCAGGTAAAACAGCGATCCCAGCAGGCCGATATCGCCTTTATCCAGACCCAGATCCGTTTGCAGCGCCGGCAATACGTAGTTGACGCTTTTGCGCGTCAGGTAAAACGCCGCATATCCGATGACCATGTACATCAGCAGCTGCGGACGCAGCGTCCGGTAATGTTGATTAATGTCGGTTGCTGAGCGCATCGCCGTCTCCGTTTTGCTGACTATATGAAAGTGAAATCGAAAGGGGATGAGAGAAAGTCCGGAGTGACTAAGACTTTTTCCTGGTTAGCCGGCTGTTTGTTGCAAATTTGTGGGCAAGTTAACAATTACCCGCGTCCCATGCTGCGACTCCAGGGTCAGCTCTCCGCCCAGGGCGCTGACCCGTTCACGCATGCCCTGAATGCCGAAGCCGGCCATTTTGTCGGGGCTGATACCGATGCCGTTGTCCTTGACCTCCAGGCGCAGCAGCGTCCCCTGCTGATACAGAGCAATGGCAACCTCGCTGGCGTCGGCGTGTTTACAGACGTTGTTAAGCAGCTCCTGTAGCAGCCGATAGAGGGTAAAACGTACCGTTTCGCTCTCCGGCGTGGCGGTGAGCCGGTAGTCAAAGCGGCAGCGGATACCGCGCTCGGCAAAGGCAAACTCATTGAGCAAATGGTGCAGCGCCTCTTTAAACGACAGTTCATCAAGGGCCGGGGGGCGTAGCTGGCGCAGCAGCTGGCGGGTAGAGTGGTGAATACGCCGGGCGAGATCGTTAATCTGGCTGGCGGCGGCCTGGGTTTGCGCCGGATCGCGCGCTCGCTTCACCAGCTGCGACTGGATCTGAATGGCGGTAATATTCTGGCCGATTTCGTCGTGCAGCTCGCGCGCCAGGCTTTTGCGCGTATCCTCTTCGGTATGGATCAGCTTTTCGGTTAGCGCCCGCCGCGCCGCCAGCTCCGCCTCCAGCCGCTGGCGATAGTGGTGCAGGTTTTGCGCCAGGTGCTGCTGGCGACTGATGGCAATCCCCAGCCCGATACCGAGCAGCGCCTGGGTCGCCAGAAAAATCTCCAGCTCCACCAGGTTGCTGAATCCGACGCCAACCTGGCGGGCAATGGTGATCATCATGCTGCCCAGCAGACCGGAGAGAACGCCGCCCTGCCAGCCGAACTTCCACGCCATCACCACGTTGGGCAGAAACACCACAATTAACAGCAGACGCTCGATTTCCGGCGACAGAACCATTTGGGTGCCGATGCCGATAATAAAGAACAGGCTGCACCAGATGATCAATGAGGTGCGCAGCGGCGGATTATTGGTATCCAGCCCCAGCAGGTGGTAGCGGTGCTGCTGGCGCAGGAATTCAAAAATCAGATAGACAAACGGCGTCAGCAGCACCCCGCCGGTAAACGAGGCCAGACCGAGCATCATCGCCGGACTTTTCACAAACGGCGAGAGCAGGGCGGTGTTGAGCAGCGCGCTGGCGGTGACCGTGGCCAGCAGCAGCGTCAGCCGCTGCCAGTAAAGGGGGAAGCGGTGCCAGAACTGTTGGGCGATGCCGGCGGGAAGCAGGCCGATCAACGGCGCGGCCAGCAGAATATAGCCGTTCAGCAGCTGTTCGCCGTGCAGCCAGAACAGCATCAACACGGGAGGCAGCACCAGCGCGGGCCAGTAGCGGCGCGAAAGCAGGATCAGCAGCGCCAGATAGACGCCGTGAGGCAGGAACAGCGCCGCCTGCTGGCCGTTATGGGTCAGGTAAAACCCGAGCGTCCACAGCATCAGCCAGCCGCTTCCCCAGGCCAGCACGATGAACAGCGAGATGACGCTGTGGCGAAGGCTGCGCGACATTAATGACCCGCCAGCAGCTGGTGGTCGAGGGCGAAATGGACCAGATCAATGGTGCTGTGGCACTGCAGTTTGCCCAGCACGTTGGCGCGATGAACGTGCACCGTCTTGTGGCTGAGATCGAGCTTGAAGGCGATTTCCTTGACGCTGTCGCCTTTAACGAGCAAATCAAACACTTCGCGTTCACGCGGGGTGAGCACCTCGAGCACCTGCGCCGGTTGCTCTCCGCCGCGCAGCGCCCGCAGGGCATCGGCGCACAGGTAGTGTCCACCCATACCGACGGAACGCACCGCCTGCACGAGCTCTTCCGGGCCGCAGCGTTTGGTCAGATAGCCGCTGGCGCCGGCATCAAGGGCGCTCTGCACGAAGGCCGGGGTGTCGTAAATGCTGAGAATAATGGCGCGAAACTGCGGCTTTTGCGCGCGCAGGCGCTTTAGCAGGCTCAGGCCGTTCTCATCCGGCATGGCGATATCCATGACCGCCACGTTGACGTCGTCGCGCAATAATGCCGGCCAGGCTTCCGCCGCGCTGCTGAACTGGCCAACCACCTCGAGATCCTCTTCGAGGCTGAGTAACTGCGCAAAGCCTGAACGCACCACCACATGGTCATCGACCAGCACCACTCGAATCATGTTTCTTCTCTCTTAGCGCATCATGGTTCTATGATGCCTGCCGCCGCTGCGCTGGCAATCAATCAGGCGCAGTTATGCAATGAATGTAACAAAATCGCAATACACTTCATCCTTCAAGCTGCCTCTTTGTTGGCTTCGTTTGCCCGCCCCGGTCACTGACTTATGTCAGCTCCCGGGGACGAACAACCTTGCCGCCTCGATGCAGCATGAATGATTTTGTGTATAAGCATTGCCGATTTTTTTCTAAAAACGCTTTGTTCTTAGCAAGAATTTTTAATTACTTCATCAAACGCATCGCGCCGGAAATACTGCACCCATAACAACTATGGGAAGCAGACACTATGGCACTATCATCGCGTATCACACTCATTGCCGCGCTGGCGCTGGCGGCATTCCAGGCCCAGGCGGTGAACGTCACCGTGGCGTATCAGACCTCCGCCGAACCGGCGAAAGTCGCCCAGGCGGACAACACCTTCGCCAAAGCGAGCGGGGCGACCGTCGACTGGCGCAAGTTTGACAGCGGCGCGAGCATCGTGCGGGCGCTGGCTTCCGGCGACGTGCAGATCGGCAACCTCGGCTCCAGCCCGCTGGCAGTCGCCGCCACCCAGCAGGTGCCGATTGAAGTCTTTCTGCTGGCCTCAAAGCTCGGTAACTCCGAAGCGCTGGTGGTCAAAAAGAGCATCACCAAACCGCAGGATCTGATTGGCAAACGCATCGCCGTGCCATTTATCTCTACGACTCACTACAGCCTGCTGTCGGCGCTGAAGCACTGGGGGATTAAACCGGGGCAGGTGCAGATCCTCAACCTGCAGCCGCCGGCGATTATTGCCGCCTGGCAGCGCGGCGACATTGACGGCGCCTACGTCTGGGCGCCGGCGGTCAACGCGCTGGAAAAAGACGGCACGGTTCTCACCGACTCGTCGCAGGTGGGGGAGTGGGGCGCGCCGACGCTGGACGTGTGGGTGGTACGCAAAGACTTTGCCGAAAAGCATCCTGATATTGTCAAAGCCTTCGCCAAAAGCGCCATTGACGCGCAGCAGCCCTATATCGCCAACCCGGATGAGTGGCTGAAGCAGCCGGAAAACATCAGCAAGCTGGCGCGCCTGAGCGGCGTACCGGAAGCCGACGTGCCGGGGCTGGTGAAAGGCAATACCTATCTGACCGCCGCCCAGCAGGCGCAGGAGCTGAACGGGCCGGTGAATAAAGCCATCATCGACACCGCTAAATTCCTGAAAGAGCAGGGTAAAGTCCCCGCAGCGGGAAGCGATTACAGCCAGTACGTTACCGACCGTTTTGTGAAGTAAAGGAGATCATGATGCTGCAAATCTCGCATCTTTCCGCCGACTACGGCGGTAAACCAGCGCTGGCGGATATCAACCTGACGCTGGACAGCGGTGAACTGCTGGTGGTCCTCGGGCCTTCCGGCTGCGGTAAAACCACGCTGCTGAACCTGATTGCCGGATTCGTGCCTTATCAGCACGGCAGCATCACTCTTGAAGGCAGGCGGGTTGAAGGGCCGGGAGCCGATCGCGGCGTGGTCTTTCAGAATGAAGGGCTGCTGCCGTGGCGCAACGTGCAGGATAACGTCGCGCTCGGGCTACAGCTGGCGGGCGTCGACAAAACGCAGCGCCGGGCAACCGCCGCGCGGATGCTGAAAAAAGTCGGCCTCGAAGGGGCGGAAAAGCGCTTTATCTGGCAGCTTTCCGGCGGCCAGCGTCAGCGGGTGGGCATTGCCCGCGCGCTGGCGGCCAATCCGCAGCTGCTGCTTCTCGACGAGCCGTTTGGTGCGCTGGATGCCTTTACCCGCGAGCAGATGCAAACCCTGCTGCTCAGCCTGTGGCATGAGACCGGCAAGAAGGTACTGCTGATCACCCACGATATAGAAGAGGCGGTGTTTATGGCCACCGAGCTGATACTGCTTTCGCCGGGGCCGGGCCGGGTGCTCGAACGGCTGCCGCTCGATTTTGGCCGCCGCTTTGTGGCCGGCGAATCCTGCCGCAGCATTAAATCGGACCCGCGGTTTATCGAACAGCGCGAGTACGTCCTCAGCCGGGTATTTGAACAACGGGAGGCTTTCTCATGAGCGTGGTCATCAATGATAAACCGCGTCAGCGGAGGCTGAAGTGGCGCTGGCCGTTCTCGCGTCAGCTCACTCTCAGCGCGGCGACCCTGGCGGTACTGCTGGCTATCTGGTGGGCCGTTGCCGCCCTGCAGCTGATTAGCCCGCTGTTTCTGCCGCCGCCGGGGCAGGTATTGCAGAAACTTATCACTATTGCCGGTCCGCAGGGTTTTATGGACGCCACCCTCTGGCAGCACCTGGCGGCGAGCCTGACGCGTATCGTTATCGCGCTGCTGGCGGCGGTACTGCTCGGCGTGCCGGTCGGGATCGCCATGGGGTTGAGCCCCACGGTACGCGGGATCCTCGACCCGCTGATCGAGCTTTATCGCCCGGTGCCGCCGCTGGCCTATTTACCGCTGATGGTGATCTGGTTCGGCATCGGCGAGACCTCGAAGATCCTGTTGATCTACCTGGCGATATTCGCGCCGGTGGCGATGTCGGCGCTGGCGGGCGTAAAGAGTGCCCAGCAGGTGCGCATTCGCGCCGCGCAATCTTTAGGGGCCAGCCGGGCGCAGGTGCTGTGGCTGGTGATCCTGCCCGGCGCGCTGCCGGAAATCCTCACCGGCCTGCGAATTGGGCTCGGCGTGGGTTGGTCGACGCTGGTGGCCGCGGAGCTGATTGCCGCCACCCGTGGGTTAGGTTTTATGGTGCAGTCCGCCGGTGAGTTCCTCGCCACCGACGTGGTGCTGGCCGGGATCGCGGTGATTGCCATCATCGCCTTTTTACTGGAACTGGGGCTGCGCGCGCTGCAGCGTCGCCTGACGCCCTGGCATGGAGAAGTACAATGAGCGAACGTTTAAGCATTACCCCGCTGGGGCCGTATATTGGCGCGCAGGTATCCGGCGTCGATATTACCCGCCCGCTGAGCGACAACCAGTTTGAGCAGCTGTATCACGCGGTGCTGCGTCATCAGGTGGTGTTCCTGCGCGAGCAGAATATCACTCCCGAGCAGCAGCGGGATCTCGCCCTGCGCTTTGGCGACCTGCATATTCATCCGGTCTATCCGCATGCGCCCGGCGTCGATGAGATTATCGTGCTTGATACCCACGACGATAACCCGCCGGATAACGATAACTGGCACACCGATGTCACCTTCATTGAGACGCCGCCCGCCGGGGCGATCCTCGCGGCAAAAGAGCTGCCGTCAACCGGCGGCGACACCCTGTGGACCAGCGGCATTGCGGCCTATGAGGCACTCTCCGGGCCTTTACGCCAGCTGTTAAGCGGCCTGCACGCGGAGCATGATTTCCGCAAATCGTTTCAGGAGTATAAATATCGTAAAAGCGAAGAGGAGCATCAGCGCTGGCTGGAGGCGGTCGCGAAAAATCCGCCGCTGCTACATCCGGTAGTGCGTACCCATCCGGTGACCGGTAAACAGGCGCTGTTTGTCAATGAGGGCTTTACCACCCGCATCGTTGACGTCACGGAGAAAGAGAGCGAGGCGCTGCTCGGCTTCCTGTTTGCTCACGTCACTAAACCGGACTTTCAGGTGCGCTGGCGCTGGCAGCCGAACGACGTGGCGATTTGGGATAACCGCGTCACCCAGCACTACGCCAACGCCGATTACCTGCCGCAGCGGCGCATTATGCACCGGGCGACGATTCTCGGGGACAAGCCGTATTACCGGGCTGGTTAATTTCTATAGCCCGGCTAAGGCGTCAGCCGCGAGCCGAGGAGGAAAGTGGCCGCTGCATTGTGCGCTGTTTCCCGGAGGCGGCGCTTAACGCGCCTTGTCCGGGCTACCGCTCCGCAGAACGCGGTTAACCCGTAGCCCGGCTAAGGCGCAATATGCCACAAGCCGGGAAACAACCTACGATAAACGCACTGCAGCATAGTACGCGTGTAGCGCGTGTAGCCCGGGGCTACCAGCTCCAGCCAATCCCAAATCTTCACTCAACTGTAATCTGAGCGACATCTGCGCCTTCTACTGTCTGGGCAGGACGGAGGAGGTGCCGCTATGTTTAGTCTCGACAATGTCATCGATGACCTGTGGCCTCAGGCAAAGCCAGCGCTCTGGCAGAAAAAGGTGCTGAAAAAGCTCCTGCATGAGGAAGAGTTTCAGCAGTTTGCCGCGCGTCATCATCACCTGAAAGGACTGGATACGGTCGAACAGGTGCTCGAACATCTTAATATCCGCTGCGCTATCCCGGCGCACGATCTCGAACAAATCCCCGAACATGGTCCGCTGGTCATCATCGCCAACCACCCCACCGGTACGCTTGACGGCCTGGCTCTGCTCTATGCGGTGTCCCGCGTGCGCCGCGACGTCAAAGTGGTCACCAACCGCATGCTGACTCACCTTGAACCGCTGAGCTCGCTGTTTATTCCGGTCGATAATATCAATGGCCGCACCGCCAAAGCGGCGTTGCAGCAGATGGACCAGCAGTTGCAAAACGGCGGCGTGCTGATTTTCTTCCCGGCCGGCGAAGTTTCACGCCTCACCCGGCGCGGTATTCGTGATAAAAAATGGCACTCCGGATTTATTAAGCTGGCGGCGAAATACCGCGCCCCGCTGCTGCCAGTGTGGATCCGCGCGCGCAACAGCGCGCTGTTTTACGCCAGTACCCTGATGTCCGAGAATCTGCCGTTACTGCTGCTGATGCAGCAAATGTTCCGTCGCCGCAACAGCAGCCTGCCGGTGAATATTGGTCAACAGATAACCTGGTCAAACTGGTTCAATCCGCAAAGCTCTTCTCGGGAACTGACCGAGCGCTGCTATCGCCACCTGGAGCTACTCGGCAAAGGGCTGCCGGGTATATTCAAAACCGAAAGCGCTATCGCCCGTCCCGAAGACCGCGCCCTGCTCAAGCGCGAGCTGGGGAAGGCTGAAACGCTGGGACGCACAGCGGATGGTAAAGTCATCTATCTCTGGCAGCGCCGCGGCCAGGAAGATGCGCCGATACTGCGCGAGCTGGGCCGCCTGCGGGAAATCGCCTTTCGCGCGGTGGGGGAAGGCAGCGGCAAACGTCGCGACGTTGACGTTTATGACGACGACTATCTGCAGCTGATTCTGTGGGATGAGGAAGATCTTGAGATCGTCGGCGCTTACCGTTTTATGCCAACCGCAATACAGCTGGAAAAGCGCGGCCTGAACGGCATCTACAGCTACAGCCTGTTTCATTACGACGCGCGCATGGACGATATTCTGCAACACGGCATTGAGCTGGGTCGCAGTTTTATCCAGCCGCGTTACTGGGGCCGCCGCGGGCTGGACTACCTGTGGTCCGGCATTGGCGCGTATCTGGCGCGCTATCCGCACTATCGCTATCTGTTCGGCCCGGTGTCGATTTCCGGCGGGCTACCGCCGTCGGCGCGCGATCTGCTGGTGGCTTTTTATCGGCTGTGGTTCCCGGCGACGCATCCGCTGGCAGAGTCGCGGCGTCCTTATCCGGCCTCGCTGCCCGATGTGCTGGCCCAGTTTGGCGGAGATGATTACAACGACGACCTGGCGCGGCTAAAGTCCCTGCTCGGCAACCTCGGCTGCGCGATCCCGCCGCTGTATAAGCAGTACTCGGAAGTCTGCGAGCCGGGCGGCGTGCAGTTTATCGATTTCGGCAGCGACCCGGATTTCAACAACTGCGTGGATGGGCTGGTGCTGGTAGATTTGACCTATCTGAAGGCCAACCGCTATCAGCGCTATATTGGGGTACATCTGGACGCGCAAAAATCGGCATAAAAGCCTTTTCCCGGAGGCGGCGCGTTGCGCCTGTCCGGGCTACCAACCCACAGATAGCTGTGGGTTGGTAGCCCGATATTGCAGCAGCGCCACCGGGGAGGCAGTAATAGCCGAATTAACGCAGGATTTTCTTTTCGGCCAGATCGAGGGCGAAATAGCTGAAGATCAGATCCGCGCCGGCGCGCTTGATTGCGCCGAGACTTTCCAGCACCACTTTCTCTTCATCGATAGCGCCAGCCTGGGCGGCGAACTTAATCATCGCGTATTCACCGCTCACCTGGTACGCGCCGATCGGCAGGTTGGTGCGCTCGCGCAGATCGCGCAGGATATCAAGATAGGGACCGGCCGGTTTGACCATCAGGCAGTCGGCGCCCTGGGCTTCGTCCAGCAGCGATTCACGAATCGCTTCGCGGCGATTCATCGGGCTCATCTGATAGGTTTTACGATCGCCTTTCAGCGCGGTACCCGCGGCTTCGCGGAACGGGCCATAGAACGATGAAGCGAATTTGGTGGAGTAGGACATAATCGCCGTATCGGTAAATCCGGCGGCGTCCAGCGCCTGGCGAATAGCCTGCACCTGGCCATCCATCGCGGCGGA
Source organism: Klebsiella sp. HMSC09D12 (assembly GCF_001808475.1). Lineage (NCBI taxonomy): Bacteria > Pseudomonadati > Pseudomonadota > Gammaproteobacteria > Enterobacterales > Enterobacteriaceae > Klebsiella > Klebsiella sp. HMSC09D12. Next base: position 74,301 of record NZ_KV793463.1, on the reverse strand, counting down.
AGGCGCGATAAAATCCGCGCCTGCGGCAGCGGCGACCACCGCCTGCTTGCCGAGATTCTCAAGAGTTTTGTCGTTATCCACGCCGTGATCGCACAGCACGCCGCAGTGGCCGTGGGAGGTGTATTCGCAGAAACAGGTGTCGGACATGACGATCATCTCCGGCACCGCCTCTTTACAGATGCGGGACATGCGCGCCACCAGGCCGTTTTCGTTCCAGGTATCGCTGCCAACGGCATCGGTATGATGGGAAATGCCGAAGGTCATCACCGAACGGATGCCGGCGTTGGCAATGCGCTCGATTTCGCGCGCCAGGTGTTTTTCCGGAATACGCATCACGCCGGGCATGGCTTCAATGGCCGTGTAATCGTCGATTTCTTCTTCAACAAAGATCGGCAACACCAGGTCGTTCAAACTCAGTGTTGTCTCTTCAAACATGGCACGTAGCGAAGCGGACTTGCGCAGGCGGCGTGGGCGAGTGATTAAATCTGTCATGGTTTGCCTGATTTTGTGAAATGAAAAAAGTGAGTTTACCTCAATTGGCGGCGGGATGTTTCGCCAAAACGATCCTTATCAATCGTCGGCAAAACATCCCCACAGGTTACTGGCTGGCGGTCTCAATCCCGGTGCGGACGCCGCTTAATTCACTGACCAGCTCGTTGATCCCGTCGCTCATGTTGTTGAAACGCGTCAATGAAGAACGGGTGACCACCACGAAGGCGCCGACGTTGGCCTGCGGGTTCATCGCCATGTAGGTAATAAAGCCGCCGCCGCCGCCGGTCTTCTGAATAATGCCCGGCTGGCCGTTTTTCGGCTTCATGTAGACCCAGCCGAGGCCCAGCGCATCGGCTTTACCCGGCACGTCCATACCGATCACCTTCGTCAGCTGGCTGCGTTGATAAATCAGCGTTTGCATCCGGTCCGCCTGCTGCCCACGGGCGAAGAAATCGGAAGAGAGGAACTGCTGCATCCAGCGCATCATATCGCCCGGCGTGGAATAGACGCCGCCGCTGCCGATAGCCGCCAGCGTATTGTTGCACGGGCTGGCTCCTTTCTCGGGAATCATCAGGCGCCGGCACTGATCCGGCGAAGGCGTAAAGGTGGTGTCTTTCATCCCCAGCGGACGGGTGATCTGCTCTTCAAACAGCTGCGGATAAGGCTTGCCCGCAGCGGTAGAGAGCGCATCGGCGAGTAAATCGAATGCCAGATTGGAGTAGGCGGCCTGGGTGCCGGGAGCGGTTTTCAGCGTTGCGGTGGATAACCAGTTCCAGCGCTGCTGGCGAGTTGGCCAGACAAATACCGGCCGGTGCGCCGCGCCGCCGGGCTGCTCGCGCGGCAGGGCACTGGTATGGGTCGCCAGATTTACCAGCGTGATAGGCGCCCCCTGGTAAGTCGGCACCCGCGCACCCGGCGGAGCATATTTGCTTAGCGGATCGTTGAGCTTAACCACGCCCTGATCGAGAAGTTTGACCAGCATTTCACTGGTCATCAATTTGCTGATAGAGGCAATGCGGATCACCGAATCGAGCTGCGGGTGCTCATTATTGCCCGGGCGCGTCTCGCCGAAGCTGCGGAATACGCGCTGGTTTCCGTCGATAACCACCAGCGCCATACCGACTGCGCCGCTGCCGTAGTAGATATGGTTAGCGTAACGATCGACCACATCAGCGGCGAATTCCGGGTCGACGCTCGGCTGTGCGGCCTGGACCGATGTCAACGACGCCGCGCACAGCGCAGCAAAAATGAGCAGACTACGTTTCAACGGGAGCATCCATCATGATGAAGAAAAAAGATAGAGCGTATTTATACTACGAAGCGCCGCCGTGCAAAGCGCTAATAGCACGATTCTGTGCGGAAAAACGTAACCTGGCGTAAAAAATCCTTTTTTTGCTTTCGGATAGCGGCATTCACCTGCGGGCGCGTATGATGATCGTTTTGGCTAAAGAGGGGGGGCAAGAGAAGATGGCGGCGAAACGGGTAGTGATGGTAGTGGATATGCAAAACGGCGTTTTCGCGACGCCGCGAGTTGAGCGCGAGCGCTGCGCGGCGCAAATTAACCGCCTGATTAACGCTGCGGACACCGTAATTTTCATTCAGCACTGCGAAGCGGGCGGCCTCGAAGAGGGGAGCGAAGGTTTTGCTTTGCTCCCCGAGCTGATCCAACCCGCAGGCTCCCTGTACGTGACTAAGACCGCCTGCGACGCCTTTTACCGTACCCGTCTGGAAGAGGTACTGCGCGAACATCACATCACGCAGTTTGTGATTTGCGGCTGCGCCACCGACTACTGCGTGGATACCACCATCAAAAACGGCGCCAGCCGGGGCTACGCGATTACCGTCGCGGAAGATGCCCACACTACCGCCAACCGTCCAGCGGCGCCGGCCGTCACGCTGATCGCCCACTACAACGATGTGTGGCGTTCACTGACCGTTCCCGGCAATCCTTTACAGGTGAAACCGACAGAAACAATTCTTAGCGGATGGCAGGCGAACTAAGCTGCTGATATCCGGTCTCATCATCCGCCCACTTTGCTTCGCTGCGACGGCTTTGCGGCGGGCGCTTTTGTGGTACACAGCACAGCAAAACGAAAAAGAAGTTAGCAGGAGAGCAAGATGTTTAAATCCTTTTTCCCCAAACCGGGGCCGTTTTTTATTTCTGCCTTTATCTGGTCGCTGCTGGCGGTGATCTTTTGGCAGGCGGGCGGCGGCGACTGGCTGCTGCGGGTCACCGGCGCATCGCAGGATGTGGCGATTAGCGCGGCGCGCTTCTGGTCCCTCAACTACCTGGTGTTCTACGCCTTCTACATATTCTGCGTGGGCGTTTTCGCCCTTTTCTGGTTTATTTACAGCCCGCACCGCTGGCAGTACTGGTCGATCCTCGGTACCTCGCTGATTATTTTCGTTACCTGGTTTCTGGTCGAGGTTGGGGTGGCCATTAACGCCTGGTATGCTCCGTTCTACGATCTTATCCAGGCCGCGCTGGCAACGCCGCACAAGGTCAGCATTAACCAGTTCTATCATGAAATTGGCATCTTCCTCGGCATTGCGCTAATCGCGGTGGTGATCGGCGTGATGAACAACTTCTTCGTCAGCCACTACGTCTTCCGCTGGCGTACCGCGATGAACGAACACTATATGGCGCACTGGCAGCATTTGCGCCATATCGAAGGCGCCGCGCAGCGCGTGCAGGAAGATACCATGCGCTTTGCTTCCACGCTGGAGAGCATGGGCGTCAGCTTCCTTAACGCGGTGATGACCCTTATCGCCTTCCTGCCGGTGCTGGTAACGCTCTCCGCGCACGTCCCGGATTTACCGATTGTCGGTCATCTGCCTTATGGCCTGGTGATTGCCGCCATCGTCTGGTCGTTAATGGGTACCGGCCTGCTGGCGGTCGTTGGGATCAAGCTGCCCGGCCTGGAGTTCAAAAACCAGCGCGTTGAGGCCGCCTATCGTAAAGAGCTGGTTTACGGCGAAGATGACGCTAACCGCGCGACGCCGCCGACGGTGCGTGAACTCTTTGGCGCCGTGCGCCGCAACTATTTCCGCCTCTATTTCCACTATATGTATTTCAATATCGCCCGTATTCTTTATCTGCAGGTGGATAACGTTTTCGGTTTGTTCCTGCTGTTTCCGTCGATTGTTGCCGGTACGATTACGCTGGGCCTGATGACTCAGATAACCAACGTCTTTGGCCAGGTTCGCGGTTCGTTCCAGTACCTGATCAGCTCATGGACTACACTGGTTGAGCTGATGTCTATCTACAAACGTCTGCGCAGCTTCGAGCGCGAGCTGGATGGCAAAGAGCTGCAGACCGTGACGCAAACATTAAGTTAATCAACGCAAGGATGAACCATGCCGGTAGCGCAATCCAGAATCACTTCTCTCACCCTGACGCTACTGGCAGGGATTGTCCTCAGCGCCTGCTCCAGCAAACCGGAGCCGGAGCTGAAAAAGGGCGAAAAGGCGATTGATGTCGCCGCGGTAGTGCGGCAGAAAATGCCCGCCAGCGTGAAGGATCGCGAAGCCTGGGCGCAGGCCATCGCCAAAACCTTTGCCAGTCAGAAGCTGGCGCCGACGGAAGAGAACGTCTGTTCGGTGCTGGCGGTGGCGCAGCAGGAATCCAACTATCAATCTGACCCGGCGGTGCCGGGGCTGAATAAAATCGCCTGGCAGGAGATAGACCGCCGGGCGGAAAAAATGCACATCCCGGTTTTTCTGGTACATACCGCGCTGAAAATCAAATCACCCAACGGCAAAAGCTATAGCGAACGTCTGGATAGCGTGAAAACCGAAAAGCAGCTGAGCGCGATTTTCGATGATTTTATCGGCATGGTGCCGATGGGACAGAAGCTGTTCGGCTCGTTGAACCCGGTACATACCGGCGGCCCGATGCAGGTCAGCATTGCTTTCGCCGAGCAGCACACCGACGGCTATCCGTGGAAAATCGACGGTACCGTGCGCCAGGAGGTGTTCAGCCTGCGCGGCGGTCTGTGGTTTGGCACCTATCATCTGCTGAACTATCCGGCGAACTACAGCGTACCGCTGTACCGTTTTGCTGATTTTAACGCCGGATGGTACGCCAGCCGCAATGCCGCCTTCCAGAATGCCGTCTCTAAAGCAACGGGCGTGAAGCTGGCGCTGGATGGCGACTTAATTCGCTACGACAGCGACGAGGCGGGAACCACCGAACTGGCGGTGCGCCGCTTATCCTCCCAGCTGGCGATGAGCGACGACGAGATCCATCGTCAGTTAAAGAAAGGCGACACGCTGGCGTTTGAAGAGAGCGATCTTTATAAACAGGTATTTCGCATCGCCGATAAGAAAGCCGGTAAAACGCTTCCGCGGGAAGTCCTGCCGGGTATACAGCTTGAGAGCCCCAAAATCACCCGTAATCTGACCACCGCCTGGTTTGCCAAACGCGTTGACGACCGACGGGCCAGCTGTATGGCGCGCCGCTAACGGCGGCTGCGCCAGCGAAAAATCAGCCCTGATATGCCAATTAACAGGCTGGCCGCCACGAAGGGAATCAGGCCAAACAGGGTGCCGACCAGCAGGCCAATTTCGACCCGGGGGCGGCTACTGTCCTGCATCTGAATCAAGTGCTCAAGAACGCCCGGCGCGTGGATTAGCATGCTCAGCATTTGCGCGCCGGCCCAGAAGCAAAACAGCACAAACAGAGCATAGGCGATGTTGCTGCTGGTAATAGCGCTCCTCTTTTTGCCGCCGTTGACGGTCTTTGCAAAGGTGAACTCAGCCATATTGACCTCCGGACTTCGCTTTCTTGCCGATTTTTTACTTCGGCTACATACGAGTCATTCTAGCAACCCCGGGGGGATTCCAGTATCAGATTGCTGGTAATTTCCGCCCAGGAATATTCCTGATTTCATCGGCTTGTGAGTTTGCTACAAATTTGTGAAATTTAGACCGCTATCGCAATGTGCGACAATTCTCCACGCGGCTGCAGACCGGCGGTGATGGCTATGCGAAGATGCTTTTTTTGTTGTCGGAGTGGTTATGAAACTCACTGAAAAAATCCGCCGCGACTGGCACTACTATGCGGTTGCCCTGGGGTTAATTTTTATTATGAATGGCGTAGTCGGGCTGTTGGGGTATGAAACCGAAGGCTGGCGTTCTTACGCGGTTGGGCTGGTGACGTGGGTGATTAGCTTCTGGATCGCCGGTTTTATTATTCGCCGCCGCCCGGCAGAGGAAGCGTAAGGCGGAGGCGGTGAACCCGTAGCCCGGGCAGGCGCTTGCGCCGCCCCCGGGGAGATAACCTGAAGCCGTGTTGGATGTGGATTCCCGGAGGCGATGCTGCGCATCTGTCCGGGCTACCGGCCCGGTAAGGCACCAGCCGCCACCGGGCGATACCTTGATTAATTCATCGATGTTTTCAGCGCCCGATCGGCGGCGTGACGCTCCAGCGCCAGTTCAATCAGGCGGCTAATCAGGCTGGTGTAATCCAGGCCGCTGGCCTGCCATAGCTTCGGATACATGCTGATGTTGGTGAAACCCGGCAGCGTATTGATTTCGTTAATCACCACGTCGTTATCGGCGGTCAGGAACACATCGACGCGCGCCATGCCGCTGCAGCCGAGGGTCTGATAGGCACGAACGGCGATCTCGCGAATTTTATCGTTTACATCGCTGTCGATGGCCGCCGGAACCACCACTTTCGCGCCCTGATCGTCAATGTACTTGGTGTCATAGGCGTAGAATTCGCTGTTGAGGACGATTTCACCGCAGGTGCTGGCCTCGGGATTATCGTTGCCCAATACCGCGCACTCGATCTCACGCCCTTTAATCCCCTGTTCAACCACCACTTTATGGTCAAATTCGAAGGCCAGGGCGACGGCCTGCTGATACTGTTCTTCGCTGTTGACCTTGCTGACGCCCACCGAGGAGCCCTGGTTCGCCGGTTTAACAAACAGCGGCAGGCCCAGCTTCGCCTGCACCTCGGCAAAGCTTACCTGATTCCTGTTAGCGCGGGTCAGGGTAATAAAAGGGGCAATCGACAGCCCGGCATCGCGCAGCAGACGTTTGGTGACGTCTTTGTCCATGCAGGCGGCGGAGCCGAGGACGTCGGAGCCGACGAAGGGCAGGTTGGCCATCCGCAGCATGCCCTGCAGAGAACCATCTTCGCCAAGAGTGCCGTGAACGATCGGGAAGATGACGTCGATGGCCGCCAGCGGCTGGCCGCTATCGGCGTTAATCAGCTGCTGCGCCTCGCGTCCGGGAATCTGCGCCAGCGTAATATCGGACGGGCGCAGGGCAATATGGGCAGGATCCTGCGGATTGAGCAGATAGTTACTGGCGTCGTTAATATGCCATTGCCCCTGCTTATCAATCCCCAGCAAAACTACGTCGAAGCGCGTTTTATCGATCGCTTCCACGATATTTTTCGCTGACTGAAGCGACACTTCATGTTCTGCCGACTTACCGCCGAAAACGATCCCAACCCTCATCTTAGCCATTTCAACTTCCATCATGATTACATCAAAGGGCATAACATAGCATGTGAAAGAGCCCCCTGGCTGCCATAATATTCACCGGGTAAAGCATTGGGAGGCGGCGCGTGAAAGGAAAAGGTCTTATCGTTCTGTTGGCGCTGCTGGCGGCCGGATATTACGGCTATCGTTATCTTCCCGCACAGTACAATCCATTCGCGCCGCTGCGCCTGGAAGACCCCCCGGGACTCCTCAGCCACTATAAACTGCGGCGATTAACGCCCGCCGAGTGCGCTGGCCTGCTTGAGGAGGCCAACCGGCGGAAGCTCATTTCCAGCCAGCCGGTGGCCGATAGCGGAGGAGCGTGTCCTCTGCAGAATGTGGTTCGGGTGCGTGATTTTGGCACGGTGAAGCTCAGCAGCAGCTTTCTTGCCAGTTGTCCGCTGGCGTTGAGCAGCGCGCTATATCTGCAACAGCAGGCGAAACCGTTGACTCGCCGGATGCTGGGGCAAGAGCTCCGCCAGATTGACCATTTTGGCAGCTATGCCTGCCGTAATATTTACCATCGCCAGAACGCGCGGCGCAGTGAGCACGCTACCGCGGAGGCGCTGGATGTCAGCGGCTTTCGTCTGTCCGATGGCCGACGCGTCAGCGTGCTGAAAGGGTGGCCCGATGCGCAGTATCACCCCTGGCTGCAGGCGTTACTGGCCGGCGGTTGCCGCTATTACGGCAACGCTTTAGGGCCGGACTATAACGCGGCCCATACCAACCATTTTCACTTCGGGATGCGCGGCCAGGGTTTCTGTTTCTAAGCATAACTCACTGTACACCACGATTTTCACCACGAAATCATTCACAACAGGGCTATATGGTGTCATAAAACACTAAACTCACCTCTGGCGCATCTCTGGTAGTACGGCGGATCGGGGAAATTGCTAAGCTAGGTAATAATTGCCAAAAAATTAATGAATACGCGTAGTTATGGAATCCTGGAAGGTTAATCTTATCTCCGTCTGGTTTGGCTGTTTTTTTACCGGACTGGCTATCAGCCAAATTCTCCCCTTTTTGCCGCTGTACGTTTCTCAACTCGGCGTAACCTCGCACGAAGCGTTATCCATGTGGTCTGGGCTGACCTTCAGCGTCACCTTTCTGGTGTCAGCGATCGTCTCGCCGATGTGGGGCAGCCTGGCCGACCGCAAAGGGCGCAAGCTAATGCTGCTGCGCGCCTCGCTGGGGATGGCCATCGCCATTTTACTCCAGGCCTTTGCCACCAACGTCTGGCAACTGTTTATCCTGCGTGCGGTGATGGGGCTGACCTCCGGCTATATTCCTAACGCTATGGCGCTGGTGGCGTCTCAGGTTCCGCGCGAGCGTAGCGGCTGGGCGCTGAGTACACTTTCAACGGCGCAAATCAGCGGCGTGATCGGTGGGCCGCTGCTCGGCGGTTTCCTGGCTGACCATGTCGGTTTGCGCGCGGTCTTTATCATCACTGCTGTTTTACTGACCGTGAGTTTCCTGGTGACGCTGTTTCTGATCAAAGAGGGCGTCCGCCCGCAGATGAGTAAGGCGGAGCGGCTGAGCGGTAAGGCGGTGTTTGCCTCGCTGCCTTATCCGGGTCTGGTAATCAGCCTGTTTTTCACCACCCTGGTGATCCAACTGTGCAATGGTTCAATTGGCCCGATTCTGGCGCTCTTTATTAAGTCGATGGCGCCGGATAGCAATAACATCGCCTTTCTTGCCGGCATGATCGCCGCCGTACCGGGCGTGTCGGCGCTGATTTCGGCTCCCCGTCTGGGGAAACTGGGCGACAGGATCGGCACCTCGCGGATCCTGCTGGCGACGCTATGCTGCGCGGTGGTGATGTTCTTTGCCATGTCGTTCGTCACAACCCCATTCCAGCTTGGTGTGCTGCGTTTTCTGCTCGGTTTTGCCGATGGGGCAATGCTGCCGGCGGTGCAAACGCTTCTGCTGAAATACTGCAGCGACAGCGTGACCGGGCGGATTTTTGGTTATAACCAGTCGTTTATGTATCTTGGCAACGTAGCCGGTCCGTTAATCGGCGCATCGGTCTCGGCCATGGCCGGCTTCCGCTGGGTGTTTATCGCGACGGCGGTTATTGTCCTGATCAATATCTGGCAGCTGGCCATCATGCTGCGTCGCAGCCGTCGTACAACGGCTTAATCCCTTCTCTTCTCCTTCGCCGGTATTGACATCACAGCGTCAATGCCGGTCGCCGACCGCCTTCAGCTTCAAATGTATTACCGATCACAAAACGATCATTTTCTCCTCTCATCCTCTTCTATTATTAACTGTTACGCGTATACAGTTACGCGTAACAGTTATCTAAAAAAGAGGTTTTATGCGAAATTTATTCGATTTGACAGGGAAGCGCGCGCTGATCACCGGGTCTGCTCAGGGGATAGGCAATTTGCTGGCCGGCGGCCTTGCGGAGTATGGGGCAGAAATCATCATCAACGATCGGACTCAGGCCCGCGCGGACCAGGCGGCGCAGGCGCTGGTGGCGCAGGGCTTCCGCGCGGTAGGGTACGCATTTGATGTCACTCAGGCGACGCAGGTCGAGCAGGCGATAGCCCGCATCGAAGCGGAGGTCGGCGCCATTGATATTTTAATTAATAACGCCGGGATTCAACGACGTTTCCCTTTTACCGAGTTTCCGGAGGAGGAGTGGGATAACGTTATTGAGGTCAACCAGAAGGGCGTTTTCCTGGTTTCGCAGCAGGTGGCGAAATATATGATCGGCCGCCGCGCCGGGAAGATAATTAATATTTGCTCAATGCAGAGCGAGCTGGGGCGTAAAACCATTACGCCTTATGCGGCCTCGAAAGGGGCAGTTAAAATGCTGACCCGCGGCATGTGCGTTGAGCTGGCGGAATACAATATTCAGGTTAACGGTATCGCACCGGGATATTTTGCCACCGAGATGACCACCGCCCTGGTCAACGATGAGGCGTTTTCCGCCTGGCTGTATCAGCGCACCCCGGCGGCACGCTGGGGCAAACCGGAAGAATTGATTGGCGCCGCGGTGTATCTGGCTTCTTCAGCGGCAAACTTTGTTAACGGTCATTTGTTATTCGTGGATGGCGGGATGCTTGCCGCCGTCTGAATCACTTCACGTCCTTCGAACCGCATGCGCGCACGCACTGCCTGAAGGACGGATTATTAAACCCGTGTGATGGTATTCAACACCTGAGGATGGCTTATGCAAATGCTCGCGAAATTACCCGTGCGTCGCTGGTGGTATTTAATGCCGATTATATTTATTACCTATAGTCTGGCCTACCTTGACCGCGCAAATTATGGTTTTGCCGCTGCGGCGGGAATTGAAAGTGATTTAGGGATTACGAAAGGAACGGCATCGCTTATTGGCGCACTATTTTTTCTCGGCTATTTCTTTTTCCAGGTGCCCGGTGCGATATATGCGGTAAAACGCAGCGTGCGAAAAATGATTTTCTTCAGTCTTATTTTATGGGGATTTTGCGCGGCGGCGACCGGGTTCGTCAGCAATATTCCGATGCTGATGGCGATTCGCTTTACGCTGGGCGTGGTCGAGGCGGCGGTGATGCCGGCAATGCTGATTTATATCAGTAACTGGTTTACCAAAACCGAACGTTCACGCGCCAATACTTTCCTGATCCTCGGAAATCCGGTGACGGTGCTGTGGATGTCGATCGTTTCGGGCTACCTCATTCAGGCGTGGGGCTGGCGCGAGATGTTTATTATCGAAGGCATTCCGGCGGTGCTGTGGGCGGTATGCTGGTGGATTCTGGTGCGCGATAAACCGTCCGAGGTTTCCTGGCTGAATGAGCAGGAAAAAGAGACCCTGCAGAAGGTGATGGACAGCGAGCAGAGTCATATCAAGCCAGTGCGCAACTACGGTGAAGCGCTGCGCTCGCGCAATGTCATTATGCTCTGCGCGGTCCATGCGCTGTGGAGCATCGGTGTGTACGGCTTCATGATGTGGATGCCGTCAATTCTGAAAAACGCCGCGCAGATGGATATCGTGGCGGTGGGCTGGCTGGCGGCGGTGCCGTACCTGGCGGCAATCATCCTGATGCTGACGGTTTCCTGGCTGTCGGATAAGTTTCAGAATCGAAAGCTGTTTATTTGGCCATTATTACTGATTGCCGCTATCGCTTTCTTTGGTTCGTGGATGGTGGGCAACCAGGCGTTCTGGCTCTCTTACCTGCTGCTGGTGATTGCCGCGGCGTGCATGTACGCGCCCTATGGCCCGTTCTTCGCGCTCATTCCTGAACTGTTGCCGCGTAACGTCTCCGGGGTATCGATGGGCCTGATCAACAGCTTCGGCGCGCTCGGCGCTTTCCTTGGCGCGTGGCTGGTGGGGTATCTGAACGGTATTACCGGCGGGCCGGGGGTATCCTATACCTTTATGGCTATCGCGCTGTTGTCCTCCGTCGTGCTGATGTACAACGTGCGCGCTAACCCACAACCCGCCACCTCCTCGGTGACGGCAAAAAAGGTCGCCGGTTAACATAAACCGCCGCTGCTGTGGTAAGGTTCTCTGCAAGGACATAAGTCGTTTGTCGTAGAGAACCTGATGAAAAACAACCGGATGACATTGCAGGATATCGCCAACCTGGCGGGGTTGAATAAAATGACGGTCAGTCGTTATTTACGCGACCCCGGTCAGGTTTCCCAGCGCAGCCGTGAGCTGATTTCGAAGGTCATGGAAGAGAACAACTATATTCCTAATCGGGCGCCGGAAATCCTGCTTAATGCTCGCAGCAAAACGATTGGCGTGCTCATTCCCTCTTTTCGCAATCAGATTTTTGCCGATGTGCTGGCCGGAATCGAATCCGTTACTTCCGCTCACCAGTACCAGACCCTGATTGCCAACTACGAATACGATCCGCAGCGTGAAGAGCGCGAGGTGCTTAACCTGCTCTCTTATAACATTGACGGGCTGATTTTGACCGGAAAACAGCATAGCGATCGCATGGTGCAATACGTCCGCGCCAGCGGTATTCCTGTTGCTGAACTGATGGATTTTGGCGGTCAGCAACTGGATATCCAGGTAGGTTTCGATAACGAAAAGGCGGCGTGGGACATGACGAACGCCTTTCTTGAGAGCGGTAAACGGGCGATCGCCTTTTTTGGTTCAATGGACGATCCCCGCGATTTAAGCCGCTTTCACGGAACCGAACTGGCGCTGGCGGCCCACGGTTTGAAGCCCTATCATATGGCGCCGCGCACCATCTCCTCGGTTGCGCTTGGCCGGCAGATGTTTCTGCAAATGCAGCAGGTGCGGCCGGATATCGATGCAATCTTTTGTACCAACGACGATCTGGCGGTAGGCGTGCTGCTGGAGTGCCAGGCTCAGGGAAAAACCGTCCCGCAGGAGATGGCGATTGCCGGTTTTCACGGGCTGGAAATTGGCCGCGCCCGGCTGCAAAAAATCGCCAGCGTCATTACCCCACGTTATGAAATCGGTAAAACTGCGAGCGAAATACTTATTGCACGTCTGGCCGGAAAAGACGCGCCGGACAGCGTTAATCTGGCCTACCAGATATATTATGGCGATACGTTATAGTTATCGATAGAATAGCGATATTCCATTTTATTCTTATTTGTTAAATTTGGTTATGTCGCTTATTAATCCGTCATTGAGTCATTTCCTGGATGGCGGGGTGTAAAGAGCAAAACGTTTCGCTTGTTATTCATGGATGAGCCGATTCATTTTAAAAAAATAATTGTGGCAACCGACGGCTAATGTATGACATAAATAGCAGACTACGGACCTCGCATAAGGATAAAGCGCTGTGAAGAATCTCATTGCTGAGCTACTGGTAAAACTCGCCCAAAAGGAAGAAGAATCGAAGGAACTGACGGCCCAGGTCGAGGCGCTGGAAGTGGTGGTCACTGCTCTGCTGCGCCATATGGCGCAGGACGCCCAGCAGGCGCTCATCAGCGATATCGAGCAGGCGATCGACGAGGCCAGCCCCGGCCCGCTGGTCGATGACCGCGATACCCAGCTACTGCAGCAATATATAAAAAAGCTGTTACGGCATCCTCGTAGTTAGTTTCGTGACAAGGTATGGATGCTGTCATTTTACTGTCACATCGCTTTTATACAGTCTCCCTCGTTTTGTTTTTTAAAGTATTTTTTACATGGAGACGATAAAAGTGAAATTAAGCGCCCTGTTTATTGCCCTGCTACCTCTGCTGGGCTCCCCGATTATTCACGCAGAAACAACAACCGCACCGGTTCTGGAAAATCGCGCCGCCCAAGGCGATATCACCACGCCGGGCGGCGCGCGTCGTTTAAGCGGCGATAGGACCGAGGCGCTGCGCGCTTCGTTAATCAATAAACCGGCTAAAAATATTATTTTGCTGATTGGCGACGGGATGGGGGATTCTGAAATTACCGCCGCGCGAAATTATGCAGAAGGGGCGGGCGGATTTTTTAAAGGGATTGACGCGCTGCCGCTGACTGGCCAGTACACCCACTATTCGCTGGATAAGAAAACCGGCAAGCCGAATTATGTGACCGACTCCGCCGCTTCCGCTACCGCATGGACCACCGGCGTAAAAAGCTATAACGGCGCGCTGGGCGTCGATATCCATGAAAAAGATCATCAGACTATCCTTGAACTGGCGAAAGCGGCGGGTTTAGCCACCGGTAACGTCTCAACGGCGGAACTGCAGGACGCGACGCCGGCTGCGCTGGTGGCGCACGTCACTTCGCGTAAATGCTACGGCCCGAGCGTGACCAGCGAAAAATGCGCCAGCAATGCGCTGGAAAAGGGCGGGAAAGGTTCCATTACCGAACAGCTGCTGAACGCGCGTCCCGACGTGACGCTGGGCGGCGGAGCGAAAACCTTCGCTGAAAGCGCGACGGCCGGCGAATGGCAGGGCAAAACGCTGCACGAGCAGGCGGTGGCCCGCGGCTACCAGATCGTTACCGATGCCAGCTCATTGGCCGCTATTAGCCAGGCAAATCAGGATAAACCGCTGCTCGGTCTCTTCGCGGAAGGCAATATGCCGGTGCGTTGGGAAGGCCCAAAGGCGTCTTATCACGGTAATATCGATAAGGCGGCAGTAACCTGTACTCCGAACCCGAAACGCGATGTATCGGTGCCGACGCTGGCGCAGATGACTGAAAAAGCCATCGATCTGCTGAGCAGCAATGAGAAAGGCTTCTTCCTGCAGGTGGAAGGCGCTTCCATCGATAAACAGGATCATGCGGCGAATCCGTGCGGCCAGATTGGCGAGACCGTCGATCTGGATGAAGCGGTACAGAAGGCGCTGGAATTTGCCAAAAAAGAGGGCAACACCCTGGTTATCGTCACCGCCGACCACGCTCACGCCAGCCAGATTATCCCCGCCGATACCAAAGCGCCGGGCCTGACGCAGGCGCTGAACACCAAAGATGGCTCGGTGATGGTGATGAGCTACGGCAACTCTGAAGAAGAGTCGATGGAGCATACCGGTACTCAGCTGCGTATCGCCGCCTATGGCCCGCATGCGGCTAACGTGGTGGGCTTAACCGATCAGACCGACCTGTTTTACACCATGAAAGCCGCACTTAATCTGAAATAACCGGACGCCGGTGATGAATTTTCGTTACCGGCTGGTTTTTTCTCCATCAGCGACCAGACTTACAGTGTTCCACTCATAGAGGATGGTGCGATGAAAATAACATTACTTGTGACCCTACTTTTTGGCCTGGTATTTATGACAGCGGTGGGTGCCTCGGAAAAAGAGTTGACCCCCCAGCAGCAAAAGATGAGCGTCTGCAATAAAGAAGCATCAGCGAAGTCGCTAAAAGGGGATGAGCGTAAAACGTTTATGAGCAGCTGCCTGAAGAAAGAGGGCGCGGCCCAGGACGGTAAGGGGTTAACGCCTCAGCAGCTAAAAATGCGCGAGTGCAACGGTCAGGCGACCCAGCAGTCGCTGAAAGGTGACGATCGCAGCAAATTTATGAGCGCGTGCCTGAAAAAACAGGTGTAGAAAATGAGCGGGTGAGGGATACCCCACCCGCTGTCCGATGTGGATATCAGGAACGGCTCAGCTGCTCTGATTTTTCCATGCATTTCGCCATGGCTTCGATAACGGCGGAACGGAAACCCTTCTCTTCCAGCACGCGCACGGCCTCGATCGTCGTGCCGCCCGGCGAGCACACCATATCCTTCAGCGCGCCCGGATGTTCCCCGCTTTCGAGCACCATTTTGGCCGAGCCCATCACCGCCTGGGCTGCGAATTTATATGCCTGAGCGCGCGGCATTCCGCCGAGTACGGCGGCATCAGCCATTGCTTCGATAAACATAAAGACGTAAGCCGGCGCGGAGCCGCTGACGCCTACCACCGGGTGGATCATCGGCTCAGCAATAATTTCCGCCTGGCCAAAGCAACGGAAGATGGTCAGGATATCCGCGGTCTCTTCGGCGCTAACCAGCGCGTTTGGCGTAACCGACGTCATGCCCGCATTAACCAGCGAAGGCGTATTGGGCATCGCGCGGACTATTTTACGATCGTGGCCCAGAGCGCGCGCCAGCTGGTCGAGGGTGACGCCAGCGGCAATGGAAACCACCAGAGAGTCTTTATTCAGGCTGGAGGCAACGTCGCTGAGAACTTTCACCATCACGCCCGGCTTAACGGCGCCAAAGATAATATCCGCTACCTGAGCCACTTCCTGCGCGCTTTGCGCCGCATTTATGCCGTACTGGTCGTGCAGGGCCGCCACTTTATCCGGCGACGGGGTGTAGACCCAGATTTGTCCCGGCTGAACCTGTCCGCTGGCGATCAGGCCGCCGAGAATGGCCTTGCCCATGTTGCCGCAGCCGATAAAGCCGATTTTCTTCTCCATCACCAATCCCCTTGTTTGTTTTATCGTTAGCGACATAGCTTATCATCTTGTTGCTTTCGCGGAAGGCCAAAGCAGGCGACAATACGTTATCTCTTTTTCATCGACAGGAGCCGCAATGGCTATTTGGGTTGATGCGGACGCGTGTCCGAACGTCATTAAAGATATTTTGTTCCGCGCCGCCGAGCGTACGCAAATCTCGCTGACGCTGGTCGCTAACCAGCCGCTGCGCGTCCCGCCGTCGCGCTTTATTCGCACGCTGCGCGTGGCGCAGGGTTTTGACGTGGCGGATAACGAAATCGTACGTTTATGTGAACCGGGGGATCTGGTGATTACCGCCGATATCCCGCTGGCGGCGGAAGTGCTGGCGAAGGGTGGGGCGGCGCTGAACCCGCGCGGCGAACGCTACAGTGAGGCGACGATACGCGAACGCCTCACGATGCGCGATTTTATGGAAACGATGCGGGCCAGCGGCGTGCAGACCGGCGGCCCGGATAGCTTATCCCAGCGCGATCGACAGCAGTTTGCCGCCGCGCTGGAGAAATGGCTGCTGGACGTCAAGCGCCAGCAGGGTTAAACCCAGCTGTCGTCGTCGCTGCCGAAATCATCGTTGCCAAAACCGGCGTCGAAGTCGGCATCATAGTCGTTGTTGTCGGCAAGGAACTGACTGTCATCCTGGCGGAAGGTATCGTCAGCGACGCTATTGTCCTGCGCCTGGCTGAGATCCGGCTGCGGTTTCTCTTCGATGATATTAACGATCTCCTGCGGATGCGAGCCGCTAAACATATTGGTGAGCATGTTTCCCAGCACCACCCCGCCCGCAACGCCCGCCGCCGTTTGCAGCGCACCGGCCATAAAACCGCCGCCGCTGCGGGCGCCCTGAGGCGCATAGCTCTGCTGTTGCGTCTGCGGAGCATACTGAGGCTGGACGCTGGCCTGAGGGCGACCATACTGCTCGGCCCCAGGAATGGGAGCGGAACCGCGAGACTGACCGCCGCCAAACAGACCAGAGAGAAAGCCACCGCTGCTCGGCTTCGCGGCCTGCAGCTGGCTGACCTGACTTTCCAGCGCCTGGATCCGCTCGTTGAGCTGCTTGATTGCCGCTTCCTGAATCAGAATCGTTTGCGCCATATAGTAAGGGGCGAACGGTTGTTCTTTAATGTGCCCGGCAATCCGCTCCTCGGCGCTGGAATCGCGCGATGCGCTGCGGCTCTCGGCCTCTTTTAACCGGGAAAACAGTCCATCGATAAGGCGTTGCTCTTCAGATTGCATACTACATACCTCTGTCATACTGATTGATTAGCCTCAGATTCGCTCCGAAGCACGGATGTTGTAAATATGTGGCTGCGTAAAGCTGTGCGGAAATGTGTTACTGTTTACGCCAGACTGCGAACAAAAAATAACTTTTGTACAAAAGTAAAGCTGGCATAACACCACATGCAATGATAAGTTTACATTTAAAGTCCTTTCTAATACTAAGGTGAAAGGGTTTGCAGATGGTGTGTAACGTTTATTTTACGGTTATCGTCAGGTAAGTTTGCGGTACCATTGTTTCTCTTTTCGCTTTCATTTATCCGCAAAACGCGGAACCAAGGGGTCTTCGGTAATGACACAGCTAATTTTTCTTGTCGGGCCTCGCGGCTGCGGTAAAACGACGATCGGTCATGCGCTGGCGGAAGCTCGCGGTTTCCAGTTCGCCGATACGGATCATGAGCTTCAGGAGCATGAACAACGCAGCGTGGCGACTATCGTTCAGCAGGAAGGCTGGGAACGCTTTCGCGCTCTGGAAACGCAGGCGCTGGAACGCGTCGCTCAACCCGCAACGATCATCGCTACCGGCGGCGGCATTATTCTCAGCGAATACAATCGTCAGTTTATGCGGGAAAATGGCGTCGTGATCTATCTTGAGGCCACGGTTTCTGCCCTGATTGGTCGTCTTGAAGCCTATCCGAAGGCGGAACAGCGCCCTACGCTGACCGGAAAGCCGATCCGCGATGAAGTGGGGGAGGTGCTGGCACAGAGGGAAGCGCTGTATCGGGCCGCCGCGCATCATATTATCAACGCGACCGTCCCGCCGGATGAAGTCGTTGAACAGATTATGACGACCGTCTGCGGTGAGACCTATACCAGTTAAGACTTTACCTGGGGTAA
Organism: Klebsiella sp. HMSC09D12; assembly: GCF_001808475.1. Taxonomy (NCBI): domain Bacteria; kingdom Pseudomonadati; phylum Pseudomonadota; class Gammaproteobacteria; order Enterobacterales; family Enterobacteriaceae; genus Klebsiella; species Klebsiella sp. HMSC09D12. The sequence continues at coordinate 56,364 of NZ_KV793463.1, read as the reverse complement.
ACGGATCGGCAGCGCCTATACTTTAAATCTCTTAAGGTAAAAAAAGGAAATGCTATGCCGACCAGACCTCCATATCCAAGGGAAGCGCGCGTTGTCGCCGTTGAGAAAGGCCCCGAGGGGCAAACGGTGACCTGGTATGAACTGCGCGCTGACCATCCGACGCCTGACTCGCTTATCAGTGAGCACCCTACAGAACAGGAAGCGCTGGACGCTAAACGGCGTTACGAAGATCCTGATAAGTCATAATCCCCCAATAAATGTCCGGGATTCGCTCTGAAAAAGTCGTAACCGGGCATATATCACATTTTTAATTAATTAACAGTACTAATGATTAACTAAGATACGGATTTTCAGGAGCGTTTTAAGCGCTTCTGGAATCTTTACATTCCATATTAGCCGTAACCTGCTACGCTTCACGACGGTTGATTTTGGTCACCAGGGGGCAGAAGTCGTAAATAGAAGCCTGTTTTGAAACAGCGGTTGTGACAAAGGTAAATGATATGAGTAGTGCATCGATGGCAATTTTGACCATTGGGGTGGTACCGGTGGCGGAGATGTTGCCGCTTTTAACTGAACATATCAGGGAAGATCAGATTAATCATATTAGCCTGTTAGGCAAAATGGCGCGCGAAGAGGTTATGCGCGATTACTGCGTGGAACCCGGCGATGAAGCGCTGTTAACCTTGCTCAATGATAATCAAATCGCGCAAGTCTCGCGGCAGAAAGTTGAACGTGATTTACATAGCGTCATTGCGATGCTCGATAAACAAAATTACGACCTTATTTTACTGATGAGTACCCATCCTTTTAGCGGATTTAAAGCAAATAATGCAATCCTGCTCGAGCCGCAAAGGATCATTCCGCCGCTGGTCGCGTCGATTGTTGACGGCCATCAGGTGGGAGTAATTGTTCCGGTGGAAGAGATGCTGCCGCTGCAGCGGGATAAATGGCAGGTGTTAACGCATACTCCTTTTTATGCTATCTGCAGTCCGGTTAACGGTAGTAAAGAACAGCTGCTGGCCGCGGGCAGGGAGTTAATTGAACAAGGCGCTGACGTATTAATGCTGGATTGTCTTTGTTACCACCAGCAGCATCGCGATATATTACAAAAAGCGCTGGATATTCCGGTTTTATTGTCAAATATACTGATTTCACGGCTGGCGGCAGAACTATTAGTTTAACCTGTTGTAACACGTTAATTTTACGTGACAGGGGCAAGGAGCGCCCCCTATATTGTGCCTTCAACACAAGATCATAAGGGCGAGTTTATGCTTCAAAGCAATGAATACTTTGACGGAAAAGTAAAATCCATTGGCTTCACCAGCAGCAGCACCGGTCGTGCGAGCGTGGGCGTTATGGCGGAAGGGGAATACACCTTCGGGACCGCGCAGCCGGAAGAGATGACCGTAGTCAGCGGCGCGCTGAACGTTCTTCTGCCGGGTGAAACCGAGTGGAAAGTCTATGCTGCCGGGGAAGTATTCAACGTTCCGGGGAATAGCGAGTTTAATTTGCAGGTGGCTGAACCCACGTCTTATCTGTGCCGCTATCTGTAACGTTCGTTTCCTTCCTGCGCAGGCAGGAAGGAATTTACCCGATTAGCGCTGCGCTTCGCCGCCTAACCCTTCTACCAGATTCTGAATTAGCGCGGCCAGTTCGCCGGTCATCAGAATAAAGTCCGCGTCAAAGCGCTGAGCGAAATCTTCCCGGTCGATATCTTCATTCTGGTCCCGCAGCTCGTCGCAGAACTTCAGACGTTTAATCGAACCATCATCGCACATTAAGAACTGAATGCGCTGTTGCCAGTCGAGCGCCAGCTTGGTCACCACCTTACCAGCCTCAATGTGCACAGCGATCTCATCGCTGACCAGATCCTGTTTTTTCGCGCGGATCACGCCGCCATCTTCCAGCATCGCTTTCAGCTCGGCTTCATCCAGCAGCTGGAAGCCCTGAGCCACGGTACCGGAACGCACCCACTCGGTCAGCGTCAGTTCGATCGGGGTTTCCAGCGCCAGCGGAACAACCGGCAGCGAGCCCAGGGTTTTACGCAGCAGCGCCAGCGTATCTTCCGCTTTTTTGGCGCTGGCGCAGTCCACCATGATCAACCCGTTGACGGTATCGATCCACATCATGGTCTGGCTGAAGCGGCTAAAGGCGCGCGGCAGCAGGGAATGAAGCACTTCATCCTTCAGCGAATCTTTTTCCGTTTTTTTCAGCTTACGGCCCTGTTCGGCTTCCAGCTTGAAGATCTTTGCTTCCAGCGCCTGTTTGATCACCGGAGACGGCAGGATCTTCTCTTCTTTACGCGCGCAGATAACTATCTGGCCATTTGCCGTATGGGTCAGCGCATCACTGTGCGAGCCCATCGGCGGAACCCAACCGGTTTTGGCCATATCCTGGCTGCCGCATGGGGTAAATGTCAGCTCGGCCAGCTGTTTTTCCATCTCCTCGGCGCGCAGGGAAATGTCGCGGCTGAGACGATAAACCATTAAATTTTTGAACCACAGCATGATAATTTCCACGGCTTTGTCGTTAAATCCAGCGGGCATGATAGCGAATTGTCGCTATGCTTGCATTGTTAATCGGGAGAGGAATTCACAGTGCGCATTGGGATTGATTTAGGCGGGACCAAAACGGAAGTCATCGCGCTGAGCGACCAGGGAGAGCAGCTATTTCGCCACCGCCTGCCTACGCCAGGGGGGGATTATCGCCAGACGATAGAGACGATAGCCTCGCTGGTCGAGATGGCCGAGCAGGCTACCGGGCAGAGCGGCACGGTCGGCGTCGGCATCCCCGGTTCGATTTCGCCTTATACCGGCGTAGTTAAAAATGCCAACTCAACGTGGCTCAACGGCCAGCCGTTTGATAGAGACCTTTGCCAGCGCCTGCAACGTGAAGTGCGTCTGGCCAACGATGCCAACTGCCTCGCGGTGTCGGAAGCGGTCGACGGCGCGGCGGCCGGGGCGCAAACGGTATTCGCGGTGATCATTGGCACCGGCTGCGGTTCAGGCGTGGCGCTTAACGGACGCGCCCATATTGGCGGCAACGGCACGGCGGGCGAGTGGGGACACAATCCGCTGCCGTGGATGGATGAGGATGAACTGCGCTATCGCGCTGAAGTACCGTGCTACTGCGGTAAACAGGGCTGTATCGAAACCTTTATTTCCGGCACCGGCTTTGCTATCGATTACAAGCGGTTAAGCGGCCACCAGCTAAAGGGCAGCGAGATTATGCAGCGCGTCAGCGAGCAGGATCCGGTGGCGGAACTGGCGCTGAGCCGCTACGAGATGCGGCTGGCGAAGTCGTTGGCTCACGTGGTCAACATTCTCGATCCGGACGTCATTGTGCTTGGCGGGGGAATGAGCAACGTTGATCGTCTCTATCAAACGGTGCCGAATCTGCTAAAACCATGGGTATTCGGCGGTGAATGCGAGACGCCGATTCGCCGGGCGGTGCACGGGGACTCCAGTGGCGTGCGCGGCGCGGCCTGGCTGTGGCCGCTGTAATCTTCAACCCGCTGCGCGGCCTGAACGGTGCAGCGGGTACCCTGCGGATTATCGGTCCGGGATCTCCTCCAGGCTGTAATAAATCGACAGCCCCCTTTTTTTGCCTTCCTCAATATCCAGATCCGCGCCGCGAGATTCGCCCGGCAGGCGTAAAATAGCGTCACAGCGGCTAATTAAGCGGTGAGCGACGGGGTAGAGATATTCCTCGCTAATCGCATCGCCAATTTCCGTGGAGCCCGCGGCTTTGGCAATGGGGAGAGCCAGCCATTCGCCGACCACGGGGATATGTCCTTTCTGATAAACGCGTAGCGCAACCTGGGCCATATTGTTCAGGTTAGCGTCGATTAGTTCCGCGCGATTGTGAGTGCCGCTGCGTACCGGGCCGGCAATCAAAATTAGTAAATTTTTCATGGTTAAGACCTTCTTAATGGGCCAGAGGGGATGGGACGATGCTGCCGGAGGCCGCAGTTCGCCCGTCAGAAAAGTTATCGATGCACGTTTTTGCACGAAATGATGCGATGACGATAATAAACGCGTTTTCATGCATGAATTAGCCTGGTTTTCATCATTAAAGCAATTTAATTGAACTTATCATGCATATTCGTGCGATATCAAGATGTATCGTGAATTTCTGACCCGGACAACGGAGCGACCTCTCCCGTGGGAGAGGTCTTGAAGACAGGTGCGGAGGGAGAACATTATTCGACGGCGAAGGTTTTATCCAGGCGGCTATAGCCCAGCCCGTTGATCTTTTTAACTTTAATTTGCACCGGAATGCGCTCTTTCATCGCCTCGACGTGGCTGATGACGCCGATAACCTTGCCGCTGGCGTTGAGCGCGTCCAGCGCATCCAGCGCGGTATCGAGGGTTTCGCTATCCAGCGTGCCGAAGCCCTCATCAAGAAACAACGAGTCTATCCGCGTCTTATGGCTCACCAGGTCGGAGAGCGCCAGCGCCAGCGCGAGGCTTACGAGGAAACTCTCGCCGCCGGAGAGGGTCCGGGTGTCGCGCACCGCGTCCGCTTGCCAGGTGTCGACCACTTCAAGCTCCAGGGCATCGCTGGCTTTACGTTGCAGCAGATAGCGACCGTGCAGGCGATTAAGCTGATGGTTGGCCAGCCACACCAGATTATCCAGCGTCAGGCCCTGGGCAAATTTACGGAATTTATCGCCCTCCCTGGAGCCGATAAGCGAGTTCAGCCATCCCCAGTCTTCCACTTCCTGCGCGGTGCGCTCCATCTGCTGGCGTAAAGCGTGCTGACGCTGCTGGTTTTCTGCATTCTGTTTCAGCTGCTGGCGAATCTCTCCCTGACGGGCGCTGTTTTCCCGCAGCAGCGTCGTTAGCTGCTGAAGCTGTTCCTGCACCTGCTCAAGAGACTGGCTGAAGTCCATTTCCGCCGGCGGCTGCCGGCTGTGGTTATCGAGCGCTTCGCGAGCCCGTAGCGCCAGCGCCTGATTCTGCTGTAGCCTGCTCTCCAGCGTCTGTTTCAGGTTTTCGAGACGCTGGCGCGTTTCCTCATCAAGCAGCGCGGCGAGAAATGCCTGCCGGTCCGCGAAGGGGCTGGCGGCCAGCGCTGCGCTGAACTGCGCTTCGCTCTCTTTCAACTGAACCTGCTGCTGGCTCTCCTGCTGCCCCAGAGTTTGCCACTGGCTCTGGAGCGCGAGGCAGTCATCGTGCACCTGACGCCAGCCGTCGAGCGGCGCGGGTTCTGCCGCTAAGTCCGTTTCCGGTAAGGCCTCCAGCAGCGGGGTCAGCTGCTGGAGCTGTTCCTGCAGGGCGAGCAGTTCATTCTGTTTGGCCTGCCAGCTGCGGGTCTCTTCTTCCCGCAGCGCCAGCCAGCTCGCGGTCTGCTCTGCAGCCGGTAGGCTCAGGCTAAAGGCGCTCAGTTCGGCCGCCAGCGCGGCGCTGCGCTGCTCTTGTTCCTGCTGTAGCTGCTGAAGCTGCTGCTGGCACTCCTGCTGCTGAGCCTGCCAGGCCAGACGCTGCTGATGCTGATAGAGCCGCTGTTCATGCTCCTGCTGCGCATTTATCCAGCCCGGAATATCATCCTTTGGCGTCAGGTCGATATTTAATCCGCCGATCGTCTCCTGCCAGCGTGATGTAAGCGCTTGCTCCTGCTGCAGAAGCGATGCTTTCTCAGCCGCCTCTTTTTGCTGGTGCTTAATCAGGGCGTCCAGCTCGCCGCGCACCAGGGCGCCAGCCTCCGCCAGCTGTTTAACTTCGCGCTCCAGCGCATCGCGCCGCGCCTGATTAACGCCGGGAACCAGCGCCTGATATTCGGCGACGGCCGGATGCTGCGCGGAACCGCAGAGCGGACAAGGGGTACCGGGCTGCAGGCGAGCACGCTCGGCCTCAAGACCGGCAATGCGCGCTTCCATTTCGCACAGGGCTTTCACATCGCTCAGCTGCTGATTCTTCTCTTTATAAGCCTGACGGCGCTGAGCCAGTATCGCTTCCAGTTTTTCCTGCTCCTGCCTGGTGGCCTGCCCGGCGGCGTTGAGCTGCATCAGGCGCTGGCCCAGAGGCTGAAGTTGACTATGTAGCGCTGAGAGCTGCTGGCGCAGAGCGCGAGCCGCGGCGTGCTGCGCCAGCCCGGCGCTGACCTGTTCGGCATCCAGCGTCAGCCCGGCGGGCGGCAGGTCTGCCAGTCTGCGACGGGTTTCCGCCAGACGTTGCTGCAGGGCGGCTTGCTGCTGGGTATCGCGAGTCTGCTGCTGGAAAGCCGCCCGCCAGCCCGCCAGCGCATTGCCCCACCGCTGAAAACGGTCATGCTCTTTTAGCCATGCGGAGAGCGTTTGCTGGTGGCTCTGCAGGCGTTCAGACTGCTGGCGGGCGGCGAGGCGAATCCCCGCTCGCCGTCGCAGCCTTTCATGTAAGCGAGTATTTACTTCTTCTCTCAGGCGACGGGTTTGCGCCAGCGCGGTGGTTTGTTCCTGCTGACGCGTCCACTGTGGACGTAAGTGCTCTGCAGGCTGGGCATTCAGCAGCACGGTCAGCTGCGGCTGCGCCTGCTCCAGCGCAGATTGGGCTTCGCGTAGCGCGCTCTGCGCCTGCAGATCTTCTGCTGTCAGCTCTGCGCGGCGTACCAGCCACTGACGGGCATTTTGCAGACGGCTTTGTTCGCTAACCTTCTGTTTTTCTTCATCAGTAAGCGCTTGCAAACTTTGCTGTAGCGCCTGCTGCTGGTCGTCGCTTAGCAGCAGGACGCCGGAAGCCTGAGCCTGGATTTTCTCCAGCTCGACGCGGGCCTGCTTATGCTTTTCAAAGACCTGCGCGGAAATCTGGCCGTAAATTTCGGTACCGGTCAGCTCTTCCAGCAGCTCGGCGCGCTCTTTCGGTTTAGCATTCAGGAAGGCGGCGAACTGCCCCTGCGATAGCAGCATCGAGCGGGTGAAGCGGCCATAGTCCAGGCCGGTGAGCGAGGCGGTCATTTCCAGCTTGTCTTTGATCTTATCGGCGAGGATTTTGCCATCCTCGCAGCGCGCCAGCTCGACGCGCGGCACCTGCAGGTTGCCGTCCGGCTGGTTTCGCGCCCGGTTCTGACTCCAGAAGGCGCGATAGGCGATGCCTTTGACTTCGAACTCCACTTCCGCCAGACATTCGGCGGTGTCGCGGGTCATCAGATCGTTTTGTGATTGCGACACGCTGCTCAGGCGCGGGGTTTCGTGATAGAGCGCGAGGCAGATAGCATCCAGCAGCGTGGTTTTTCCGGCGCCGGTCGGCCCGGTAATCGCGAACAGACCGTTGCTGGCGAACGGCTCAGCGGTGAAATCAATTTTCCATTCACCTTTCAGTGAATTGAGGTTTTTCAGGCGTAAGCTGAGTATTTTCACAGGCGATCCTCACCGTTCAGGCTATGCAGCGTTTCATTAAAAAGCTGTTCCAGGCGCTGCTGCTGCGCGGCTTCCAGCGTTTCCAGCGCCAGACGGCGGGCGAAGACATCCTCCACCTGCAGTTCGCTGAGGGTCTCTCGCTGAGCGCCGGCCAGAATGCGGTTGCGCTGGGCGCGACTGCGGCGCACCAGCAGGACTTCCACCGGCAGCGTTTCGGTCTGCGCCTGAATTTTACGCTGGATATCATGCATATATTCGTCGCTGGTGATTTCGATATCCAGCCACACTGCGGGCTGCAGGGCGCTATCCTGCCATTGGTTTAGCTGCTCGCTAATGCTGGCGAAATCGCCCTTTAGCACCGCCAGCGGCTGGGTGACGGGAACGATAAGCGGCGTGACATCCGCCAGACGCCCGTGGGTAAAAGTGACCAGATTGACGCTTTTATTTTTCCCTGTTTCATCAAAGCTCAGCGGGATGGGGGAGCCGCTGTAGCGGATATGCTCGCAGCCGCCCACCACCTGCGCACGGTGAATATGGCCGAGCGCAATATAGTCGGCAGGCGGAAAACGGCTCGCCGGAAAGGCGTCCAGCGTACCGATATAGATTTCGCGCACCGCGTCGCTTTTGCTGGCGCCGACGGTGGTTAAATGGCCGCTGGCGATAATCGGTAGCGCCCGGTCGCCGCGCAGTTCGCAGGCCTGCTGGTACTGCTGCTGGTAATAGTCGCTGATGGCGCTCAGGAGCTGCTGCTGCTTTTCGCCGCTGGAGTGCCCGGCCTGGCTGGTTACCAGTTCACGCGGGCGCAGGAACGGCACCGGGCAAAAAATCGCCCCCGGCGAACCGTCGCGCAGCGGCAGAATAAAGGGGGCGTGGCCGGCATTGGCCACGACCGTGGTTTTCAGGAACGCAAGAATGTCTCGCGACTCGTTGAGGGTGGCGACCGAATCATGGTTGCCCGCCAGCACCACCAGCCGACAGCCGGTTTGCTGCAGCTGAACGACAAACCGGTTATACAGCTCGCGCGCGTAGCTCGGCGGGGAGCCGGTATCAAAAATATCGCCCGCGACAATAATGGCATCGACGTCATGTTCCTGCGCGCTGGCCAGCAGCCAGTCGAGAAACGCCTGATGTTCGGCGGCGCGACTTTTGCTGTAAAAATTTTGCCCAAGATGCCAGTCAGAGGTATGAAGGATGCGCATAGTTGTTCCATAGCGTAAAAGCGAAAGCGGCATTATATACCCGTCATCCTTCAAGTTGCTTATGCGTTGGCTACCCGCGCCCACCCAGTCGCATCGTTATCTCTTTTTTGGGACTTACGCCCTTGCTGCCTTTAAGCAAGCCGAATTATTACGGGGATAAGACTGCTCTCAGGCGCGATAAGTCCGTGTCACAATTCGAAATCCGCGTTCATCCGGCGGTCATTTTTTTCATAAATCTGTCATAAATCTGACGCATAATGGCCGCGCACTTCTATACTGATGGCTAAAAAATACAGGGTAAATAATGGCGAGAAGAATTCTGGTCGTTGAAGATGAAGCTCCAATCCGCGAGATGGTTTGCTTTGTTCTGGAGCAAAACGGCTTTCAGCCCGTCGAGGCGGAAGATTTTGACAGCGCGGTTAATCAGCTCAATGAACCCTGGCCGGATTTGATCCTCCTCGACTGGATGCTGCCGGGTGGGTCGGGTCTGCAGTTTATTAAACAGCTCAAGCGTGAAGCGATGACCCGCGATATTCCCGTGGTGATGCTCACCGCCCGCGGCGAAGAGGAAGATCGCGTCCGCGGTCTGGAGACCGGCGCCGATGACTACATCACTAAGCCGTTTTCCCCGAAAGAGCTGGTGGCGCGAATTAAAGCCGTGATGCGGCGCATTTCGCCGATGGCGGTGGAAGAGGTGATTGAAATGCAGGGGCTGAGCCTCGACCCCTCTTCGCATCGGGTCATGACCGGTGAAAATCCGCTGGATATGGGGCCGACGGAGTTTAAATTATTACACTTCTTTATGACCCACCCGGAACGGGTTTATAGCCGCGAACAGCTGCTGAATCACGTCTGGGGAACCAACGTTTATGTCGAAGACAGAACGGTAGACGTGCATATTCGCCGTCTGCGCAAAGCGCTGGAACATAGCGGCCATGACCGGATGGTACAAACGGTTCGCGGTACGGGATATCGTTTCTCCGCCCGATTCTGAATGTTGACAGGAGTGTGAACCGTGCTGGAACGGCTGTCATGGAAAAGGCTGGCGCTTGAGCTTTTCTTGTGTTGTATCCCGGCCCTGATCCTCGGGGCGTTTTTAGGTCATCTGCCGTGGTTTTTATTGGCGGCAGTGACCGGTCTTCTTATCTGGCATTTCTGGAATCTGATGCGCCTGTCATGGTGGCTGTGGGTTGACCGCAGCATGACGCCTCCGCCGGGTAGTGGCAGCTGGGAGCCGCTGCTGTACGGACTGCATCAAATGCAGATGCGTAATAAAAAGCGTCGCCGTGAGCTGGGCAACCTGATTAAGCGCTTTCGCAGCGGGGCGGAGTCTCTGCCGGATGCGGTAGTGCTGACCACCGAAGAAGGCGCGATGTTCTGGTGTAACGGCCTGGCGCAGCAGATCCTGAATCTGCGCTGGCCTGACGATAACGGGCAGAACATCCTTAACCTCTTGCGCTATCCTGAATTTGCCAATTACCTGAAATACAGGGATTTTTCTAAACCGCTCAACCTGGTACTGAATAACGGTCGCCATCTGGAGATTCGCGTGATGCCCTACAGCGATAAACAGCTGCTGATGGTTGCGCGCGATGTTACGCAGATGCACCAGCTGGAAGGGGCGCGGAGAAACTTTTTCGCTAACGTCAGCCATGAGCTGCGTACGCCGCTGACGGTGCTGCAGGGGTATCTGGAGATGATGCAGGAGCAGGTGCTGGAAGGGGGGACGCGCGAAAAAGCGTTGCACACCATGCGCGAGCAAACTCAGCGAATGGAAGGCCTGGTGAAACAATTGCTGACGCTGTCGCGAATCGAAGCCGCGCCGGTCCTGGCGATGAACGATAAAATCGATGTGCCGATGATGCTGCGGGTCGTTGAGCGCGAAGCGCAAACGCTAAGCCAGCAGAAGCATGCGCTGCATTTTTCGGTTGATGAATCGCTGAAAGTGCTGGGTAATGAAGAACAGCTGCGCAGCGCGATTTCCAACCTGGTGTATAACGCGGTCAATCATACGCCGCCGGGAACGGATATTACCGTAAGCTGGCAGCGAGCGCCGCACGGGGCAATGTTCAGCGTCGAAGATAACGGGCCGGGCATCGCGCCGGAACATATTCCGCGCCTGACCGAGCGTTTCTATCGGGTGGATAAAGCGCGCTCGAGACAGACCGGCGGCAGCGGTCTGGGGCTGGCGATTGTCAAACATGCGGTCAGCCATCACGATAGCCGCCTCGAAATTGAGAGTACGCTGGGTAAAGGCACCCGCTTTAGCTTCCTGCTACCGGAACGTTTAATTGCCAAAAATTGAACGCCTGCATGTGGGTGTCAGCATAACTTGCCAATGACCAGCTTCGGCTGGTCATTTTCGTTTGCAGTAAAATCGAAGTTGAGTAATTAACGAACGTTAGCTGCTTTTTTGTTCGCATGATAAGCCAGATGTTTTCCATCCATCAGGTAAATAATTCTACGCATTAAAATAGAGTCAGCATAATCATCTGCTTTTGCGATCCCTCCTTGCTTTAAAACGTTATAAGCGTTTAAATTGCCCCCCTACGGTCGCAGACAGACTGTTTTTGCGTGGTAATTCAAAAAACAATTCTTTTCCACGCCGCTTTGGGAGCATATCCCGCTGAGTTTACTGACAATGGCCGCTGTATCATCCCCAGGGGAAAGGCGCGGTATTTATCCGTTTTTACAACACCACATCCACAGGCTGTAATGAATTTATGACCCATCAGTTAAAATCTCGCGACATCATTGCGTTGGGCTTTATGACCTTCGCGCTGTTCGTCGGCGCAGGCAATATTATCTTTCCTCCGATGGTTGGCTTACAGGCCGGCGAACACGTCTGGACCGCGGCTATTGGCTTTCTGATTACCGCCGTGGGTCTGCCGGTGCTAACGGTTGTGGCGCTGGCGAAAGTCGGCGGCGGCGTAGAGAGCCTGAGCACGCCGATTGGTAAAGTTGCCGGTATCCTGCTGGCGGTGGTTTGCTATCTTGCCGTTGGGCCGCTGTTTGCGACTCCGCGTACCGCCACCGTCTCTTTTGAAGTGGGGATTGCTCCGCTGACCGGCGACGGCCCGCTGCCGCTGCTGATTTATAGCGTTATCTATTTTGCCCTGGTGATCCTCGTTTCGCTCTATCCGGGCAAGCTGCTGGACACCGTCGGGAATTTCCTCGCGCCGTTGAAAATCATCGCTCTGATTATTCTCGCCGTTGCGGCGATCGTCTGGCCAGCCGGTCCGCTGAGCCACGCGATGGAAGCCTACCGTACCGCGCCATTCTCCAACGGCTTCGTCAACGGCTATCTGACCATGGACACCCTTGGGGCGATGGTCTTTGGGATCGTGATTGTCAACGCGGCGCGTTCTCGCGGCGTGACCGAAGCCCGCCTGCTGACCCGTTACACCGTCTGGGCTGGCCTGATGGCCGGCGTGGGCCTGACGCTGCTGTATCTGGCGTTGTTCCGTTTAGGTTCCGATAGCGGCACGCTGGTGGAGCAGTCCGCTAACGGCGCGGCGATTCTGCACGCTTATGTCCAGCACACCTTCGGCGGCGCGGGGAGCTTCCTGCTGGCAGCGCTGATCTTCATCGCTTGCCTGGTGACGGCGGTAGGCCTGACCTGCGCCTGTGCGGAGTTTTTTGCCCAGTATCTGCCGTTCTCCTATCGTACGCTGGTCTTTATCCTTGGCCTGTTTTCGATGGCGGTTTCCAACCTTGGCCTGAGCCACCTGATTCAGATTTCGATTCCGGTGCTGACGGCTATCTATCCGCCGTGTATCGCACTCGTGGTATTAAGCTTTACCCGTAGTTGGTGGCATAATTCGTCCCGCGTTATTGCCCCGGCAATGTTTATCAGCCTGATGTTTGGTATCATTGACGGCATTAAAGCGTCGGCGTTTGCAGAGATTTTGCCATCCTGGACCGCGCGCCTGCCGCTGGCGGAGCAAGGGCTGGCGTGGCTGATGCCAACCGCCGTGATGGTGATTCTGGCCGTTATCTGGGATCGCGCAGCAGGGCGTCAGGTGGCCTCCAGCGCGCACTAACCGACGCTTTACACAGGTGTTTAACCACGGGACTTCAGGTCCCGTGGTTTTTTGTTTTTTTGGTCATCCTCCCCGGTGCTTTGCCCCCGCGAAGGCCAGAGGAGAAAAACGGCATGGAACATGATGGAAAGTAGTAACAAGCTTAAGCGCGGGCTAAGTACCCGGCATATTCGTTTTATGGCGCTGGGGTCGGCAATCGGTACCGGCCTTTTCTATGGTTCGGCTGACGCGATTAAAATGGCGGGGCCGAGCGTTCTGTTGGCTTATATTATCGGCGGCGTCGCGGCCTACATTATTATGCGCGCGCTGGGCGAAATGTCGGTACACAACCCGGCCGCCAGTTCGTTCTCGCGCTATGCCCAGGATTACCTTGGCCCGCTGGCGGGCTATATCACCGGCTGGACCTACTGTTTTGAAATCCTGATTGTCGCCATAGCCGACGTCACGGCCTTCGGCATCTATATGGGGGTCTGGTTCCCGGCGGTGCCGCACTGGATCTGGGTACTCAGCGTGGTGCTGATTATCTGCGCCGTCAACCTGATGAGCGTCAAGGTCTTCGGCGAGCTGGAGTTTTGGTTCTCCTTCTTCAAAGTCGCCACTATTATCATCATGATCCTCGCCGGTTTCGGCATCATTATCTGGGGGATCGGCAACGGCGGGCAGCCGACGGGTATCCACAACCTGTGGAGCAACGGTGGCTTCTTCAGCAACGGCTGGCTGGGGATGGTGATGTCGCTGCAGATGGTGATGTTCGCCTACGGTGGGATTGAAATCATCGGCATCACCGCCGGTGAAGCGAAGGATCCGGAGAAATCCATTCCGCGCGCCATTAACTCGGTGCCGATGCGTATCCTCGTGTTTTACGTCGGTACGCTGTTCGTGATTATGTCTATCTATCCGTGGAACCAGGTTGGAACTAACGGCAGTCCTTTCGTTCTGACCTTCCAGCATCTGGGTATTACCTTTGCCGCCAGCATCCTGAACTTTGTGGTGCTGACCGCTTCGCTGTCGGCGATTAACTCCGATGTCTTTGGCGTGGGGCGTATGCTGCACGGTATGGCGGAGCAGGGCAGCGCGCCGAAAATGTTTACCAAAACGTCCCGTCGCGGGGTGCCGTGGGTAACCGTGATGGTAATGACTATCGCGCTGCTGTTCGCCGTTTACCTTAACTACATTATGCCGGAGAACGTCTTTCTGGTGATCGCCTCTCTGGCGACATTCGCCACCGTCTGGGTGTGGATTATGATCCTGCTGTCGCAGATCGCCTTCCGTCGCTGTTTGCCGCCGGAAGAGGCGAAGGCGCTGAAGTTTAAGGTGCCTGGCGGAGTAACGACCACGGTGATTGGCCTGCTATTCCTGGTCTTTATTATCGGTCTGATTGGCTACCATCCTGACACGCGCATCTCGCTGTACGTGGGCTTTGCGTGGATTATTCTGTTACTGATTGGCTGGCAGTTTAAAACTCGCCGCGAGCGTAAGCTGGCGAAAGCCTAGTCCTTTTCGTTCTCTTCTTGCCGGATACGCACGGGCTATCCGGCAAGCCGTTCCTCCACCCCCGCCATCCTCCCCCAATAATTCTGCCGACGATGAGTCATACGCCAGTACGCTATGGCAAGGTGTGCCCATTCTGCAAAGAGAGGAATAATGATGTTGAAGGCATGGCACCTCCCGGTTGCTCCGTTTATTAAGGAGCAGCCGGAACGACTGATTATCACGCTATGGTTAAGCGGCGAGGATCTGCCGCCGCGGGTCACGCTACGCGCGGAAGAAGATAACGAGGAGCTGTCGCTGCCGATGCGCCGCCTGCGGCAGGAACCGCATCCGGGCGTGGTGGCGTGGCGCGGGGAAATCAGCCTCGTCAACGGGCTACCGCGTCGCCGCTACAGCTTCAAGCTGCTGTGGGCCGACCGCCAGCTGTGGTTCACTCCGCAGGGGTTCAATCGTTTTCCGCCGGCGCGGCTGGAGCAGTTTGCGGTTGATATGCCGGACAGCGGGCCGCAGTGGGTGGCCGATCAGGTGTTTTACCAAATCTTCCCTGACCGCTTCGCCCGCAGCCAGTCACGCGACGCCGGGCAGGATAACGTTTATTACCACCATGCCGCCGGTCACGATATTGTGCGCAAGGCGTGGGATGAGCCGCTAACCGGCGAGGCGGGCGGCTCCACCTTCTACGGCGGCGATCTCGATGGGATCAGCGAAAAACTGCCGTACCTGAAGCAGCTTGGCGTCACGGCGCTTTATCTGAACCCGGTATTTGTCGCTCCCAGCGTACATAAATACGATACCGAGGATTACCGTCGCGTTGACCCGCAGTTTGGCGGCGATGCGGCGCTGCTGCGCCTGCGTCACAACACGCAAAAAGAGGGGATGCGCCTGATCCTTGACGGCGTGTTCAACCACAGCGGCGATTCGCATGCCTGGTTCGACCGCCATCAGCGCGGTAGCGGCGGCGCCTGCCACAACCCCGATTCGCCGTGGCGCGACTGGTATAATTTTTCTCCCGAGGGCATTGCCCACGATTGGCTGGGATACGCCAGTCTGCCTAAGCTCGACTACCGGTCGGCGACGCTGATAGATGAGATCTATGGTGGAGAAGATAGCGTGGTGCGCCACTGGCTGAAAGCGCCGTGGAGCATGGACGGCTGGCGGCTGGATGTCGTGCATATGCTCGGTGAAGACGGCGGGGCGCGTAATAACCTGCGCCATATCGCCGGCATTACCCAGGCAGCGAAGCAGGAGCGGCCGGAAGCCTTCGTGTTCGGGGAGCATTTCGGCGACGCGCGCCAGTGGCTACAGGCCGACGTAGAAGACTCGGCGATGAACTACCGCGGCTTTACCTTCCCGCTATGGGGCTTTCTCGCCAATACCGATATCTCCTACGACCCGCAGAAAATCGATGCGCAAACCTGCATGGCGTGGATGGACAACTATCGTGCCGGACTGTCGCATCAGCAGCAGCTGCGGATGTTCAACCAGCTTGATAGCCACGATACCGCGCGCTTTAAGTCTCTGTTGGGTAAAGATGTTGCGCGTCTGCCGTTGGCGGTGGTGTGGCTGTTCAGCTGGCCTGGGGTACCGTGCATCTACTACGGCGATGAAGTGGGCGTGGATGGCAATAACGATCCGTTCTGCCGTAAACCCTTCCCGTGGGATCCGGCTTTGCAGGATGGCGAACTGCTCGACCTGTACAAGCGCATGAGCAAACTGCGTAAGGCTAATCAGGCGCTACGCTACGGCGGCTGTCAGGTGATCTATGCCGAAGAGAACGTGGTGGTGTTCGTGCGAGTCTATAAGCAACAGCGCGTGCTGGTGGCGATTAACCGCGGCGCGGCCTGCGAGGTGGTGGTAGAAGATTCGCCGCTGCTTGACGTTCACGGCTGGCAGTTGAAAGAGGGCGCCGGTGATCTGCACGAGAGCGTGCTGACGCTGCCAGCGATCTCCGCCAGCGTGTGGTTTAGCCGTTAGTCATAGAGCTGGCTCAGGCTCTCGCTCTGCAAAATGGCCTCGCGCCACCAGCGCTGGGCCAGTCCGTCATTACCGCTGCGCCAGGCCATATAGGTGATATCTTTCTCGCGGCACGAGATGACGGCCTTTTCGACCAGCTCGCCGCTTTCCAGCCACCGCCGGGCAATATGGCGCGGTAAAAAGCCGCAGCCCAGCCCGGCGCGCAAGAGTTCAACTTTACTGGCAAAATCATCCACGCGGATTTGCGGCTGTTCGTCGAGCAGGTTGCTGTTGAGCGGATGACAGTAGCGGGCGCTGTCGCTGATCACGACCGCGCGGTGCAGGCTGAGCTGCTTGTTGGTCAGCGGTTGGGTCGTTTGCGCCAGCGGGTGCCCCGGCGCGATGACGAAAATATTGTCCATGGCGCCGAGCATTTTCCACGACCACTCGGCGGAGGTTGGCGGTTCATTGATCGCCCCAAGAATAATATCCGCGCCGTTGTGGGTGAGCTCTTCCCACGAGCCCGCGAGGGTATGGTGGGTAAAGTTAAGCCGGGTTTGCGGGTGCTGGGCGTAGAAAGCATCGATCAGCGGCAGCAGCGCGCTAAACGGGAAAGAGTCATCCAGCGCGATAGCCAGATCCCGCTCCCAACCGGCGCTGAGCTGCACTGCCTGCTTTTCCAGATCCTTAGCGGCATTCAGCAGCAATCGACCCTTCTCCAGCATCATTCTGCCCGTATCGGTAAATTTAGCCCGGTGGCCGGAGCGATCCAGCAGAGTGATATTCAGATCGTTTTCCAGCTTTTGGATCATGTAGCTCAGCGCAGCTGGGGTCTTAAATAGCGATTCGGCGGCGGTGGCAAAAGAGCCATGTTTGTCCAGCGCGTCGAGAATTAACAGGACATCAAGATTCAGGCGCATGCGTCAGATTCCGGTAAAAATGAGTGCCTCCGTTTTACCGGAGCGCCCTGTTCAATTCCAGTGAATAATTTAGAACGGTTAACCGTAAAAATTTGATAAACATAATTTTGCTCGTTTTGTAATGGTTAATCTAATCGCCATAACTTTTCGCTTTGGAAATAAATTAGAAAAAAATCTTTAATAACTCGTTAGAAATTACTGACTATACTCACCATGCTTTATCAGTCAGGATCCAGACAGCTCAACGGCAACGGTAGTATCTTTTTAACTCATTGATTAACAGGATATGTTATGTCTATTCGTGAACTGATCGATCCCTCTAACTCGGCGCTTATTTTTATTGACCACCAGCCACAAATGGCTTTTGGTGTGGCAAATATTGACCGCCAGACCCTGAAAAATAATACGGTTGCTTTAGCCAAAGCAGGCAAAATTTTTAATGTCCCGGTAATTTATACTTCCGTCGAAACCAAAAGCTTCAGCGGCTATATCTGGCCGGAATTGCTGGCCGTACATCCTGATGTGAAACCCATTGAACGTACCTCGATGAACTCCTGGGAAGACGCGGCTTTTGTTGAAGCGGTAAAGGCGACCGGACGCAAGAAACTGATTATTTCTGCTCTGTGGACTGAAGTCTGCCTGACGTTCCCGGCGCTGATGGCGCTGGATGCGGGCTATGAAGTTTACGTGGTGACCGATACCTCCGGCGGCACCTCGGTTGATGCCCACGAACGCTCCATTGACCGTATGGTGCAGGCCGGTGCGGTGCCGGTGACCTGGCAGCAGGTGCTGCTTGAGTACCAGCGCGACTGGTCGCGTAAAGAGACCTATGACGCGGTGATGGATCTGGTGCGCGAGCATAGCGGCGCTTACGGCATGGGCGTGGATTACGCTTATACGATGGTGCATGGCGCGCCAGAGCGTAAAGCTTAAATACACTTCATCCTTCAAGCTGCCTCTTTGTTGGCTTCGTTTGCCCGCCCCGGTCACTGACTTATGTCAGCTCCCGGGGACGAACAACCTTGCCGCCTCGACGCAGCATGAACGATTTTGTGCATTGTTGTTTATGGCTAATGGCGGGGATATCCCGTCATTCCCCTGAAGCAAGGAACTCTTAATGGCGCAGCAGAAATCGGTGACCCTGGTTATCAGTCATGTGCTCGACCCGGAGCATGGCCAACGGTATGAAGCGTGGCTGGGCAAAATTATGCCGATTGCGGCTGAATTTCCCGGTCATCTTGGCGCAAACGTGATTCGCCCGGCTCCCGGGCAGAATTTATGGAGCATTATCATTCGCTTCGACACCATTGAGCATCTTTACGCCTGGACCCAGTCGGAAACCCGGCGCGAACTGGTGGCGGAAATCGCACCGCTGCTGAGCGAAGGCGATCGTACCGAAGTCCGGACTGAACCGGCCTTCTGGTTTACGCCGCCTGCGGCGAACGTGCGCCAGCCGCGACGCTGGAAGCAATTTTTAATCACCCTGCTGGTGATTTTCCCCAGTACTAACCTGGTGCCGTCGATAACCGGAATGCTGTTGCCCTCGCTGAAGGGAAGCCTGCTGCTGCACCTCATCAATGATGCCTGTGTGGTCGCGCTGGTGGTCTGGTTCTGGATGCCCATCGTGACCCGTCTGTTTGCTGGCTGGTTAAAGAAAAACTGAGCCAGCCTCCTGAAGGAGAACGTTATGTCGCAAACTGCCACACTAATCCTGACTCACGGTCGGGTTCATACTCTCGATCGTCAAAATCCCCTGGCCGATGCGGTGGCGATCGCTGACGGTAAAATTCTCGCCGCCGGTAGCCACGATCGGATCATGAGCTTTGCCGCGGAAGGGACGCAAATTATCGATCTTAAAGGTCATACGGTGATCCCCGGTCTTAACGACTCCCACCTGCACCTGATCCGCGGCGGTCTGAACTACAACCTGGAGCTACGCTGGGAGGGGGTTCCCTCGCTGGCGGATGCGCTGCGGATGCTGAAAGATCAGGCCGATCGCACACCGTCGCCGCAGTGGGTGCGGGTGGTCGGCGGCTGGAGCGAATTTCAGTTCGCCGAACGGCGGATGCCGACGCTCGAGGAGCTTAACGATGCGGCGCCGGATACCCCGGTATTTGTCCTGCACCTGTACGATCGCGCGCTGCTGAACCGCGCGGCGCTGAAGGCGGTGGGCTACACCAAAGAGACGCCGGATCCGGCGGGCGGCGAGATCGTTCGCGACGGCAACGGTAATCCTACCGGCATGTTGATTGCCAAACCCAACGCGATGATCCTCTACTCAACGCTGGCCAAAGGGCCGAAGCTACCGCTGGAACTGCAGGTCAACTCAACGCGCCAGTTTATGCGCGAGCTGAATCGTCTGGGGCTAACCAGCGCTATCGATGCTGGAGGCGGTTTCCAGAACTACCCGGAAGATTATGAAATTATTGAACAGCTGCACGCCAAAGAGCAGATGACCGTGCGGATCGCCTATAACCTGTTTACCCAGCGACCTAAGCAGGAGCTGGAAGATTTTGAGCGCTGGACCGATATGCTCAAGCCGGGACAGGGCACCGACTTTTACCGCGCCAACGGCGCCGGGGAGATGCTGGTTTTCTCGGCGGCGGATTTTGAAGATTTCCTGCAGCCGCGTCCGGACCTCCCGGAGGGAATGGAAGATGAGCTGGAGCGGGTGGTGCGCCACCTGGTAGAGCACCGCTGGCCATTCCGCCTGCACGCCACCTACGATCAATCCATCAGCCGGATGCTCGACGTCTTCGAGAAGGTAAATCGCGAAATTCCGTTCAATGGTCTGCACTGGTTCTTCGATCATGCGGAAACCATCACCGAACGCAATATCGAACGCGTCAAAGCGCTGGGCGGCGGCATAGCGGTTCAGCACCGTATGGCTTTCCAGGGCGAATATTTTGTCGACCGCTACGGTAAAGATGCGGTCAAACATACGCCGCCGGTGGCGAAAATGCTCGAGCTGGACGTTCCGGTAGGGCTGGGGACGGATGCAACCCGCGTGGCGAGCTACAATCCGTGGACCGCGCTCTACTGGCTGGTTTCCGGACGTACCGTCGGCGGAATGGCGATGTACGACGACAGCAACCGCCTGCCGCGCGACGTGGCGCTGGAGCTGTGGACGGCGGGAAGCGCGTGGTTCTCAAGCGAGCAGGGTAAGAAAGGGCGCATTGAGCAAGGCCAGCTTGCCGATCTGGTGGTGCTGTCGAAAGACTATTTCAGCGTCGCGGAAGAGGAAATTAAGGGGATCGAGTCGGTACTGACGGTCGTTGACGGCAAGGTGGTGTACGCCGCCGGCCACTTTTCGCCGCTGGCGCCGCCGCCCATTCCGGTGCTGCCAGAGTGGTCACCGGTGGTGAAGGTGCCGGGTCATTACCGTTCCGCGCCGCCGACCGCCGCGAAAATCGGCGCGATAGTTCAGATGCACCAATGCTGCGGCAGCTGCGGCGTACACGGGCATCAGCATGATATTGCGCGCCAGTCGGCGATTCCGGTTGCCGATGAGCAGGCGTTCTGGGGCGTACTCGGCTGCTCCTGCTTTGCGTTTTAGCACCAGCTCAACCCGCCCCGGTATTGTCCGGCGGCGGGTTCCCTTCCTGACGAAAGCGCTTGTCTTTCCGTTTTTTAATAGCGGTTCTGTGAACCAAAAAGCGCGATGCGCCGCGCAATCATTTCGCGTACCGGTTTCAGTCCCTGATTAATCACTTTGCGCGGGTCGTTCACGTCATGACCGGTATCGGCGGCAAACAGGGCTTTCACCTCCTGACACCAGGCGTACATATTTTCGGTATTGACGTTGATTTTGGCCGTACCGCAGGCGATGGCTTTACGCATGTCGTCATCGGCAATACCGGTACCGCCGTGCAGGACCAGCGGAACATTGACTCGCTCAGAAATGGCTTTCATCTCCGTAAAACCCAGTTTGGCTTTGCCTTTATACAGTCCATGGGTCGAACCCAGCGCCGCCGCCAGGCAGTCAACCTGAGTTTCTTTCACCAGGGTGTAGCACTCCTCAGGGTCGGCGTAGATGACCGCCGAATTGACGATGCCATCTTCGCTTCCGGCAATCGTCCCCAGCTCCGCCTCGACGGAGATGCCTTTGCTGTGCGCCAGCGCAACCAGATGGCGAGTGATGGCGAGGTTTTCGCTGAACGGCAGATGTGAGCCGTCAAACATAATGGAGCTGAATCCGGCCTCGATAGCCGCCTCGCAGGCCTCGCGGGTGGTACCGTGGTCCAGATGCAAAGCCACCGGAATATCAATATGTAAATAATCCATGGCATTGACCACGATGTCATGAATACATTTTAATCCCAGCATATGTTTCACCGTACCGCCGGAAACGCCTAAAATAATGGGCGATCGCAGTTGTTGTCCGGTACTTAATACAGCGCCGACCCACTCAAGATTATTAATATTGAATTGCCCTACGGCATAACCGTCCCGTAGGGCATGCTGAAGCATGTCCTTCATAGAAACTAACATAGTCACCTCGTGTTATTAATTAATAGCAATCATTCATCAAAATATTGCTTTAAGTTTCTTTCATAGCTATTTAAAGAATTGTGAACGACGGCAAGATCCGGCATCGATTCACGTACACCTTTTTTCTCAATAGAAATAGCGGCGGTGAGGCTGGCGAATAAAATAATATTGTCAATGTGCCAGGAGTAGTGAACGCCGTAGGTAAAAGCGCCATGGAATACGTCTCCCGCGCCGGTGGTATCAACAGCATTGCACAGCCAGGAGGGAACTATTTGCAGCATCCCGCTCTTTAAAAATGCGCAGCCTTTTTCACCAAGGGTAATAAAGGCTTCGCCGCGGCAAATTTTATTAAGCTCAATGAGCGCCGCCTTAATTTCTGCTTCAGTACTCAGGGCGCGATATCCCATATAGTCCCGGGCAAAATGTTCACTGACCACAAAATAATCGGTCCAGGCCGCCAGTTTAATATTACTGGCGCGTAGTGAGCCGCCATCCATGACTACCCGGGCGTTTGGCAGTTTCTTAATTAAATACTCGCTGATCTCGGCTTCATGGCCATCCACTAATAGCGTTACCGGTTCTTCAGCGGCGATGAGCCGTTCGGCTAAATCATCGAGCTTGAGCTTCTGATCGTAGGTCAGCGACGGCGGCGTCTGCATTTTACGGGTGATGATCGTCCGCGAACCCGTCAGGCGATTGACCAGCACCGAAGCCAGGGGGGTGATCATTTCATCAGAAAAGACCACCTGACTGGTATCAACGCCCGCTTCGGCAAATTCAGCAATAATTCGCTGGCCGTAAAGATCCTGATTCAGATGGCCGATGTAATAGACATCCTCCCCCCATAGCCCCAACAGCCATGCCGCATTCGCTGCCGGCCCGCCGCCGCTTTCAATAAAGTCGTGACAGAAATTTTTGGTATTCTCCTGCGGCCATTCATTTAAAAAGAAAAACTGATCAAAACATGAAAACCCGATGGACAAGATAGCCATAACCACTCCTGATTATTTTGTCAGCTGCGGGAAGAGAGGTTCCTTCCCGCAGGGAAAAATGAAACCGCTTATTCATTTTTCTTATCTGCAGTGAGCTCCTCATAGCTGAGCGTGTCACCGACTACGCGAACTGAACGAAAGCAGAATGGCACCAGCAGTGCGACGATCAGCGCCAGACAAATCAAATAGATAGTAATCTGGCCAAACTGGGTGAAAGCGTTGCCGATGATGATGCCCCAAACCGCGAAGTCGAAGTCGGCGAAGGTGCTATTTTCAAAGCCCAGATTACCCAGCGCCGGCAGCAGCATCGCCGGAAGGAATGCAAGGAAGATACCGCCGATAAATGAGGCGATGATGCAGCCGCGTTTACCGCCCAGCTTATCGGCGAAAACACCGGAGGTGCCGCCGCAGAAGAAGTGCGGCACCATGCCCGGAATAATCAGCGCCATACCCAATCCGCCAAGAAAAAGCATGCCGACCAGTCCACCAATGAACGAGCTGATAAAGCCGACGACGACCGCGGTTGGGCTAAAGGTGAAGAATACCGCGCAGTCAACGGCGGGGATGGAGTTGGGGATCAGCTTCTGGCTAATTCCCTGGAACGCAGGTACCAGATCGCCGAGGATCAGCCGCACGCCGTTGTAGACGATAGCGACGCCAACCGCAAACTGCAGGCCGGTCAGGACAGAGAAGATCAGCATATTTTGATCCGTAATGGTGCTGAGATACTCGCTACCGGCGACGGCGCTGCATACAAAGTAGATGACGAACATGACGATCCCGGTGGTGACCGTGGTATCGCGCAGAAAGCCCCATTTCTCTGAGATTTCGGTATCGGCGAACGAGTTCGCCGGGTTGCCGGTTTTGGTGGCGATCCACGCTGAAATGTAGTAGCCCAGAGAACCAAAATGTCCCATCGCAATACCGCCATCTTCGGTGACCTGCTTGGTATAGCGTTGGCCAATGGCCGGAGATATCGCCGACCATGAGCCGAGCAGGAATCCGCCGATGAGCACCAGCATCCAGCCGCGGAATTCCGCCGCCTGTAGCACCGCTGAGAACAGACAGGCAAGGAAGAAAGAGTGATGGCCGGTAAGGAAGATATATTTATACTTAGTGCAGCGGGCAATAAGCAGGTTAAAAATAAAACCTAACAGTAGAATACTCATGGTTTCTACGCCCAGCACCTTCTGGGCGACGGAGACAATGGCCTCGTTGTTAGGAATAACGCCACGGATATTAAACCCGGCTTCGATAATCCCACCCAGCGGATTGAGGTTAGCAACGATAACCCCTGCGCC
Source organism: Klebsiella sp. HMSC09D12 (assembly GCF_001808475.1). Classification (NCBI taxonomy): domain Bacteria; kingdom Pseudomonadati; phylum Pseudomonadota; class Gammaproteobacteria; order Enterobacterales; family Enterobacteriaceae; genus Klebsiella; species Klebsiella sp. HMSC09D12. Next base: position 32,638 of record NZ_KV793463.1, on the reverse strand, counting down.
GGCGCTTAGCATTAAATAGCCCAGGATAGGCTTTAAGGTGCCGGTGAGTAATTTATTTCCGGGGGAGCGCAGCGCCACTAAACCGACAAATGCGATAATCCCCATCAGAAATGCGGGTTGACTAAATATTTCCGATAAGAAACTAAGAATAGCCTGCATGATCGTTCCCTCAATAATGATTAAGAGTGAGTCGCAGCAATTTTGGTGAGTGCTTCGGTAATATCCTCGGCGATTTTCGCTTTATGCACGTAGCTGCGAATAATGGCGACATTACAATGCGCAGGAAATTGGTTTGCCAGCTCTTTAATTGTGACGTAAAGGTCAGCTTTTTCTCCAACAGCGTTGGCAAAATCAACGGAGGCGACGTCGGCTTTAATACCCAATTCATCACAGATCTTTTTGACATTATTCGCAGCCATTAATGAACTGCCAATACCGTTACCACAAACTGTTCTGATAACTAACATAATGACTACTCCATTTGTTGTTGGATGAAATGTAATACTGAATCGATATCATTGGCCTGCTGAAGGAAGGTCACAATGTCAGACTCAATCAGCGAGGCTATTAGCTGAATCATTTTTATGTGGCTATCGGCATCCGCGCCGGCGATGGCGATGATGACGTTAACCGGATCAAACTCCTCATGGCCAAAGACGATTGGCTGCCTGCTGGTGACTAAAGAGAAGCCCGTGCGCAAGGCGCCTTTTTCTGGCCGGGCATGAGGCATCGCCAGGCCGTAGTCGATAACAATGGCGGGACCAAAATCCTGATAGACCTCGACCATTTCATTCACATATTCCGGATGACATATATTTTGTTGAGTCAGCAGCTTTCCGGCGAATTCGATACCCTGTACGGCGTTGGAAATATCCTGCTTAAGCGCAACCAGTTCAGCGTTAAAAATAATATCCATCATCCGATCCTTACTGGGTTCATATTCTTGAACTCGATCATGACCAAATATATCAATAAAAATTATGGGTTAGATCACAGATGGATTTTTAAATATTGAAGTCGATCACACTGACGGCAAAAGTGAATTACTTTATCGGTTCTGAGGTTTTTTATTATCTTGTTTAATATCAATTGGTTGTGTTTTTTCTTTTTGCCGGTAAGAAAATGGGAGCAGGAGCTAATGGTTAAATCGCTGAATTTAAAATGAAGAAATGTAATACTCATCACAAATATTGGGCGGTTTTTTTTTACAAAGTTTGAACGAGATACCAAAAAAAGCCCTGACGGAGGATCTTACTTATTCGTGACATCAATATTTGTATGCTGATGAGTTAAAAAGCTGTGGCGAGCGGGTAACTCCAGGCGGTAAAAACAAAAAAGGCCCGCATCTGCGAGCCTTTTGCTGAACGTTTGCCGATTACAGGCTGGAAACGTTCTCGGTCAGGTATTTAGCCACGCCTTCCGGAGAAGCGGCCATCCCTTCTTTTCCTTTTTCCCACTGCGCCGGGCAAACTTCGCCGTGCTCTTCGTGGAACTGCAGCGCGTCAACCATGCGCAGCATTTCGTCGATGTTACGGCCCAGCGGCAGGTCGTTAACGACCTGGTGGCGAACAACGCCGTTGGCATCGATCAGGAAGGAACCGCGCAGTGCAACGCCTTCGTCCGGGTGCTCGATACCGTACGCTTTCTGGATTTCGCGTTTGATGTCCGCAACCATCGCGTATTTCACCGGGCCGATGCCGCCCTGGTCCACTGGAGTGTTACGCCATGCGTTATGGACGAACTCGGAGTCAAAAGAAACGCCAACCACTTCGACGCCGCGTTTCTGGAATTCTTCGTAGCGTTTGTCAAAAGCGATCAGTTCGGACGGGCAAACGAAGGTGAAGTCCATCGGCCAGAAGAACAGAACGGTCGCTTTACCGCTGGTATGCTGTTTGAAGTTGAATTTCTCAACGATTTCGCCGTTACCTAAAACTGCCGCCGCGGTGAAGTCCGGAGCCTGACGAGTAACCAGAACCATATGATTCTCCTGTTAATACTAAGGTTAATTGGAACGCAACGCGGGCAAGTATAGGGAGAGGGGCAGGGGAACTCAACGCGACGCTGACAATCGCTGAGATAGTTTTTGCCTATCAATCGTTATTTAAAAACGCTTTTCAGAATAGCCTTTTCCGCCAAAAGCGCAATCATTTATAGTTCGCGTTTTTCCGCCTGCGTCATCATCTGCGGATAAAAGCGCCAGAACTGCCGCTCAAGGCGATCGTAGTGGGTATCCAGATCCTGCCAGGAGTCGCGCAGGGCATCGAGTCGCGGGCGGCGGCTGGCCATCCCGTTCAGCACGCGCTGAATAAAATCCATATCCCGGTAACGTTCAAGCCAGCGCTCCGACCACAGATATTCATTGAGATTGATAAAGCGCGGCGGGGAGGCTGGGAGGATCGGCGTGACCTGGGCGTGAGCGTAGCGGACAAACTCCGGCAGCGGCAGTTCCGGCGACAGCTGCGCCCAGTGGCGTGACAAAAAATGGTCCCACATCACATCCAGCGTAATGGGGGCAACCCGGCGCGTTTCGGCGCGGAACCACGCTTTGGCTTCGGTGACTTCCGGCAGGTTATCGGTCAGCACATCGATCCGGCGGTGCATAAAGATGCCCTCCGCGACGTCAGCCGGCCACTCATCAGCGGGGTTGCCGCGAACGAAATCGGCCAGCAAATTGCCGGAAAGGGAGCTATCGGCGAGATGAGCAAGATGCAGGTGCGCGAGAAAATTCATATAAACTTCATCCTTCAAACTGCCTCTTTGTTGGCTGCTGAGTTACTCGTCTCATCCATGAGACTGGCCCTTACGGGCCGCCGCTGCGCGGCGTTCAAATCTGTTCCTGGCAGATTTGTCACTCACTCAGTTGCTGTTTCGATGCATCTTGAATGATTTTGTGTATAGATTATGTTATTCATCCCGAGGGGTAAAGGTTGCAGGGATAACCTCCCGGCACTAGACTACCCGCCTCTTTATTAAGTCTGAGTTACCGTCATGCGCGTTGCCGATTTTTCCTTTGAATTACCTGAATCCCTGATTGCCCACTATCCGATGCCTGAGCGCAGCAGCTGCCGCTTGCTGTCATTAGACGGGCCGACAGGCGCGCTGACGCACGGTACTTTCACTGATTTACTCGATAAGCTCAACCCTGGCGATCTGCTGGTATTTAATAATACCCGCGTGATCCCGGCCCGTCTGTTTGGCCGTAAAGCCAGCGGCGGCAAGATTGAAGTGCTGGTTGAGCGGATGCTCGATGATAAGCGTATTCTGGCACATATTCGCGCTTCGAAAGCGCCGAAACCGGGCGCAGAACTGCTGCTCGGCGACGATGAAAGTATTAAAGGGACCATGGTTGCACGTCACGACGCGCTGTTTGAAGTTGAGTTCGATGACGCGCGCAGCGTGCTGGATATTCTCAACGCTATCGGCCATATGCCGCTGCCGCCGTATATCGATCGTCCTGACGAAGACGCCGACCGCGAGCTGTATCAGACCGTCTATAGCGAAAAACCGGGGGCCGTTGCCGCGCCAACCGCCGGCCTGCACTTTGATGAGCCCCTGCTGGCGAAGCTTCGTGAAAAAGGCGTGGAGATGGCCTTCGTCACGCTGCACGTTGGGGCCGGAACCTTCCAGCCGGTGCGCGTAGACAGCATTGAAGATCACATCATGCACTCTGAATATGCCGAAGTGCCGCAGGAGGTGGTCGATGCGGTGCTGGCGGCAAAAGCGCGCGGCAACCGGGTGATTGCCGTCGGGACGACGTCGGTGCGTTCGCTGGAAAGCGCGGCGCAGGCGGCAAAAAACGACCTGATTGAGCCTTTCTTTAACGATACGCAGATTTTCATCTACCCGGGCTATCAGTACAAAGTCATTGATGCGCTGGTGACCAACTTCCATCTGCCTGAATCGACGCTGATTATGCTGGTCTCTGCTTTTGCCGGCTATCAGCATACGATGAACGCCTATAAGGCTGCGGTAGAACAAAAATATCGCTTTTTTAGCTACGGGGACGCGATGTTTATCACGTACAATCCGCAGGCTATTTTTGAGCGTCCCTAAGAAGGCGATCTCACTCGCCATTTTGACGCCAGGCAGTAATCGCCATTCTCACGGACACGGCGTACGCTCCGGTGGCTGTGCGCTGAGCGATTGCAAACAGGCTGCGCCGGTGACGCCTTCAGGAATTTATTAGCTATGGAATCATTCCGTAGCGAATCGTTAAACGTCAGACTGTTTTTCTGACGCAGGAGTGATAATGAAATTTGAGTTAGATACTACCGATGGTCGCGCGCGTCGCGGCCGTCTTGTGTTTGAGCGCGGCGTCGTTGAAACGCCAGCCTTTATGCCGGTTGGCACCTACGGCACCGTAAAAGGGATGACGCCGGAGGAAGTCGAAGCGACAGGCGCGCAAATCATCCTCGGTAATACTTTCCATCTGTGGCTGCGTCCTGGTCAGGAGATCATGAAGCTGCACGGCGATCTGCACGACTTTATGCAGTGGAAAGGACCGATCCTCACCGACTCCGGCGGCTTCCAGGTCTTCAGCCTTGGCGATATTCGCAAAATCACCGAGCAGGGCGTGCACTTCCGTAACCCGATCAACGGCGATCCGATTTTCCTCGATCCGGAAAAATCAATGGAGATTCAGTACGATCTCGGCTCCGACATCGTGATGATCTTCGACGAATGTACGCCATATCCGGCGGACTGGGACTACGCTAAGCGCTCAATGGAAATGTCCCTGCGCTGGGCGAAGCGCAGCCGCGACCGTTTTGACGGCCTCGGCAACAAAAACGCGCTGTTTGGTATCATTCAGGGCAGCGTTTACGAAGATTTACGTGATATCTCTGTTAAAGGTCTGGTAGAGATTGGCTTTGATGGCTACGCTGTCGGCGGTTTGGCTGTCGGTGAGCCGAAGGCAGATATGCATCGTATTCTGGAGCACGTCTGCCCGCAAATCCCGGCCGACAAACCGCGATACCTGATGGGCGTCGGTAAGCCGGAAGATTTGGTCGAAGGGGTGCGCCGCGGGATCGATATGTTCGACTGCGTCATGCCGACGCGCAACGCGCGCAACGGCCACCTGTTCGTCACCGACGGCGTGGTGAAAATCCGCAACGCGAAGCATAAGAGCGATACTTCGCCGCTGGATGCGGAGTGCGATTGCTACACGTGTCGCAACTATTCACGCGCTTACTTGCATCATCTTGACCGTTGCAACGAAATATTGGGCGCGCGTCTCAATACCATTCATAACCTGCGATACTATCAGCGCTTAATGGCTGGTTTACGCAAGGCTATCGAAGAGGGTAAATTAGAGAGCTTCGTGACCGATTTTTACCAACGTCAGGGTCGAACCGTTCCACCTTTGAACGTTGACTAATTTTAATAATGAGGGAATTTCAATGAGCTTTTTTATTTCTGATGCGGTAGCAGCAACCGGTGGCGCGGCGCAGGGCAGCCCGATGTCTCTGATCCTGATGCTGGTGGTGTTTGGTCTGATTTTTTACTTCATGATCCTGCGTCCACAGCAGAAACGCACCAAAGAACATAAAAACCTGATGAACTCCATCGCTAAAGGCGATGAAGTGCTGACGAACGGTGGCCTGGTTGGGCGCGTCACTAAAGTTGCCGAAAGCGGATACATCGCTATCGCACTGAACGACACCACTGAAGTGGTTATCAAACGTGACTTCGTAGCTGCCGTTCTGCCGAAAGGCACCATGAAGGCGCTGTAATTACCCATTTTCCCTAAGGGAACTGCCGTGTTAAACCGTTATCCTTTGTGGAAGTACGTCATGCTGGTCGTCGTTATTGTCGTCGGCTTAGTGTATGCGCTTCCCAACCTGTATGGTGAGGATCCGGCCGTTCAAATCACTGGCGCGCGCGGCGTCGCCGCCAGTGAGCAAACGCTGATCCAGGTCCAGAAAACACTACAAGAAGAAAAAATTACCGCGAAGTCTGTGGCACTGGAAGAGGGCGCAATTCTTGCGCGCTTCGACACCACTGATATCCAGCTGCGCGCGCGCGAAGCGCTGATGGGCGTGCTGGGTGACAAATACGTCGTGGCGCTTAACCTTGCTCCGGCAACCCCGCGCTGGCTTGCGGCCCTGTATGCCGAGCCAATGAAGCTGGGTCTTGACCTGCGCGGCGGCGTGCACTTCCTGATGGAAGTCGACATGGATACCGCGCTGAGCAAGCTGCAGGAACAAAACATCGACAGCCTGCGCAGCGAACTGCGTGATAAAGGCATTCCTTACGCGACCGTGCGTAAAGAAGACAACTACGGCCTGAGCATCGCCTTCCGCGATAGCGCCGCGCGCGACCAGGCTATCTCCTACCTTAGCCCTCGTCATCGCGATCTGGTTATTTCCGCTCAGGGCAGCACTGGCCTGAAAGCCGTGATGACCGACGACCGTCTGAAAGAAGCCCGCGAATACGCCGTACAGCAGAACATCAATATCCTGCGTAACCGTGTAAACCAGCTGGGCGTTGCCGAACCTCTGGTTCAGCGTCAGGGCGCCGACCGTATTGTGGTTGAACTGCCGGGTATCCAGGACACGGCGCGAGCCAAAGAGATTCTTGGCGCGACCGCGACGCTGGAGTTCCGTTTGGTTAACACTAACGTTGATAGCGCCGCAGCGGCTTCCGGTCGCGTTCCGGGCGACTCTGAAGTGAAATATACCCGCGAAGGCCAGCCGGTTGTGCTGTACAAGCGCGTGATCCTCACCGGTGACCACATCACCGACTCGACGTCGAGCATGGATGAGTACAACCAGGCGCAGGTTAACATCTCCCTCGATAGCGCTGGTGGCAACATCATGTCTAACTTCACCAAGGACAACATCGGTAAACCGATGGCGACCCTGTTCGTGGAGTACAAAGACAGCGGTAAGAAAGATGCCAACGGTCGTGCGATTCTGGCGAAAGAGGAAGAGGTGATTAACATCGCCAATATCCAGTCTCGTCTGGGTAACAGCTTCCGTATTACCGGCATCAGCAATGCGACCGAAGCGCGTCAGCTCTCTCTGCTGCTGCGTGCAGGTGCGCTGATTGCGCCGATTCAGATTGTTGAAGAACGGACTATCGGCCCAACCCTGGGGATGCAGAACATCAAACAGGGCCTGGAAGCCTGTCTGGCCGGTCTGGTGGTCTCTATCCTGTTCATGATCTTCTTCTACAAGAAGTTCGGCCTGATTGCGACCTCGGCGCTGATTGCCAACCTGGTGCTGATTGTCGGCATTATGTCCCTGATTCCGGGGGCGACGCTGACTATGCCGGGGATTGCGGGGATCGTGTTAACCCTTGCGGTAGCGGTCGATGCGAACGTTCTGATTAACGAACGTATTAAAGAAGAGCTGAGCAACGGGCGTTCCGTGCAGCAGGCGATTGACGAAGGATATCGCGGCGCGTTCAGCTCCATCTTTGATGCCAACATTACGACGCTTATCAAAGTCATTATCCTGTACGCGGTCGGTACCGGTGCCATTAAAGGGTTTGCGATTACCACCGGTATCGGTATTGCGACCTCAATGTTTACCGCTATCGTCGGCACCCGTGCCATCGTGAACCTGCTGTACGGCGGCAAGCGCGTTAAAAAGCTGTCTATCTGAGGAGTGCGTTGTGGCACAGGAATATACTGTTGAACAATTGAACCACGGCCGTAAAGTCTGGGACTTTATGCGCTGGGACTACTGGGCCTTCGGCATTTCAGGTTTTTTGCTGATTCTGTCCATTATTATCATTGGCGTGCGCGGGTTTAACTGGGGTCTGGATTTCACCGGCGGTACGGTGATTGAGATCACCCTCGAAAAGCCTGTTGATATGGATCAGGTGCGCCAGTCGCTGCAGAAGGCGGGCTTCGAAGAGCCGCAGCTGCAAAACTTTGGCAGCAGCCGCGACATCATGGTGCGTATGCCGCCGGTACATGACGCCAACGGCAGCCAGGAGCTGGGCAGCAAGGTCGTTAACGTGATTAACGAATCGACCAGCCAGAATGCGACGGTCAAGCGTATTGAGTTTGTGGGGCCGAGCGTCGGCGCAGACCTGGCGCAGACCGGTGCGCTGGCGCTGATAGCCGCGCTGGTGTGTATCCTGATCTACGTAGGGTTCCGCTTTGAGTGGCGCCTGGCGGCAGGGGTTGTTATTGCGCTGGCGCACGACGTGGTGATCACCATGGGCGTGCTGTCGCTACTGCATATCGAGATCGACCTGACCATTGTGGCCTCGTTGATGTCGGTTATCGGCTACTCGCTGAACGACAGTATCGTGGTATCTGACCGTATTCGTGAAAACTTCCGCAAGATTCGCCGCGGTACGCCGTACGAAATCTTTAACGTGTCGTTGACGCAGACCCTGCACCGTACTTTGATCACCTCCGGGACGACCTTGATGGTTATCCTGATGCTGTATCTCTTCGGTGGCCCGATTCTGGAAGGCTTCTCGCTGACCATGCTGATCGGTGTCTCCATCGGTACGGCTTCTTCTATCTACGTTGCGTCCGCGCTGGCGCTCAAGCTGGGCATGAAGCGCGAGCACATGCTGCAGCAGAAAGTCGAGAAAGAAGGGGCGGATCAGCCGTCAATTCTGCCGTAAGGCAATCGTGCATTGATAAACGAATCCCGGTCGTAAGGCCGGGATTTTTTTTATTACAACCGGCCGGATTTTGGTTACTCTCCTGTATCAGCGCTAAATGACATGGAGAAATGCCGATGGCTGTCGTAACTCTTTCCACCGTTCCTCAACCCCCGCTCTGGTACGATGTGCCTTCCGTCACGCTTAACGACGACACGCTGCGCCAGCGCAAAGCGAAGGTGCTGGCGAATATGCGGCAGCAAGGGCTGGATACGCTTATCATCTATGCCGATAAAGAGCACGGCGGCAACTTTGAGTATCTCACCGGTTTTATTCCCCGTTTCGAAGAGGCGCTACTGGTAGTGCATCGGGACGGTGAGGCGGTGCTGGTACTGGGTAACGAGAACCTGAAGCTGGCAAGCTACGCGCGGCTGGAAAATCGTGTGATTCACGCCCCGTGGTTTTCGCTGCCCAATCAACCGATGGAAGCCCACAAAACGCTGGCTCAGCTGTTTCAGGAGGCGGGCGTTGCGGGGGGAAAAAGAATTGGCCTCGCGGGCTGGAAGCTCTTTACCGGCGCGGTTGATGACCGCGCGCGGATGTTCGATCTGCCCGCCTTTATCGTTGACGCTATTCGCGAGGCAGCCGGGCCGCAGGCAAGTATAACCAACGCCACCGGCATTTTTATCGACCCGGCAAGCGGAGCGCGAATCACCAATAATGCCAACGAGCTGGCGCACTATGAGTACGGTGCTAATCTCGCCTCAACCGCGATTCTGACCGCGCTTAACGCCATTGCGCCGGGAAAAACGGAAAAGCAAATCGGCGCGCTGCTGGCGGCGGAAGGGCAAGCGAATAGCGTGGTGATGATTGCCGCCACCGGCGATCGCTTTGCCGGAGCGAATCTCTACCCCAGCGATAAAGCTATCCAGCGCGGAGATAAATTCTCGCTCACCACCAGTTTTAAAGGCGGCCTGAGCAGCCGCGCCGCCTACGTGGTGGCCGATGAGAGTGAACTGGCGCCTGAGGTGGCTGATTATCTGGACGTAGTGGCGAAGCCCTATTTCAACGCGGTGGTGAACTGGCTGGAAAATCTGCGCATCGGCATGCGCGGCGGCGATATGTATGCCCTGATCGAGCGAGTATTGCCGAAGGCGGAATATCACTGGCACCTGAATCCGGGGCATCTGGTCGCGGATGAAGAGTGGCTCTGCTCGCCCATTGGTCCCCATTCAGCCGCCTGTCTGCAAAGCGGAATGATATTGCAGATCGACATTATTCCTTCCCGAGCGGGCTACGGCGGCGCAAGCATTGAAGATACCGTGGCGCTTGCCGACAGCGCGCTGCGTCGGGAGCTGGAGCAAAGTTACCCCGAGCTCTGGCAGCGCATTGTCGCCAGACGATCGTATATCGGCAATCGGCTTGGCATTGCGCTTCCTGAAGAGGTGCTGCCTTTCTCCAGTACCGTCGGCTACCTGCGTCCGTGGCTGCTTAGCCCGGAGCGCGCGCTGGTCTGCGCACCATGCTGACACAATGCTGTCAGTAGGTCTGTCATACACTCCTCCTGAACCCAAACAATGGACAGGAGGAAGTATGAACAACGTCATTAACTGGTTTGAGATCCCGGTTGCCGATATGGATCGTGCCGTGGCGTTTTACGAGCCGGTGATGCAGGTCACGCTGAAACGGGAAAATATGGAGTGTGCCGAAATGGCCGTATTTCCTTATCAGGACCCGGCTCCCGGCGGCGCGCTGGCAAAGTTTGATAGCGTAAAGCCCTCCGATCAGGGATGCATTATCTATCTGCATACCGATAATCTGACGGCCACGCTAGAACGCGTCAACTCTGCGGGCGGAAGCTGCGTTTTTGGCCCCTTTGAGCTGGCGGACGATATCGGCACGATTGCCCTGTTTATCGATAGTGAGGGGAATCGGATTGGTTTGCATCAACCCGCATAAATGAGATAACAAAAATGAGCCGACGCGCCGACCGTCTTTTTCAAATCGTGCAGATCCTGCGGGGGAGGAGATTAACCACCGCCGGATTGTTGGCCGAGCGGCTTGGCGTGTCAGAGCGCACTATTTACCGCGACATTCGCGATCTCTCGCTTTCCGGGGTTCCGGTTGAGGGAGAGGCCGGAAGCGGCTATCGGCTGCTGGCGGGCTATGATCTACCGCCGTTAATGCTGACAACCCAGGAATCGGAAGCGCTGATAGCCGCTATTCGGCTACTGCAAACCTGGGGCGGCGCGTCGCTGTCCCGGGCGCTGGAATCGGCGCAGGAAAAGGTGCTGGCGATATTGCCCGCGGAGAGCCGACGTAAGGCCGAGCAGTCGCGGCTGTTCGCACCGGACTTTGGTTCCCAGGGCTATAGCAAAGATCAGTTTGATTTGGTGCATCGGGCGGTCTCCGCTCAGCAGGCGCTCGCGCTGCGCTATCGTGATGAAGCGGGAAATCAGTCGCAGCGAGAAGTGCTGCCGCTGGGGCTTTTTTTCTGGGGCGAGCGCTGGCTGCTGGTGACCTGGTGCGAGCTGCGTGAGGATTATCGCTGTTTCCGTCTCGACCGCTGTCTGGAGATTTCCGCCACCGGGCGTCATTTCAGCGAACGAGCCGATCGTTCATTGAGTGATTTCTTGCGTAAGGTGAGGTGCGAAGAGCGTTAGCTTTAATTATCCCCGGCGCATTTGCCGGGGATAATCGAGCCGATTAGAAGTTGTAACCGACCACGAAATAACCACCCCAGCCGGTAGAGCGGACGTTAAAGTCGCCGTCGCCGAAGTTCAGTTTCGCGTCATCCGCCCACTGGCCGCCGTTGTGGAAGTAACGCGCCACGACGGAGTAGTGCCAGTGATCGTAGTTCAGCGCCAGGATATGGCTGGAAGCGATGGAGTTGCTGGTGCGTGAATGCTTACCGTTCAAATCATAAGAGTTGTCATCGCCCAGATCGGAGCCCCAGTCAAAGTTGGTGAAGCCGATATAGCTCAGTGAACCGCCCCACAGATCGGTCAGCGGCACAAAGTATTTCACTTTGAAACGGTAACCGTCCCATTCGTTCTCGTTAGATGCGCCATAGTTTTGCCACTGATATTTCGCATAGACGTTCAGGGAGAGGCTCATCGGCAGGCCGGTATCGATATCGGTACCCAGACCCATATACCAGGTGCTCTGACGACCGGATTTGTTGCGGCCCATGTCGTAGATATAGTTGTTGGCGAAATACCACTCTTTGAACGGGCCGAAGCTGAGGTCGGTACCGGTCAGTTTATCGATAGAGAAGCGCGGCTCAATTTCCATAAACAGCGGAGAACCGTGGTTCCAGATACCTTTCGCGTCGGTGTTGCCGCCGAAGAATACCGGCGCATCCATATAGCCATAAAAATCAAACCAGTCTTTCTTAGCGAACGCTTCATATTCCAGATAAGTATCGTTACGAATCTGCGGCCCAAAACGAGTGTGGTAGCTGCCCACCACGTTCACACTCTGGTGCCACCAATCAGACAGATATTGCGGTTTGTCGTTTTCTGCCGCGCTGGCAGAGAAAGATGCGGAGAGCGCCAGAGCTGCGCCAGCTGCCAGTAATGTTTTTTTCATAATGATGCCACTGTTTAAATTAAGCCTGAAGGCGTTAAAAGAATCGCCGTAGCGTTTCTAAATATTTCGTATTTCTGTGGCGTCTATTATAGGAATCATTGCTCACAAAAATATGTGTTGTTTCACATAACGAAGACATAGGTAATCGATTGCGTTCACGATTTTATGCATTTCTTGACGAAATGCCACCGAAATTCATAATTCCTGTCAATTTTTAGTGAACCGATCGGGAAATCTGTAAGTGGATTTGCACAGCGGAAAAATGCCGGATGTTGAACGCATCCGGCAGACGGCATTACTGCATACTGGCGGGCTGAATATCGTGGATGCGAACGAAGCCAACCTGCTCTGGCGTCACGCCATTCAGGCGCAGCGGAATGTCGACATCGCTCGGCGCCAGGACGCTTGCCGGAGCGCTAATGAGCTGATTTTGTACATTAACCTCCTGGTAGCTATCGGTTGTGCCGCTGATCTGCCCGGAGGCGACCGTCGCGCTAAAGGCCGGCAGCGGATCGTTTGATTCCCCCTGAATGCGCAGGGTGAGGCGGGTACCGTCGCCATCCGGGGCGATATTGAGCAGCGACATGCGCAGGGTACCAATCTGGCTTTTCAGGCGAGCTGGCGTTTTCGCCTCCGGCAGCAGGTATACGCCGCTGTTTGATTTCTCGTTCAGAACGTTTTGCTGAGTAATTTTTACCGTTTGCTGATTGAGCTGGGTCATCTCTTTGCTCAGAGTGCTCACGCTCTGGTTCATCTGGCGAATTTCGCTTTGCTGCGCGCAGGCGCTAAGGGTGAAAATGCTACCCACAATGGCCAGCTTTAAATAACGTCTTGTCATAGTCGAGATTCCGTTAACAGAGGATGCTTAATGGTAGATCGTTCGGCTAAACGCACTATAGATCCTTTGTCTCAAAAGCTCTTTCTTTGTTGTCGGGTCACTTCGCGGTAAACTACCTGTTAGTTTAACTACTTGTCAGGACGCGCTATGCATTGCCCTTTCTGTTTCGCCGTAGATACCAAGGTTATCGACTCACGTCTGGTGGGCGAAGGCTCTTCCGTGCGTCGTCGCCGCCAGTGTCTGGTCTGCAACGAACGCTTTACGACGTTTGAAGTGGCGGAGCTGGTGATGCCGCGAGTCGTAAAAAGCAACGACGTGCGCGAGCCTTTTAATGAGGACAAACTGCGCAGCGGCATGCTTAAAGCACTGGAAAAGCGTCCGGTCAGCTCAGATGACGTCGAAATGGCGCTTAACCACATTAAAACCCACCTGCGCGGAACTGGCGAACGTGAAGTGCCGAGCAAAATGATCGGCAATCTGGTGATGGAACAGCTGAAAAAGCTCGATAAAGTGGCCTATATCCGCTTCGCTTCCGTCTATCGCAGTTTCGAAGATATCAAAGAGTTTGGCGAAGAGATCGCCCGCTTACAGGACTGATCCATGCAGGACGAAATATACATGGCGCGAGCGCTGAAGCTGGCTGCGCGCGGACGCTTCACGACTCACCCAAATCCGAATGTCGGCTGCGTGATTGTCAAAGATGGCGAGATCGCCGGCGAAGGTTTTCACTATCGCGCCGGTGAACCGCACGCGGAGGTGCATGCGCTGCGCATGGCGGGCGAAAAAGCCCAGGGCGCGACGGCGTACGTGACGCTGGAACCCTGTAGCCATCACGGGCGTACGCCGCCGTGCTGCGAAGCGCTAATTGCCGCAGGGGTAACCCGCGTCGTTGCCGCAATGCAGGACCCCAATCCCCAGGTCGCGGGGCGCGGTCTGTACCGCTTGCAGCAGGATGGCGTTGACGTCAGCCACGGGCTGATGATGAATGAAGCCGAAGCGCTGAATAAAGGTTTTCTCAAGCGCATGCGCACCGGCTTTCCGTGGATCCAGCTAAAAATGGGCGCATCGCTGGACGGCCGCACGGCGATGGCCAGCGGAGAGAGCCAGTGGATCACCTCACCGCAGGCGCGGCGTGATGTCCAGCGCCTGCGCGCGCAAAGCCACGCTATTCTGACCAGCAGCGCGACGGTGCTGGCGGACGATCCGGCGCTGACCGTACGCTGGGACGAGCTCAACGCTGAAACCCAGGCGCTGTACCCGCAGGAAAATCTGCGCCAGCCTTTACGCATCGTTATTGATAGCCACAATCGCGTCACGCCGCAGCACCGTATCGTGCAGCAGGCGGGCGAAACGCTGTTTGCCCGCACCCGTGAAGATGAACGGCAGTGGCCGGAGAGCGTACGTACTCTGCTGGTGCCGGAGCATAACGGTCGGCTGGATCTGGTTTTATTGATGATGCAACTGGGCAAACAGCAAATTAACTCGATCTGGGTAGAGGCCGGGCCAACGCTTGCCGGCGCGCTGTTGCAAGCCGGGCTGGTGGATGAGCTTATCGTCTATATTGCGCCTAAACTGTTAGGCAGCGATGCGCGCGGATTATGCGCGCTGCCGGGGCTTGAGAAACTAGCGCAAGCACCCCATTTCAAATTCAACGAGATACGTCATGTAGGCCCGGATATTTGCCTGCATTTAGTGAACGCTTGATTTCCCCGATCAAAAGGGAAAGCAGTGCGCCGATTATTATGATAGAATCCGCCCCCCTTGCGGGGCCAAATGAACTGAACCCGAAGGAAGAGTATGAACATTATTGAAGCTAACGTTGCTACCCCGGACGCTCGCGTCGCCATCACCATTGCGCGTTTCAACAACTTTATCAACGACAGCCTGCTGGAAGGTGCGATTGACGCCCTGAAGCGTATTGGCCAGGTTAAAGATGAAAACATTACCGTTGTTTGGGTTCCAGGCGCGTACGAACTGCCGCTGGCGGCTGACGCACTGGCGAAAACCGGTAAGTATGACGCGGTGATTGCGCTGGGTACCGTTATTCGTGGCGGCACTGCGCATTTTGAATATGTGGCTGGCGGTGCAAGCAATGGCCTGGCGCACGTCGCTCAGGACAGCGGAATCCCGGTAGCCTTCGGTGTTCTGACCACAGAAAGTATTGAACAAGCCATCGAACGCGCTGGCACCAAAGCCGGTAACAAAGGCGCTGAAGCAGCGCTGACCGCGCTGGAAATGATTAACGTATTGAAAGCCATCAAGGCCTGATTTTTGTAAGGGGAATTCCGTGAAACCTGCTGCTCGTCGCCGCGCCCGTGAGTGTGCTGTCCAGGCGCTCTACTCCTGGCAGTTGTCCAAAAACGACATTGCTGATGTCGAATACCAGTTCCTGGCGGAACAGGATGTAAAAGATGTCGACGTTCTGTATTTCCGCGAGCTGCTGTCCGGAGTGGCGACTAACAGCGCGTATCTCGACGGCCTGATGAAGCCGTACCTTTCTCGTCTGCTGGATGAGCTGGGTCAGGTGGAAAAGGCGGTCCTGCGTATCGCGCTGTTTGAGCTGTCAAAGCGTAGCGATGTACCGTACAAAGTTGCGATTAACGAAGCCATTGAACTGGCGAAAACCTTTGGCGCTGAAGATAGCCACAAGTTTGTCAACGGCGTGCTGGACAAAGCTGCCCCGGTAATTCGTCCCAACAAAAAGTAAACTCCAGGGCCGGATTTGCAGAGTCTCACTTCTGCAAACCGGCCTTATTCTTTTCTTTTTCTGAGGCATAACGTATGGCATGCGGCGAATTTTCCCTGATTGCCCGTTATTTTGATCGCGTAAAAAGCGCACGTCTTGATGTTGAAACCGGCATTGGCGACGACTGCGCGCTCCTGAATATCCCCGAGAAAAAAACGCTGGCAATCAGCACCGACACCCTGGTGGCGGGAAACCATTTTTTACCCGACATCGACCCTGCCGACCTCGCCTATAAAGCGCTGGCGGTAAATTTAAGCGATCTGGCGGCGATGGGCGCCGAACCGGCATGGTTAACGCTGGCTCTGACCCTGCCGGAAGCGGACGAAGCCTGGCTTGAAGCCTTTAGCGACAGCCTGTTCGTACAGCTTAACTATTACGATATGCAGCTCATTGGCGGCGATACTACTCGCGGACCGCTGGCGATGACGCTGGGTATTCACGGCTATGTGCCAACGGGACGCGCGCTGAAGCGTTCCGGGGCAAAGCATGGCGACTGGATTTACGTCACCGGCACGCCGGGAGACAGCGCTGCTGGCCTGGCGATTTTGCAGGATCGGCTGCAGGTGGAAGATGCCACCGACGCGGATTACCTCCTGGCGCGTCATCTGCGCCCGCTGCCGCGGGTTCTGCAGGGTCAGGCGCTGCGCGATCTGGCGAATTCGGCCATCGATCTTTCCGACGGCCTGATTTCCGACCTGGGGCATATTCTCAACGCCAGCGGCTGCGGCGCGCGCATCGACCTTGATGCAATGCCGTTCTCGGATGCGATGCTGCGCCAGGTGGATAAGGAGCAGGCGCTGCGCTGGGCGCTCGCCGGCGGTGAAGATTATGAACTGTGCTTTACCGTACCTGAACTCAACCGCGGGGCGCTGGACGTGGCGCTTGCCAATCTCGGCGCGCGTTTTACCTGTATTGGACAGATCGTTCCTGAATCGGAAGGCCTGCAATTCACCCGTGAGGGCAAGCCGGTAACGCTGGACGTTAAGGGGTATGACCATTTTGGCGCGTAGTAGAGATGTGGCGAAAAGCCGGCTGAAGATGAGCAACCCCTGGCATCTGCTGGCAACGGGATTTGGCAGCGGTCTTAGCCCCGTGGTCCCCGGCACGATGGGGTCGCTGGCGTCGATTCCCTTCTGGTACTTGCTGACCTTTATTCCCTGGCAGCTCTATTCGCTGGTGGTGATGATGAGTATCTGCATCGGCGTCTATATTTGTCACCGTACGGCGAAAGATATGGGGACCCACGATCACGGCAGTATCGTCTGGGACGAGTTTGTCGGGATGTGGATTACGCTGATGGCTTTGCCGACGATGGACTGGCAGTGGGTTGCCGCCGGGTTCGTGATTTTTCGCATCTTTGATATGTGGAAGCCGTGGCCTATCCGCTGGTTCGACCGCAATATCCACGGCGGGATGGGGATCATGGTGGATGATATCGTCGCCGGGGTGATTTCCGCCGGGGTGCTGTACGTCATTGGCCACCACTGGCCAATTGGGCTTTTCTAAAGGTCGTCCGACCCACCTGGCGTGTACCGCCCGTAGATCGTGCAAGCCGGCGTTTCCCGGAGGCGGTGCTGCGCACCTGTCCGGGCTACTGTCCCGCAGACGGTGGAGAACTCGTAGCCCGGGCAAGGCGCTTTGCGCCGCCCCCGGGAGCAAAGCGCAGAGTGGCGTAATTTCCCGGAGGCGGTGGTCAACCCGTTGTCCGCAGATATTGGTGAATCTGTAGCCCGGCTAAGCGCAGCGCGAGCCGGGAATCTGGTAGGGACGGCGGGTTACTTGAACCCCACGATCGGGTGCGGTTTATACGGTGCTTCCAGCTTCTCAATCTGCTCTGGCGTCAGCGTTAAATCGACCGCATGCAGCAGTTCATCCAGCTGTTCCTGCCTTGACGCGCCGATAATCGGCGCGGCCACGCCGGGCTTGCTCAATAGCCAGGCCAGCGCGACCTGAGCGCGCTCGGCATCAAGCTCTTCCGCGACCTCAGCAAGGTTTGCGGCAATCTGCTCGTCATTCTCATCCATGGCATTATAGAGCGACTTACCGAATTCATCCGATACCAGGCGGGCGGTGGTTTCTCCCCAGGGACGCGTCAGACGACCGCGCGCAAGCGGGCTCCAGGGCATTACCGCGACCCCTGCGCGGCTGCACAGCGGTAGCATCTCATTCTCTTCTTCACGGTAAATCAAATTGTAATGATCCTGCATGGTGACGAAGCGAGCCCAGTTATTTTGCTCCTGCAATGCCAGCGCCTGCGCGAACTGGCGCGCATGCATCGACGATGCGCCGATATAGCGGGCTTTACCCGCCTTGACGACGTCGTTGAGCGCCTCGAGGGTTTCTTCAATGGGCGTGGTGTAATCCCAGCGATGGATCTGCAACAGGTCGACATACTCCATGCCGAGACGGCGCAGGCTGTCGTCAATAGATCGCAGGATCTGCGCCCGCGACAGTCCCTGCGGCAGATCGCCCACCTGATGATAAACCTTGGTCGCGACGATTACGGAATCGCGTCGGGCATATTCGCGTAGCGCGCGGCCGAGGATCTCTTCGCTGCTGCCGTCAGAGTAATTATTGGAGGTGTCGAAAAAGTTAATCCCGCCTTCGAGGGCGTATTTAATGAGTGGGCGGCTGCTCTCTTCCGGTAAGGTCCATGCATGGTTGCCGCGGTCCGGTTCGCCGAAGGTCATACAGCCAAGGCAGAGCCGGGAAACGCGGAGATCGGTATCGCCAAGAGGGATATAGTGCATAGTGCGCTCCTGCTACGGATAAAAGTATCCCTTAAGCATAGCAGGAGCGGTGACGGCAATTATGCTAGCCAGGCGTGGATTTTGGCTTCAATTCCTGCGGCGTCGAGGCCGAGATCGGCATACGCTTCTTCCTGGGTTCCCTGCGGGATGAAGAAATCAGGCAGGCCGAGATTCAGCACCGGCACCGCGCGACGGCGAGACATCAGCAGCTCATTCACGCCGCTGCCCGCGCCGCCCATAATGGCATTCTCTTCCAGCGTAACCAGCACCTCGTGTTCTGCGGCCAGCTGTAGCACCAGCGCTTCATCCAGCGGTTTGGCAAAGCGCATATCCACCAGAGTGGCATTAAGCTTCTCCGCGACTTTAGCGGCCTGCGGCAGCAGCGTGCCGAAGTTAAGGATGGCGATCTTCTCGCCTTCGCGTTTCACCACGCCTTTACCAATAGGCAGCGATGCCAGCGGTTCAAAGGCAGCACCGGTACCGGAGCCACGCGGATAGCGCACTGCGCTCGGGCCGTCGTTGTAGTGATAGCCGGTATAGAGCATCTGGCGACATTCGTTCTCGTCGCTTGGCGTCATGATAACCATATCCGGGATGCAGCGCAGGAAGGAGATATCAAATGCGCCCTGATGGGTCTGACCGTCAGCGCCAACGATTCCTGCGCGGTCGATAGCGAACAGCACCGGCAGCTTCTGGATAGCGACATCGTGAATCACCTGGTCGTAGGCGCGCTGCAGGAAGGTTGAATAAATCGCCACCACCGGCTTATAGCCGCCAATCGCCAGGCCAGCGGCAAAGGTGACCGCATGCTGTTCGGCGATAGCCACGTCGAAATACTGGCTGGGATACTTTTTCGAAAACTCGACCATTCCTGAACCCTCGCGCATCGCGGGGGTAACGGCCATCAGCTTGTCATCCTTTGCGGCGGTTTCGCACAGCCAGTCGCCGAAGATTTTCGAGTAAGTTGGCAGGCCGCCGCTGCTTTTAGGTAGCACGCCGCTGGTGTGATCGAACTTCGGCACCGCGTGGAAGGTAATCGGGTCTTTTTCGGCGGGCTCATAGCCGCGGCCTTTTTTGGTCATGATATGCAGGAACTGCGGACCTTTCAGGTCGCGCATGTTCTTCAACGTGTTAACCAGACCGATAACATCGTGGCCGTCCACCGGCCCAATGTAGTTAAAGCCCAGCTCTTCAAACAGCGTCCCCGGAACCACCATCCCTTTGATATGTTCCTCGGTGCGTTTGAGCAGCTCTTTAATCGGCGGTACGCCAGAGAAGACCTTTTTGCCGCCTTCGCGCAGCGTGGAGTAGAGTTTTCCGGAAAGCAGCTGCGCCAGATGATTGTTTAGCGCGCCGACGTTCTCAGAGATCGACATTTCGTTATCGTTGAGCACTACCAGCAGGTCGGGTTTGATATCACCAGCGTGGTTCATTGCTTCAAACGCCATCCCGGCGGTGATCGCCCCGTCGCCGATCACGCAGACCGCGCGACGCTGCTTATCTTCTTTGGCTGCGGCGATGGCTATGCCGATGCCGGCGGAGATAGAAGTGGACGAGTGGCCGACGCTAAGAACGTCATACTCGCTCTCCCCGCGCCAGGGAAAGGGGTGCAGTCCGCCTTTCTGACGGATAGTCCCGATTTGATCGCGGCGTCCGGTCAGAATTTTATGCGGGTAAGCCTGGTGGCCGACGTCCCAGATAAGGCGATCGAAAGGCGTGTTATAGACGTAGTGCAGCGCCACGGTTAGCTCTACCGTGCCGAGGCCGGAGGCAAAGTGCCCGCTGGAGCGGCTGACGCTGTCCAGCAGGTAGCGCCGCAGTTCGTCGCACAGTTTCGGCAGGCTATCTTTCGGCAACAAACGCAACTCCTGGGTGGAGTCCACCAGCGCCAGGGTCGGGTATTTGGCAATATCAAAACTCATCAGAGACTCATTTATTGTTTATTTATCACGCTGAATTATGTAATTCGCGAGCGCTTCCAGTGCCGTGGTATCCAGAGATTGCGCGGCCAGCTCGTTTAACGACCGGCGGGCGTCGGTAATCAGGTCATGGGCCTTTTTCCGGGCTTGCTCAAGTCCCAGAAGGGCGGGGTAGGTACTTTTGCCCAACTGCTGGTCGGCTCCCTGACGTTTGCCAAGGGTGGCAGTATCCCCTACCACGTCGAGAATGTCATCCTGGACCTGGAAGGCGAGACCGATATTTTCTGCGTATCGATCGAGAGCGGGCAACGCTCTGCGTCCGGCTTCACCTGCGCTCAGTGCGCCCATTCGTACCGCTGCGCGAATCAATGCACCGGTCTTATGGCGATGAATACGCTCCAGCGACGGCAGGTCAACCTGATGACCTTCCGCTTCCAGATCCAGCGCCTGACCGCCGCACATCCCGGCGATGCCGCTGGCCTGCGCCAGTTCAGAAATCATCGCCAGACGATCGCGATCCGGTACTTCCGGCATCGGCGCATCACTCAGTATAGAAAACGCCAGCGTTTGTAGGGCGTCTCCAGCAAGAATTGCGTTCGCCTCACCGAATTTTATATGGCAGGTCGGCTGTCCACGGCGCAAATCATCATCGTCCATTGCCGGAAGATCGTCGTGCATTAGCGAATAGGCATGGATGCATTCGACGGCGGCGGCGGGAGCGTCCAGCGTAGCGCGGCTAACGCCAAACATGTCGCCGGTCGCGTAAACCAGAAACGGGCGCAGGCGCTTGCCGCCCAATAGTGCGCCGTACTGCATGGCTTCGACCAGCGGAGTGTTCTGAAAGGGCTGCGGAGCGATAAAACGACGCAGCGCTTCGTTAGCCTGCTCAACGCACGACTGTAGCTGTTGCGGAAAATCCATTTATTCAGCGTCCGGCGTAAAAGGCGTCAGCGGCGCATCTTCGCTATCCGCCAGCAAAATTTGCACGCGCTGCTCGGCCTGCTGCAGCTTTGCCTGCCCCTGGCGCGCAAGCTGTATGCCGCGCTCGAATTCGCCGAGCGCTTCTTCTAGCGGCAGCGAGCCGCTTTCCAGACGATTAACAATCTGCTCCAGCTCGCCCAGGGCGGTCTCAAAGCTGGCCGGGGCCTCATTTTTCTTTGGCATAGTGAATATAGACTCTTGTTATGTCTCGATGGCTATCAATATGGTAACGAAGTCGCGCGGTTAATCAAATAACGCGCAATGCCAGGTGAAAAGCGTCCAATAGTGGTATACTCCGCGCCCTGGATGCAGACGCCGATCGCGCCTGTACAACTTTTTATGCTTAAAGCCCCGTCGGGCTTGCCAACGAATATTGTCGCCATGAAGTTTATCATTAAATTGTTCCCGGAAATCACCATCAAAAGCCAATCTGTGCGATTGCGCTTCATTAAAATTTTAACCGGGAACATTCGTAACGTTCTCAAAAACTATGATGAGACGCTTGCCGTCGTTCGTCATTGGGATCATATCGAGGTTCGGGCAAAGGATGAAAACCAGCGCCTGGCTATTCGCGATGCCCTGACCCGTATCCCCGGTATTCACCATATTCTTGAAGTCGAGGACGTTCCTTATACTTCCCTGCACGATATTTTCGAGCAGACGCTGCCGCTGTGGCGTGAAGCGCTGGAAGGTAAAACCTTCTGCGTGCGCGTTAAGCGCCGCGGTAAGCATGAGTTTACCTCAATCGAAGTCGAGCGCTACGTTGGCGGCGGTTTGAACCAACATATTGAAACGGCGCGCGTGAAGTTAACCGACCCCGATGTGACGGTGAACCTCGAGATTGAAAACGATCGCCTGCTGCTGGTTAAAGGGCGCTATGAAGGTATTGGCGGTTTCCCGATCGGCACCCAGGAAGACGTGTTGTCGCTTATTTCCGGCGGTTTCGACTCCGGCGTCTCCAGCTATATGCTGATGCGTCGCGGTTGTCGCGTGCACTACTGCTTCTTTAATCTCGGCGGCGCTGCGCATGAAATCGGCGTACGTCAGGTGGCGCACTACCTGTGGAACCGTTTCGGCAGTTCCCACCGGGTACGTTTCGTGGCGATTAACTTCGAACCCGTGGTTGGCGAGATTCTGGAAAAAGTCGATGATGGCCAGATGGGCGTGGTGCTCAAGCGTATGATGGTTCGCGCGGCGTCAAAAGTCGCCGAGCGCTACGGCGTGCAGGCGCTGGTTACCGGCGAAGCGCTGGGACAGGTCTCCAGCCAGACGCTGACCAACCTGCGTCTGATCGACAACGTCTCGGATACCCTGATTCTGCGTCCGCTGATTTCACACGATAAAGAGCACATTATTAATCTGGCGCGTGAAATCGGTACCGAAGATTTTGCCCGTACCATGCCGGAATACTGCGGGGTTATCTCGAAGAGCCCGACCATTAAAGCGGTAAAGGCGAAGATCGAGGCGGAAGAAGAGCACTTCGATTTCGACATCCTGGAAAGAGTGGTAGCGGAAGCGACGAATATCGATATCCGCGATATTGCTCAGCAGACAGAACAGGACGTGGTGGAAGTGGAAACCGTCAGCGGCTTTGGCCCGAACGACGTAATCCTCGACATTCGTTCTGTCGACGAACAGGATGACAGGCCGTTAAAGGTGGAAGGCGTGGATGTGGTCTCTCTACCGTTCTATAAGCTCAGCACCAAATTTGGCGATCTCGACCAGAATAAAACCTGGCTGCTGTGGTGTGAACGCGGCGTGATGAGCCGCCTGCAGGCGCTGTATCTGCGCGAGCAGGGCTTCCAGAATGTGAAGGTGTATCGCCCATAACAAATTGATAACAAGGATGTTATATGATTCCTGAACAACCCGCAGGCCAGGATGGCGTGCCGTTGACGATTTATATTCCGGGACAGTGTTTGTCGTTTTCCCAATACCAGTGGGGAGCGAGGCTGGCCCGGCTCGCATTGCCAGAACGTCGCCGCCGTTTAGCTCCTGTACCCGCATTTCTTATTAGCACACTTATTATGTGGCTGATTTTTGCCTTTTTTGCGTCATTGAGCGATGGTCATTATCAGTTCAGATTAAGCGCCTGGTCCATTAGCGATGGGGCGGGCGAGTATCTTTTCAGGTTACGCAATTCAAAGGTGATAGCCGTTTTTCTGGGATGCTACATTGTCGGCGTGTTGACCATCCGGCTTCTTTATCGCCGATTTCAGAGATGTTGGTCCCGTCGCTTTTATGACGCCAATGAAGCTATTCGCAGCGGATATTGCCTTCAGCTGTGGGAGGAGGGCGTAAGCTGGATGGATCACTCTAATCAAAATTACCGGGCTTTTCTGGCGTGGAGACACGTTAAGGGGATCGTAAGTCACGGAAAAATGGATTATTTAGATTTAGGGACCTTAGGATTTTTGTGGATCCCCGTTGATTTAGATGCGTATCCGCGAGCGCAGGTATTCAGGTTTATTGAACGTCATATGTGAAGGTAACGGCGGAAATTTCCGCCGTTGGCTCACGCTTCGTAGTAGTTATAAATTCCCGCCGCCATGACCAGCTGTGATGCGACTTCATGGGCTTTTTCACGCCCAACCAGCAGATCAATTATCTTTAAAGCGAAATCAATGGACGTCCCGGGCGCCTGGCTGGTAAGTAGCTTAACGCGAGCATCCCAGACGACGCGCCTGTCCTGCCACTGCCCGGCAGGAATGCGATCTTTCAACCCGGGAAATCCGGTCATATTGCCGATGGGGAACAGATTATGCGGCACCAGTACGGTGGCCGCCGCGGCGCAGATCGCTGCGACGATACGCCCGGAAAGGTGAAACTGACGCACGGTCTCAACCAGCAGAGGGCTGTCGCGGAAGCACTCGGCGCCCTTAATGCCGCCAGGAAGAATGATGATATCGAAGTCGCCATCGGCCACTTCCACCAGTGGCGCATCGGCCAGCAGCTTGACGCCGCGCGAGCAGACAATCGTCAGATCGCCATCGCTGGCGACGCTGGCGGTTGTGACCTTTATGCCGCCGCGAACGAGTAAATCTATGGTGGTGACCGCTTCGGTCTCTTCGCTACCAGGGGCGAGGCAAATCAGTGCCGACGCGCTCATATTCATTCTCCTTACGCTTAACCAGTTCAAACAGACGGGTATTTTCAGGTACGGCTATACCGTGGGCTCGAGCACGCTTTAGCAGAAAACCGGTAATATAGTCGATTTCCGTATGGCGCTGGGCGAGAATATCCTGCAGCATTGAAGAAGTATTTTCTGCCGTACTTTCAATAACCTGATGAACATAGAATAACAGGTTTTCCGGCGAGGTATGCATCCCCTCGCGCTCCATAACCGCCGCAACTTCATAGCAGATGTCAGCGACCTCCTGAGGATATTCGCGTAAGGCGCCGTTATGGCAGTTCTTCAACGCCGTCAGCGGGTTGATCACGCAGTTAACAGCCAGCTTACTCCAGATTGCGGGGTAGATATTATTATGCCAGGCAACGTCAGGTAGCACGCCCTGGAGCACATCGGCAAGATAACTGTAGTCCTGCGGATAATTTTTCGCTGGACCAATGTGGCTGGTGCCATTGGCAACATGGACAATGACGTTGCCGTCGCGGCGAGCAGCCTGGGTTGTCGAAGCCATCAGCAGCGGCTGTCTGATGCTTTTAAGCTCATCCACGGTTCCCATACCATTATGCATGAGCAAAACAGGCGATGATGAGGGCAAAATTGCGCTCAGATTTTTCACCGCGTTGGAGACCTGCCAGGCTTTCAGCGTGACCAGTAACAGGTCGCTACTGGCGAGAAAATCAGGATCGTTAGCGATAAATGATTCATTAAACACGCTACCGTCGGTATCAATGACATTGACGCTACAGAATGGCTGGGGGACGCGTAACCAGCCCTGGACTTCATGCCCGTGTTTGTACAGCGCAGTTAGCCATAACTGTCCCAGTGCACCGCATCCGAGTACGGTTACTTTCATTATTCCTCCTCACCTGTGAGTGCTGCATCAGGTGCTCATGGCTAAAGTATAGCGTTATCAGTTATCCTTTCGGGATAACAAGTTGAGTTATGTCGCGTTGCAGGTATTATGCAACGCAAAAGAAACTGAAGGAGAGGAAAAGATGCCATCTTTCGATATTGTCTCTGAAGTCGATCTTCAGGAAGTTCGAAACGCCGTAGAGAACGCGACCCGTGAAGTTGAATCGCGTTTTGATTTTCGTAACGTCGAAGCGAGCTTTGAACTGAACGAAAAGAACGAGTCCATCAAGGTCCTCAGTGAGTCTGATTTCCAGATTAATCAACTGCTGGATATTCTGCGCGCCAAGCTGCTTAAACGCGGAATTGAAGGCAGTTCTATTGAAGTTCCGGATGAGTTCGTGCACAGCGGTAAGACCTGGTTTGTCGATGCAAAGCTGAAGCAGGGAATTGAGAGCGCGACGCAGAAGAAAATCGTTAAGCTTATCAAGGACAGTAAGCTGAAGGTGCAGGCGCAGATCCAGGGTGAAGAAATTCGCGTTACTGGAAAATCTCGTGACGATCTGCAGGCGGTTATGGCTCTGGTACGCGGCGGTGATTTAGGTCAGCCGTTCCAGTTCAAAAATTTCCGCGATTAGCCAGTATGCTCAGATAGTACACGCTTATCCGGCCCATTAGAACGGTCGGATAAGCCGTCGCCCATTTTCACTCACGTTCTGAATCATGACATTTTAAATGTGAAATTAATGAGTTCAACTACACAATAATATTCCCTTTAGTTAATCAATCTCCTTTCAGCCTTGCAACAGCGGCTTGCTCTCAGACATTAAACCCGCATATCGATTATGACTGGTAAGCGGTACAGCACGCCAGTTGCATAATACTGGCGATAGCCGGCAAGGTTATGTCCTTGAGCTTGCATTCAAATATATTTCATGTTTTGCCATACTAATTCCTTAATAGACTATTCATTGACGTATTAGCGCTTTTACTCATCAAAGAGTCGGTTGAATTATTCGAATTTCACTATGTTGCCACCATATAAAATTTGTCTGGTAGGGGAATATGGAGATGTTTTTATTCATCGTACTTATTATTTACCTGCCTGGTATTTTTATAATTTAATGTTCAATAACACATCGCATAAGGTATCAGAAATTGATGAAAATAAAATTAAAGCGATTTCAGATAGGTAACACTAACATCCGGATGTTTACCAGAACCCTCACTTTATTAATATTGTGAAATGAGTTTTCGAACGAATAGCGCCTGTCTGAATGGTGTGTTTATCTGAGGTTGCTGCTAAAATCCAATAAAATCAGATTGTTGAAGCCCGGATTTGAGCGGTGTTATTCTTTTTGATTTCGCATGAAACAATAGTAAACACAAAGTTGAGGATATTAGAAATCTTCCGATTTAATTTAAAGATAATATTCATTCTTGATCTTCATCATGAAGGTCTGGAAGTTGATATAATGGGTAATAATTCACTTTTGTTTATGAAACTATTCGAGGAAAGTATAGCGAAGTCAGTTAAGTGTTGTATGAAAGTTGTGGCCGGCAGGGATAATATCAGCGGCCTAAACCATAAGGTGCAGAACAGAGATAAGCTTACGCGGATACAACCTCTGCAGAGGGTAAAATTCGTAAATTAAAAATATAATCGACTAAATATTTTGCTTAAAAATACTAAAGTTTATGCTTCATATATTTCATAAATCATATTAGTTGCTGTATACAAGATGTTGATGAATTGGATGTGATTTATACACAAGGATCGGTGCACTAATTAGTGTGCTAAAAATGGCCTGATGTGAATGATGATGCTTGCACATTGTGTAATTCCATCAGGCTGTGCTCTATCAATACTATCTGAAAAGGTTTATATGAAACATTACGCGAATAAAAAAAGAATGCTAAAATTAAATCCTGTTGCTGCTTCAATATTACTGCTTTTACCGGTAATGGCCCAGGCTGATATCTCAATCATTAATGGGAACGTCACGTCAGCAAACGGTGTTCCTGTTGTGAATATTAAAGAAGCAAATAGCAAAGGACTTTCACATAACGTTTACGAAACACTGAACGTGGGCAAAGAAGGGGTGATTTTCAATAACTCCGCCAGCGCTGTGCAAACGACTCTGGCCGGGCAGATTGAAGGTAATGCTAATCTCGCGGGTGGAACCGCGAAAGTTATTCTGAATGAAGTAACTTCAAAAAATGCAAGTACCATCAACGGGATGATGGAAGTGGCCGGCGATTCTGCTCATCTGATCATTGCTAACCCAAATGGGATTACCACCCAAGGGGGTGGTTTCATCAATGCGGAAAAAGGGACGCTGACGACCGGTACGCCAAATGTAAAAGATGGTGCATTAACCGGTTATACCGTGAAGGGCGGCAATATTACTGTTGGTAACTTCCAAAGTGAATCACCCACAGAAATTTTAGCCCGCAGCGTCAAAGTGAACGGAAGTCTAAGAGTTGATGAGCTATCAGTCACCGCAGGCAACAACGTTATCGATGTCGATGGTTCTATCACCGGCACAGTGGAGGCCATCGATAAAGCTGCTTCCTATGGCGTGGATGTCTCTAAACTCGGCGGTATGTATGCCAACCGCATTAATTTGATTAGCACTGAAGGCGGCGTTGGGGTACGTAACGAAGGGACTATTGCCGGCGGTGCCAGTGGCCTTAATATCACTAGCAACGGTAAGCTAATAAATAACAGCGCTATGATTCAATCTAGTGGCGACATAGCTGTAAATACCAATGGTGCTCTGGATAATATAAACGGTAAAATTAACAGCGGTAGAAGTATTACAATTGATACTGCCAAAAGCAGCATCAATAATACCACTGGGGGAAATATTTCTGCTGCATCAGATATTAACATTCTAAGCGGTGCACTGGATAATGCCAATGGTAAGATTGCATCTGGAGGAATGTTAACGGTTAATACCAACAATAATAAGCTGAACAACTCCGGAAGAAGCAAAAACGCTGGTATCGAAGCGGCAATAGTACTTATCGAGAGCGGAGAACTCAGCAATAGTAATGGTCAAATACATGGCAATTATATTAATCTAAAGAATAGCTCTATGGCTAATAACTCTGGCGTTATTGATGCCGATGGAAACGTAGAGATTAATAGTACTGGTAATATAGAAAATATAACTGGCTTGATTCGCTCCAGTGCAGCTAATGTGAAAATAACAACTACTAAAGCTATTAAAAATAACAATAATAAATCACTCGATCCGGCCGGTGCTGAGGCCAAAGGTATAATTTCTGGAAGCGGCACAGACATCTCGGCAGATTATGTCTTTAATAATGCTGGAACAATCGCCTCAGCTGGTGATATTAAATTAAAGACCACTAGAGATATCGATAACTACCAGGGGAAAATTGAAAGTAGTCAGAATATTTCAATCGAAGGTCGTGAGCTGCGGACCAGCCAGGCAGGAATCAATGGTATAAAAGGTGTTAATATCGAGCTTAGCGACAAATTTGATAGCCGTCTTGCTATGGTAACGTCTACCGAGGGTGACGTATCGATTAAAGCTAACAAAATTATTAACGACAGCTCATTGATTCTCGCCAAAAATATCAACGTTGAATCAGGCTCATATCTGGACAGCAAGTATTCAATGATGGTCTCCGATGAAAACCTGACGTTAAAGGCGGAAGGCGACATTAATGTTAGTTCTAGTAACATGTTTGGAGCTTATGCTGGACAATATTTCGGTTATATCAACCAGGAAGGCGGTGTAATCGCCGGTAAAGATCTGAATATTACCGCAAAAAATGTCAACAATACTTCTGGACGTATTATCTCTCAGTCGGGAGATGCTAACATTAACCTTTCTGGTAACCTGGCAAACAACAAAGGGCAGGTGGTTGCTAATTCTGGCAACATGAACATCGCTGCCAAACATGTTGCTGCAGATTATTCAACCGTTTACAGTGCAGGCAACATGAATATTAATGTTGACTCGCTGTCTTTAGAAGGTAACGGTTCTATCGCTAAAAATACCGCAACTGGTATTATTTCCTCAGATAGAGATATTTTCATAAATGTTAATGGTGATTATTTCAATAATGGCTGGATTAGTGGCAAGGGGGATGTGACTGTAAAAAGCACCGGCTATTTAAGAAATTCTCATACCATTAATGCTGACGGGAATCTTAACGTTAGTGGATACACTATAGCTAACAATAAAGATATCGTTTCTGGGAAGGCATTGACAATTACTACCAATACTGACTTGACCAACAATGCTAATGGTAATATCACTGGGTATACGACCAGGGTCGATGCTAATAATGTCTCTAATATGGGTAACCTGGTTGCTTCATCCCAACTCAATCTGAATGTGGCAAATAATATCTATAATTATTTGAATATCTATACCGAAGGAAAAGCAGTAATCAATGCCAAAAAAGTTATCAATACTGGCTTTTGGGCTGTCTTTGGTGGGGCTCAAGGACTTCAGACAGCTGCAAATATAACAAATATATTTGGTACTGTGGTTGGTAAATAGATAGAACGCTAAATATAAGGTAAAGGCAGCAAGGGATTGCTGCTTTTACCTGTCAGGAAACGAAATGGATATTCGATATATTTTCAGCGCGGCCTTGATATTAATGAGTTTCAGCTCGAAGACGTTTGCAGACATGCCGCTCGGGCGTATGATAAAAGAACAGCAGAGTAATGATAATACATCAATCAAAGAACGGAAGATTGAAAAAAAAGATGTTTTTTCGCAAGCCGTACAGGAAATAGCGGTGGATAGCGATTTTCCACAAGAGACGCCATGCTATGATATTGACGAGCTTATTCTCGAAAATGACTTCCTGAACGATCGCTGGATCCAAAAAATTAAAAAAAGAATCACCGGTAAGTGTTTGGGGGTCAAAGGATTACAAAAAGCAGCTGTCGTTTTGCAGGATCACTTTATAAATTCCGGGTACATAACAACCCGAGTCGAGATACCTTCTCAGGATCTTTTGACTAAAAAACTAAAGCTGCGAGTTATTCCTGGGCGAATATCACAAGTTATTATATCTGATAATGATATAAGTACATGGGGGTTGCCCTTTAAGGAAGGAGATATTCTGAATGTCAGGGATATTGAGCAGGGGCTGGAAAATATACAGAGGACGCCTTGGGTTGATGTTAAGATAAATATCATACCTGGCGTTAACAACGGTACCAGTGAAGTTGAGATTAAACCTCAGCGTACTAAAAGATGGAATTTAAGAACAACATATAACAATTTTGGTGATAAAAGTACTGGCAACCAACTCTTAGGGACAACCGGTTATCTTTATAATTTAACGAAATCTAGCGATCTTTTTTATTTGGCCGGTACCAGTAGTCAGACAGGAGGGTATAAAAATGTTAGCACCTACTATAGTATCCCTTTTGGATACTCTGAATTAAGCCTTTTTTATAGTAGTAGTAAATCAAAACAGAGTATTGATGTTGGCCCCTATGATTTTGACTATGTGGGGAAGACGCAGTACTTCAGCCTTAAGGGATCACGAATGCTGCATCGTGATGCGAGTTCAAAGCTTTCCGCCAATGCAGAACTTATCAGACGCAAGTATGATTATACATTAGGGGGGGAAGAATTAGTTTTACAAAAACGCGATATGAGTAATTTGAAGCTCGGGGTAAATTACAAGAAAAATTTCCCCGGGGCCGTATTAGATTCCAGTTTAAGCTGGCAACGTTTTATCAAGGCCTTAGGAAGTACAGAAACGCCGGATATGCGTAACGGAGATGTAAGTCGCCAGAGTCAGATCATGAATCTGAATGTGAATTATATGAAATGGCTAACTTCATTACCTGTTGATGCTTATTATGAACTTAATCTCGGTGTACAGTATACGCCGGATAATCTTACTCTACAGGATCAGCTTACTATAGGCGACCGTTGGAGTGTTCGTGGCTTTGATGATAGTGGAGGAATTTATGGTAATAAGGGATTTTATATACAGAACACGCTCAATCTTATTACAGGTTATAAAAACATAACTCCCTATTTTGGTCTGGATTATGGCCAAATCATCGGTAAGGTCCCGGTGCAGGAGATTGAGAGTAAAAAAATAATGGGCGGCATAACCGGTTTAAAAGGAGTTGTTTATGGTTTGGAGTACGATTTATCCTTATCGAGCCCTTTTGTCTACCCCGATAATTTAAATGTAGATAAGTATAAAGTTAAGTTTAACTTTAATTACCAATTATAACTATCGTAGCGATAAATCATGCGTGTTGGTACGGATATTGTTGAAGTGGAAAGAATTATTCAGGCCTTGACGAACAGCAATTCTTGCTTTTTACAGAGAGTGTTTACTCATGCTGAGATTAATAAAATTAACCCGCACGACCCAAATTATGAGCGCGCTTCTGGGTTCTGGGCGGCAAAAGAATCAATTGTAAAAGCAGTAGGTTATGGGTTTAACAATAAAATCCGCTTTCATGATATTGAGGTCACGCATGATGAATATGGAAAGCCAGCGTTTTTGATAACCGGAAGACTGAAGGAAATCCTCGATGAGCAAGGAGTTGCTAATATCTCCTTAAGTATCTCTCATTGCCGTACTCATGCAATCGCAGTGACTATTCTTTGTTAATTAAGGTGATCAATAGATATGTATAATTATAATGACCTCGTTGATAAAACCGTATTAGTCACAGGCGCCAGCGGTGATATCGGTCACGCCATTTGCGGCAAATTTCTTGAGCAAGGATGCGTCGTTTATGCACTTTACTGCACCAATAAAACGCAGTTGAAGGAGCTTCAATCACATCATCCTGCTGGAAAAAAACTTCATCTCCTGCAGGGGGATCTATCGAATCAGGAAGATGTTGCGGCCATATGTGCACAATTATCCAGTGATAAAGGAAAACTGGATGTTTTAGTGAACAATGCAGGAATAGTGAAAGATAACCTCTTTGCTGCTATGACTTTTGATGATTTTAGCTCTGTTATTAATACTAATCTTCTGGGGCTTTTTCGCTTGACTAAAGAGGTCTTACTTTTGTTACGTTCGGCCCAGAACCCTACAATCATTAATGTTGCATCTATTGCTGCTATTGTTCCGAGTATTGGTCAGGTTAATTATAGCGCTTCCAAAGGTGCCATTTTAAGTTTCACACGAACGCTGGCCGCTGAGCTTGCGCCGCGGGGCGTACGAGTAAATGCCGTTGCGCCGGGAATGATCGAGGCTTTGTTGAATAAATCAGATTTCGGGTAA
>NZ_KV793462.1:80802-86412 GCF_001808475.1 Klebsiella sp. HMSC09D12 | reverse complement strand
GGGTTAAAGCCAAAATGGTGGCGATCACCACCACGTCTGGTACCGGCTCGGAAGTGACGCCGTTCGCCGTTGTTACCGATGACGCCACCGGGCAGAAGTACCCGCTGGCTGACTATGCCCTGACCCCGGATATGGCGATTGTTGATGCTAACCTGGTGATGGAGATGCCGAAGTCCCTGTGCGCCTTCGGTGGTCTGGATGCGGTGACCCATGCGCTGGAAGCTTACGTTTCCGTACTGGCTTCCGAGTTCTCCGACGGCCAGGCGCTGCAGGCGCTGAAGCTGCTGAAAGATAACCTGCCGGCGTCTTACCATGAAGGTTCCAGGAACCCGGCAGCGCGTGAGCGCGTGCACAGCGCGGCGACTATCGCCGGTATTGCCTTTGCCAACGCCTTCCTCGGAGTATGCCACTCGATGGCGCACAAGCTGGGTTCACAGTTCCACATTCCTCACGGCCTGGCGAACGCGCTGATGATTTGCAACGTCATTCGCTATAACGCCAACGACAACCCGACCAAACAGACGGCATTCAGCCAGTATGACCGCCCGCAGGCCCGTCGTCGCTATGCGGAAATCGCCGACCACCTGGGTCTGACTGCACCGGGTGACCGCACCGCAGCGAAAATCGAAAAACTCCTTGGCTGGCTGGAAGCACTCAAAGCTGAACTGGGCATACCAAAATCCATCCGCGAGGCGGGGGTGCAGGAGGCCGATTTCCTCGCCCACGTCGATAAGCTGGCGGAAGATGCGTTCGATGACCAGTGCACCGGCGCCAACCCGCGCTATCCGCTGATTTCTGAATTGAAACAGCTGCTGACAGACAGCTTCTACGGCAATCAATACGCTGAAAAATCACCGACCGCAGCCGGAAAATCGCAAAAAGCGGAGGCCGTTGTCCGGAAATAAGCGCTTATTCAATATTCAAGAAAGTGGCTGACCCGGCGGTAAGTGATTTACCGCCGCTCAGAGGCTGATTATGAGAGAAAGTCGACAGATATTATCATGGAGAAAAATATGACTACTGTACCAAGACTGAAATATTTCGTTGATGGTCAATGGCGCGTTTCGCAGACCGAACGCTATATGGACGTCTATAACCCAAGTACCGGGGAAGTCATGGCTCAGGCCCCCTGCTGCACCGAGCAAGAAGTGCTGGATGCCGTTGCCGCGGCGCGCAAAGCCTTTCCGGCGTGGTCAGATACTCCGGCGATTAAACGCTCGCAAATTATGTTTCGCGTTCGTGAATTATTAATCCAGCATCAGGATCGCTTAACCGAGCTGGTGGCGAAAGAAAACGGTAAAGCCTGGGGAGATGCTCAAGGCGATGTATTAAAAGCGAAAGAGGGCACCGAGCTTGCCTGCTCTATCCCGACTCTGCTGGCGGGTGAAAATCTGATGGACGCGTCAGCCGGGATCGACACCAACCTTTACCGTGAGCCGATTGGCGTGTTCGCCGGCATTGTGCCGTTTAACTTCCCGGCGATGATTCCGATGGGATGGATGGCGCCGCTATGCGTCGCATCCGGTAACACCATGGTGATTAAAGCGGCCAGTATGACGCCGATGACCTGTATGGAAATCACCAAACTCTATCAGGAAGCGGGCGTACCGGATGGCGTGATTAACATCGTGACCTGTTCACGTAACGAAGCCGATATTCTGCTGACCCATCCGGACGTTAACGGCGTCTCATTCGTCGGCTCGACGTCCGTCGGCCTGCACGTATACTCCAAAGCCGCCGCCCACGGCAAACGCGTCCAGGCGCTGTGCGAAGCAAAAAACCATGCCCTGGTGCTGGCCGATGCGCCAATTAACCGTACCGCCGCCGGTATTATCAACGCCGCGTTCGGCTGCGCGGGCGAACGCTGTATGGCGCTGCCGGTCGTCGTGGTGCAGGAAGAGATTGCCGACAAGCTGATTGCCGCCGTCGTCGAAAAAGCCAAACAGCTGAAAATCGGCCCCGGCTATCTGCGCGATACCGACATGGGTCCGGTGATTTCTAAAGACCATAAACAATCCGTCATCAACTGGATTAATAAAGGCATCGAAGAGGGTGCGAAGCTGGTGCTCGATGGTCGCGATATTAAGGTGCCGGGCCAGGAAAAAGGCTTCTATGTCGGGCCGACTATACTCGATGGCGTGACCGAGGAGATGAGCGTCGGGACGCAGGAAATTTTCGGGCCGGTCCTGTGCTTTAAGCGGGTAAAAACCTTCGAAGAAGGTCTAAAATTAATGAACAATAACCCGTTTGCCAACGGCTCGGTTATTTTCACCCAAAGCGGCTACTACGCCCGCGAGTTCCAGAAACGCACCCACGGCGGTATGGTCGGTATTAACGTCGGCATCCCGGTGCCGGTCGGCGTATTCCCCTTCTCAGGTCATAAACAGTCGTTCTTCGGCGACCTGCACTGCCTGGGCAAAGATGGCGTTCGTTTCTATACAGAGTCCAAATGCGTGACTTCGCGCTGGTTTGATGAAGAAGAAGCAAAACGCGAAAAAGTCGACTCCTGGGACGGTACGATTTAATAGCCATTTAAACCCAACATATAACGAGTTGCGGGACAGGTAGCAACCCAGCGAATCCTCAGTCATTTACTGGCGTAAATGGCTGAGGTCAACAAATGCGGGCAACGTACAAGCAGCTTGAAATATGACGGTCAGCTCCCTCCAGATATTGCTCCGGCAGTATCTGGAGCATTAATTCGATTTTTTTATTCTGCACGTGTCGCTGAATCGTTAATAACGACTGCACACTAAAAAAATCCTTAATATTAAATGGAGTTTCCTATGACCCAGGCCTTCTCAATTCCTCGCAGTATTATTTATGGCGAAAATGCTTTAGAGCATCTTTCCACCCTGAGCGGAAAAAAAGCCGCATTAGTCACCGGCGGCAGTTCAATGAAGCGTTTTGGCTTTCTGGATAAAGCCGTCAGCGAACTCAATAAAGCGGGTATAGAGTGCATTATTATCGATAATGTTGAACCCAATCCGTCCATTAAAACCGTCTGGCGCGGAGCCAAAGCGATGCTGGCCTTTGAACCTGACTGGATAGTGGCCATTGGCGGCGGTTCCGCGCTGGATGCCGCTAAAGTTATGTGGTGTTTCTATGAACATCCGCAGCTGAAGTTTGAGGATATTATTCCCGTCGGTGCCATGCCGCCGCTGCGCAGCAAAGCACGGTTTGTGGCGATCCCCTCCACCAGCGGCAGCGCGTCCGAAATCACCGCCTTCTCGGTGATCACCGATACGGCAAATCATATCAAATACCCGATTGTTGCCGCCGATCTGGTGCCGGATATCGCCATTCTCGACCCCACTATTCCGGCAAAAATGCCGCCTCACGTGACGGTTCACACCGGCATGGACGTTTTGACCCATGCGATTGAAGCCTACGTCTCCACTGCAGCCAACTCGTTTACCGACCCTTATGCGGTAGAGGCCATTCGGCTGGTATTTAAGCATCTGGAAACCGCCTGGCGCTCACCCGATGATTTAAATGCCCGCATGCATATGCATAATGCTTCCGCGCTGGCGGGAATCGCCTTCACCAATGCGTCACTGGGATTAGTGCATTCGATGGCGCATAAAATTGGCGGCGAATTTGGCATTACTCACGGTCTGGCGAATGCGATTATGTTGCCGTATATCATTCAATATAATGCGAAGTTCACCAAAAAATATCGTCAGCTGGAAGCCGCATTAGGTATGGATAATTTAATTGCCGCGATCAATGCGCTGAATCAACGGCTGGGCGTCCCGAAAACGCTGAGCCAGTGTGACGAAGTGGAAATCAATGAAGTGACCTTTGTTAATGTGCTCGACCGAATGAGTCGCCATGCCGTCGACGATCCCTGTACGTTAACCAATCCTAACTATCCGTCAGTTCAGGACGTTAAAGGGTTGTACACCCTGGCATTCTACGGCGCTTGATAGCCTCAGCGCTGCGATGTTGTGAACGGTAAAGCCACGTTGCCTAAGGCTGCAGGGAATAGCGACTCCCTGCAGCCATCCCTTTTATCCCGCCTCGGTATTTCTGCAATGAACCCAAGCTGAATCGTTAAAGCAAAAGACGATAGTAATCACATAATTTCAGCAACGAAATTCAATATCACTGACGAAAAGAGATTTATATCTCATTTAAAAATATAAAAACGCCTGTTTTCTCACCAGGTGAGACACTTCACATTTTCATAATCCACTTGCAACTAAATTCCCTGCATCAGTGACACAATCGATTCAGCAAAAGGGATGAAAAATGAAAAAGACATTAGCTTTGACGGCCATTGCCGCGCTTATTTCTACGCCGGCAATGGCAAAAACGTGGGTGCTGACAAGCGCTGAAAGCGGCATAGATAAAGGAAACTGGCAAATAACCAGCGATCAGCTGAAGATAAAAGAGCATAACTTCAGCATTGAGCAAAAAGTCCTTCACGGCGGTAAACAAGAAGGCAGTAAAATCCTTGTGATCCATAGTAAAGACGGCCTGACCATCGCGCTTAGCCCGACCCGCGGCATGAACCTGCTAAAAATCGAAGGCTTTGGATCGCGAATGGGCTGGGATTCGCCGGTCAAAGAAGTGGTTAATCCCGCCTTTATTAACCTCGAAAGCCGTAACGGACTGGGATGGCTGGAGGGTTTCAATGAAATGATGGTACGCTGCGGCTACGAATGGACAGGCCACCCGGTGACCGCCGATGGGCAGATTTACACCCTGCACGGCAAAGTCGGCAACACGCCGGCTTCCCAGGTAGAAGTTGAAGTGGCGGATACCGCGCCATATGAAATTCGCGTTCGTGGACTGGTGAAGGAGAGCACCTTCAAGAAAGCAGATTTGCAGACCATGACCGAACTGCGCTACGTGCCAGGCAGCAATAGCTTTAGCCTGCACGATGTCCTGACCAACCATGCCGACTATCCGCATGACTATCAAATTATCTATCACAGCAACTTTGGCAAGCCGATCCTCGAAGAAGGCGCCCGCTTCCTGGCCCCGATCGCCAGCATCAGTCCATTCAACGACTACGCCAAAGCGGGCTTAAAAAGCTGGCAAACCTACGCCGGACCAACGAAAGATTTCGATGAAATGGTGTTTAATATGCAGCCTCTGGCGGATGAAAATCATCAAACGCTAGCCGCAGTGGTCAACAAAGCCGGCGATAAAGGGGCATCTATTCAGTTTGATACCCGCCAGCTACCGGTGCTGACCCTGTGGAAAAATACCGATACCGAGAAACAGGGTTACGTCACCGGTATTGAGCCAGGCACCAGCTACGCCTATCCGGTCACTATCGAGCGGGAGCAAAAACGCGTTAAGCAGCTTCAGCCCGGGGAAAGCGCCCAGTTTGATCTGACCTATACGCTGCTGCACAGCAGCGAGCAGGTTGCCGAGGTGGAGAAGAAAATCGCGGCTATTCAGGGCGATAGCAAAGTGGCGGAAAACGAAACGCCTATCGCGAAAGAGTAATTTAACGCGTTGAGCATGTTCCGGGCGACAAAACACGCAGACGGCGGTGAACTTGTCGCCCGGCTAAGCGCAACGCGAACCGGAAGAAAAGCGGAGGCCGTATTACGCACGGCTTCCCGGAGGCGGCGCTTGACGCGCCTTGTCCGG
>NZ_KV793462.1:18510-80782 GCF_001808475.1 Klebsiella sp. HMSC09D12 | reverse complement strand
TCCCGGAGGCGGCGCTTGACGCGCCTTGTCCGGGTGACAAAAACTCAAAACACGCGGACCTTTAGCCCAGCTCAGGCATCAGCCGCAACCGGGGATTTTCCCGGAGGCGGCGCCTGGCACACCTTGTCCGGGCGACAATACCTCGATCGCACCAGCCTGAGCCATGACCACCAAACGCAAATCCCGCGCAAAGCGCTGATACCGCGTCTCATCAATCGGCTGCGGGTAGCTCAACACGATCAATTCATGATCGGCAATACCCTGATGATAGGTCGGATGGCGATGCGCCCAGGGATTCGCGCAAAACCCCATGGTTTCATAAAAGCGCAGACGCTTATGGGCAATCTCGCTGGTCAGCGGATCGATTTCGAGAATAGTCAGCGGCGCAAGCTGAAGTATTTCAGCTAACAGCCGCTTGCCGTAGCCACGCGATCGTAACGTATCGTCGATGGCCAGATGTTCAATGTAACTATAGTCAGCAAACCGCCAGCAGCCGCTCAGGCCGATAAACAGACCATCATCGAACCAGGCTTCCAGTACATAATGGGGATTATCAAGCGCCTGCTGTTTAGCCTCGGCTTCACGCTGTTCGTGCCACGGGAAGGCCCTGCCGTACAGAGCGTCCAGCGCGGGAAAATAAGCGGAATCGGTAGAGGTCACTCTTTGTGAAATCAACATGAACCATCCGTAACTATCCGCCCTCACGCGGAGGGCGGATCAACGCGGAGAATGGCCTATTCGGCCGCCTCGGCTTTTTTCGCCAGCTTATCGAGCAGCTTCTGATGAATGCCGCCAAAACCACCGTTGCTCATGACCAGAATGTGGTCGCCAGGATGCGCGGTCTTCACAATCATATCCACCAGCGTATCGACATCGGCGCTCCAGTGCGCGGGCTGTACGCAGGCGTCAGCTACTTCAGCTACCTGCCACGGAATATGCTGCGGCTGCAGCAGAAAGACCTCGTCGGCACGACCGAGAGACGGCGCCAGGTCATCTTTGCAAATGCCCATTTTCATGGTGTTGGAACGGGGTTCAAGCACGGCAAGAATTCGCGCGGTACCGCCAACTTTGCCGCGTAGCGCCTGCAGAGTCGCCAGAATCGCCGTCGGGTGGTGGGCAAAATCGTCGTATACGGTGACGCCGTTGGCTTCGCCGCGTAGTTCCAGACGGCGGCGGGCGTTGATAAAGCTACCCAGCGCATTGGCCGCATCGGCAGGCAGCACGCCGACATGACGGGCGGCGGCAATGGCCATCAGGCCGTTATGCATATTATGTTCGCCGACCAGCGCCCACTTCACCTCGCCCACTTTCTCGCCGTCCAGCCACACTTCCCATGAGGAAGCATCGGTGGTCAGCTTTTTCGCCTGCCAGTGGCCCTGTTCGCCGACCAGTTCCTGCTCGCTCCAGCAGCCCATCGCCATCGTCTGTTTCAGGTTGATGTCGTTCTCAGGCAGAATGATTTTGCCCTTGCCCGGCACAATGCGCACCAGATGATGGAACTGTTTCTGGATGGCCTTCAGGTCGTCAAAAATGTCCGCATGGTCGAACTCAAGGTTATTGAGAATTAACGTACGCGGGCAGTAGTGAACGAACTTAGAGCGCTTATCGAAGAAAGCGCAGTCGTATTCATCGGCTTCAATCACGAAGAACGGGCTGTCGCCAAGGCGCGCGGACACCTCAAAGTTGCCCGGTACGCCGCCGATGACAAAGCCCGGCTTGTAGCCGCAGGCTTCAAGGATCCAGGTCGCCATTCCGGCAGTGGTGGTTTTACCATGCGTCCCGGCAACCGCCAGCACCCAGCGATCGCGCAGGACAAAGTCGTGCAGCCACTGCGGCCCGGACATATACGGGATGTTATTTTCCAGCACCGCTTCCACGCACGGGTTGCCGCGCGTCATCGCGTTACCGATGATCACCAGATCCGGCTGAGGATCCAGCTGGCTGGCATCATATCCTTGAATTAACTCAATTCCCTGGGTTTCCAGCAGGGTACTCATTGGCGGATAGACGTTTGCATCCGACCCCGTTACCTCATGACCGAGGGAACGCGCCAGCATCGCCAGCCCCCCCATAAACGTGCCACAGATTCCTAAAATATGAATGCGCATTCGTCATTTCCTTCTCTTATCTGAAGCACAGTTTACCGGGATGTTGGGGCTGAAAGAAATGCATTTCAGGGGAATCCGTATTTTGCTGGCGCGATTCACCTGTGCGAACTTTTTTTATTCTTTGTTAAGATTGTTTTGTTCGTTTTACTTCACATAAACATGCAGGGAACGGGTTATGAAAACGTTAGGTGAATTTATTGTCGAAAAGCAGCACGAGTTCTCTCACGCAACGGGCGAGCTGACTGCTTTGTTGTCGGCGATAAAGTTAGGCGCCAAGATCATCCACCGCGATATCAACAAGGCCGGTCTGGTCGATATCCTGGGTGCCAGCGGTGCTGAAAACGTTCAGGGCGAGGTGCAGCAAAAACTCGACCTGTTTGCCAATGAAAAGCTGAAAGCCGCACTGCGAGCACGCGATATTGTTGCCGGGATCGCCTCTGAAGAAGAAGATGAAATCGTCGTCTTTGAAGGCTGTGAACACGCCAAATACGTGGTGCTGATGGACCCTCTGGATGGCTCCTCTAACATCGACGTTAACGTCTCCGTCGGGACGATTTTCTCTATCTATCGCCGCGTCACGCCGGTGGGTACTCCCGTCACCGAAGAAGACTTCCTGCAGCCGGGTAACCGCCAGGTCGCCGCCGGCTATGTGGTTTACGGTTCCTCGACGATGCTGGTTTATACCACCGGCTGCGGCGTCCACGCCTTTACCTACGACCCGTCCCTTGGCGTGTTCTGCCTGTGCCAGGAACGCATGCGCTTCCCGGAAAAGGGGAATACCTACTCGATTAACGAAGGTAACTACATCAAGTTCCCGATGGGCGTGAAGAAGTACATCAAGTACTGCCAGGAAGAAGATAAAGAGACCCAGCGCCCGTATACCTCGCGCTATATCGGCTCGCTGGTAGCGGATTTCCACCGCAACCTGCTCAAAGGCGGCATTTACCTCTACCCGAGCACCGCCAGCCACCCGGACGGTAAACTGCGTCTGTTGTACGAGTGCAACCCGATGGCGTTCCTCGCTGAACAGGCGGGCGGCAAGGCCAGCGACGGTAAAGAGCGCATTCTGGATATTATCCCGGAAAGCCTGCACCAGCGCCGCTCTTTCTTCGTCGGCAATAACCATATGGTCGAAGACGTCGAGAACTTTATTAAAGAGTTCCCGGACGCGTAATATTCAGACGCCGGATAATTCCGGCGTCTATTTGCTTTAGTTCACGAAGGTGAGTTTGACGCGTTTCGACAGGTGGAAATAAGGTATCCAGATGATTATCTGCAGCGCGCATGAGGCCAAAATTTTTATATCTTCAACCTCCAGCCCTAAACCATAAAAATGCGCAGCAATCCAGCAGTCGATGGCGTAGAGAATCGTGGTGAACAGAACCCAGACAGTATAATAATTTGGCAACTGACGTTTCTTCCTGAAAAACAACATCGTCGTATAAACTACCAATAACCAAAGAAATAGTGCCCCAGCCGCTTCAAACAGCGCAAACGCTCTAAACTCCTCTTCAACATCCAGAAAAACCGTCACCGTATTACATATCCCGACGATCTGTAAAAGCGAGCTGAGCGTCAGGGTTAAAGCCGGCAGATAAAGCCAGCCGCCGATACCGGTATATTTTTTATCCTTACAGGTTTTACAATAACGCGCCGGAGGCAATACCTTTTGCCCACAGCTGGCGCACTTGCCTGATAATCCTTCACCTTCAACCATATCCATTAATAGCGTTCCTTTGCTCAAAATATCCCTTTCCAGGGTGCCTGTTGTATCAGGCACCTATCATGGATGAACGTGGCGAGTACGTACATAAGTTGAGCGAAAAACCAGAATACTACTCAGCAGTCGCACGCACATTTACCCTTTTCACTGGCGAACTCTGCCGATTCTCCCACAGCACCGTCAGTCCGCGCTGCAGCGCGATAAAGATAAACAGCAGAATACCGATGGCGATCTTGGTCCACCATGAACTAAGCGTACCGTCGAAGTTGATATA
Source organism: Klebsiella sp. HMSC09D12 (assembly GCF_001808475.1). Classification (NCBI taxonomy): domain Bacteria; kingdom Pseudomonadati; phylum Pseudomonadota; class Gammaproteobacteria; order Enterobacterales; family Enterobacteriaceae; genus Klebsiella; species Klebsiella sp. HMSC09D12. The sequence goes on along the minus strand of NZ_KV793462.1, from coordinate 76,677 downwards.
GGTTTGAATCAGCCCCTGAATGGCGACGCCAAACAGGGTGCCGAGAACCGTGCCCACGCCACCGCTTAACAGCGTGCCGCCGATCACCACCGAAGCAATGGCGTCCAGCTCGACGCCAACCCCTGCCAGCGCATAACCCGCCTGGGTATAAATAGAGAAGACGATCCCCGCCAGCGTCGCCAGACCGGTAGAGAGCATATAGATGCGAATCGTCGTACTCCGCGTGGAGATCCCCATCAGGTTGGCCGACGTCGCGTTGCCGCCAATGGCGTAAACCTGATTGCCAAAGCGGGTGCGGTGGGCCATAAAAATGCCACCGATCACCACCAGCAGCATCAACAGCCCCATGGCGCTCAGACGACCGCCGCCGGGGATGGTCCATGCCAGTCCGGAAAGCGCGTCATACACCGGATGATTGATGGGAATCGACTCCTCCGAAACCAGATAGCTGACGCCGCGCAGAAAAAACATCCCGGCAAGCGTGATGATAAACGCCGGGATCTTCAACGCATCGATGAGCAGCCCCATAAAGGCGCCAAAAGCGCAGCCCATCACCAGCACTAGCGGAAATGCCACCAGCGGCGAGATCCCCCAGAAACCGATCGCTTTGGCGAGGAATACCCCGGTGAAGGCGATCACCGACCCCACCGACAGATCGATCCCGCCGGAGAGGATCACGAACGTCATGCCGACGGCGATGATCCCGAGAAAAGCATTGTCGGTCAGGATATTGCAGATCACCCGCGTCGAGGCAAAGCCGGGAAACTGCGTCAGGCAGTAAAGGTATCCCAGTACGAAGACCGCGAGGGTAATCATTAACGGTAAATTACGTTTTATCATGGCCGCGCATCCCCTTCAGTATGCTGATAAAGCGCGGCGACTGGACGATCAGTACGCACAGCACCACCACCGCTTTGACTACCTGATTAAGCTCCGGCGGGAAACCGGACAGCAGGATCCCGGTATTCATGCCCTGGATAATCAGCGCCCCGACAACCGAGAGCAGCAGATTAAAGCGCCCGCCCATCAGCGAGCCGCCGCCGATAACGACCGCCAGAATGGCATCCAGCTCCAGCCATAGCCCGGCGTTATTGGCATCCGCGCCGCGAATATCCGCCGCGACGATAATGCCGGCGATGGCCGCGCATACTCCGCTCAGCACGTAGGCCAGCATCACGACGATGCGGGTATTTACCCCGGCGTTTTTCGCCGCACGAATGTTAATCCCCACCGCTTCGATAAACATCCCCAGCGCAGTTTTGCGGGTAAACAGCCAGAACAGCACCAGCGTAACGATGGCGATTATCACCGGCGTCGGGAACAGCAGCAGCGATCCGCTGCCCAGCCAGGCCAGCGGCGGGGAGTCAAAAGTGACGATCTGCCCGGAGGTGATCAGCTGCGCCACGCCGCGTCCGGCGACCATCAGGATCAGCGTGGCGACAAACGGCTGGATCTTCAGCACCGCCACAAGGATACCGTTCCACAGGCCCGCCAGCGCGCCGGCTCCCAGCGAAGCCAGCAGCACAACCGGCAGGCTGTGTCCCGCCACGGTCATCGACGCCGCCGTTGCGCCGGCAATCGCCATCACCGCCCCGACGGAGAGGTCAATCCCGCCGGTGGCGATAACCAGCGTCATGCCGATCGCCAGCAGCGCCACTGGCGCGGCGCGGTTCAAAATATCAATCGGGCTGCCGAACAGTCGCCCCTCCTGGAGCACGATCTGGTAGAAATGCGGGGCGACCAGGCTGTCAACCACCAGCACCAGCAGCAGCGCAACGATCTGCGGCATCCCTTTGGGCCAGTTAACGCGCCGTTTCGGCTGGCCGGTTTTCGGAACAGATTGAGGCATCATCGGTTACTCCTTATGCCGCAATAGCGTTCATGATCGCCGGCACGGAGAGCTCGCTCAGAGCCAGCTCCGCCACCTGCTGGCGATCGCGCATGATAATCACCCGATCGGCGTAACCCACCAGCTCTTCCAGCTCTGAAGAAATAACCAGCAGCGCCAGACCATCGGCGCACAGGGTTTCGATCAGGCGGATGATCTCGGCGTGGGCACCCACGTCAATACCGCGGGTGGGTTCATCGAGGATCAGGAACTGCGGTTTCGTCAGCAGCCAGCGGGAGAGCAGTACCTTTTGCTGATTACCGCCGGAGAGAAATTCGATCGGCTGTTCGGCGCTGGGGGTACGAATACCCAGCTGACGAATAAAACGTTCGGCAATCTCATTTTGTTCGCGCCGCCCAATCGGCCGCAGCCAGCCGCGCTGCGCCTGTAGCGCGAGAACAATATTTTCCCGCACCGAGGCGGCGGCGATAATGCCGTCGGTTTTGCGGTCCTCCGGGCAGAAGCCGATCCCGAGGCAGGATGCCTGATGCGGCGAGCGCAGGGTTTGCGGCTTGCCTTTGATCCACGCTTTGCCGCTGTCGGCGGGTTTAATGCCGAAGATACCCTCCGCCGTTTCCGTGCGCCCCGAGCCTAACAGACCCGCCAGGCCGACGATTTCACCGGGACGGACCTGCAGACTAAACGGTGCAATGGTGCCTTTTTTGCCAAAATCTTCGAAGGCGGCCACCGGCTTATCGCTGAGCAGGGTGCGGCCCGCGCGTTGCAAGGCGTTATGCTCCAGCTCGCGGCCCAGCATCATCTTCACCAGCTCAATTTGCGGCAGCTCGCGGGTTTCCCGGCAGCCGACAAAACCGCCGTTGCGCAGCACGGTGATACGATCGCTGACGGCGTAAACCTGGTCGAGGAAATGGGTGACGAAAATCAGGCTGACCCCGCTATCGCGCAGCTGGCGCATCAAGGTGAAGAGCATCTCCACCTCCTGGGTATCCAGGCTGGCGGTCGGTTCATCAAGAATTAATACTTTTGCTGACAGGTCGATCGCCCGGCAGATGGCGACAATCTGCTGCATCGCCACTGAAAAGCGGTTCAGCGGCTCGCGTACATCAAGGGAAAAACCGTAGGATGCCATCAGCGCGGTGGCGCGCTTTTCCATCTCTTTACGCCGCAGCAGGCCAAAACGCCGGGGCTCACGGCCGATAAACAGATTGTCCGCCACCGACATGTTAGGCAGCAGGTTCACTTCCTGATAGACGGTACCAATCCCCAGCTGTTGAGCATGGGCGGTGTTTTTCGGCGAAATCGCCTGGCCTTCCAGCCAGATTGTCCCGCGGTCGGCGTGATATACGCCGGTCAGCGCTTTAATCAGAGTAGATTTACCCGCGCCGTTTTCGCCTAGCAGAGCCATGATTTCGCCCCGGCGCAGGCTGAAATTAACGTTATCCAGCGCTTTCACGCCGGGGAAAAACTTGCTGAGCCCTTCCGTACGAAGGATTTCCTGATGCGATTCGCCGTTCATGCTCCCCCCTCACCTTTGCCCTCTCCCCGAGGGGAGGAGAGGGAAATCAGCCGTGCTATAGCGACCGGGGAAATCCCGGAGGCGGCGCTGCGCGCCTGTCCGGGCTACCCGCTCCGCAGACGGCGGTGAAACTGTAGCCCGGTCAGCGTAGCACCACCGGGAACGTGGCCTGTTCTTAGCTACGACTCAGTAGCCCATATTTTTCTTCTTCTCTAACTCTTCTTTCGCCGTATCCGGCAGGTAGAGCGTCGATTGAGTGATGGTGACTTTTTCAGGCAGGGTGCCGTCTTTTTTGTATTTCTCCAGCGCATCGAACGCCGGGCCGGCCATATTCGGCGTCAGCTCGACGCTGGCGTTAGCTTCACCGGCCATCATCGCTTTATAGATATCCGGCACGCCGTCGATAGAGCCGGTGAGGATATCTTTGCCCGGCTTCAGTCCGGCTTCTTTAATCGCCTGAATAGCGCCAATCACCATGTCGTCGTTATGGGCGTAAACCATGCAGATGTTCTTGCCGTTGTTCTCCGCTTTGATAAAGCTTTCCATCACTTCTTTGCCCTTACTGCGGGTAAAGTCGCCGGACTGGGAACGGATAATTTTGATATTAGAGGCTTTAGAAATGGCTTCGGCGAAGCCTTTCTTACGGTCAATCGCCACGCTGGCGCCTACGGTCCCCTGCAGCTCAACAACGTTACACGGTTTGCCATCGACGGTTTTCACCAGCCACTCGCCGATCAGCTGGCCTTCCAGCACGTTGTTGGCGGTCACGGTGGTCATGTAGAGGTCTTTATCTTTAACATCAATGGAGCGGTCGAGCAGGAATACCGGGATTTTGGCCTCTTTCGCTTCTTTCAGTACCGGTTCCCAGCCGGTCGCCACCACCGGAGCGATGAAGATGGCATCGACGCCCTGAGCGATGAAAGAGCGGACGGCTTTAATCTGGTTTTCCTGTTTTTGCTGCGCATCGGCAATCTTCAGAGTGATACCGCGCTTCGCGGCTTCCTCCTTCGCGACGTTGGTTTCTGCCGCACGCCAGCCAGATTCAGAGCCGACCTGTGAAAAACCCACGGTCAGAGGGGCAGCCATGGCCATAGACGACATAGCTGCGGAAACTGCGGTGACAAGAAGTAAGCGCTTCCACATAAGAGGATCCTCGTAGGGTTATTGTTGGATAAAGCCTCACCAGCGGACAAACTATAGACAATCGGAGATGTAACTGAATGCGTTACATCACACTTCAAAAAAGTTAATTAGATGTTAATCGGTGCGTTACTCTTCAGCGGAGAGCCGGTGAGGCTTCGCGACCCGCGCGAGCTTCGCCGTTTATGACGAAATTTTGCGCGCTTTGAGATATCAAGCATATGCAATGAAAACGGTTACATAATTTTATTCAGTATGCGGCTATGTTTATGGATTTTCAGGCTGTATTACGCCGAAAAATTCGGACTCCACCCACCCGTTCTGGGGAAAAAGAAGCGAAGACATTCGATGTGAGTTGGCTATAATACCGGGCACTTGTTTGCCATACATTTTAAAGGAAACAGACATGAGCTTACTCAACGTACCTGCGGGCAAAGATCTGCCGGAAGACATCTACGTCGTGATCGAGATCCCGGCGAACGCAGATCCTATCAAATACGAAGTCGACAAAGAGAGCGGTGCACTGTTCGTTGACCGTTTCATGTCCACGGCGATGTTCTATCCGTGCAACTACGGCTACATCAACCACACCCTGTCCCTGGACGGCGACCCGGTTGACGTTCTGGTCCCGACGCCGTACCCGCTGCAGCCGGGTTCCGTTATCCGCTGCCGTCCGGTTGGCGTACTGAAAATGACCGACGAATCCGGTGAAGATGCGAAACTGGTTGCGGTACCGCACACCAAGCTGAGCAAAGAATACGATCACATCAAAGATGTGAACGACCTGCCGGAACTGCTGAAAGCGCAGATCACCCACTTCTTCGAGCACTATAAAGACCTCGAAGCAGGCAAATGGGTTAAAGTTGACGGCTGGGACAACGCTGAAGCGGCGAAAGCCGAAATCGTGGCTTCCTTCGAGCGCGCTAAGAAGTAATTCTGCCGCACTCAGGTTCGCAAAAACACCGCCTCCGGCGGTGTTTTTTTTGGGCGTTGCTCTATTGCTGAGCGGCGGCTGATGCCTTAGCGGGCCGACAACATCCCCCCATAAAAAACAACGCCACCCGAAGGTGGCGTTATCGTTATTAATACTGGTCTTTGTCCAACCAGTTGCCGCTTTCTATCAGCGTGAAGCCCTCAACGGGGCGCTGATAGACATACATCCAGGCGCTACCGTAGGGCGTCTGGATCAGGTGACGAGCATACTCGCCGCCTTTAGTACGCAGCGCATCCAATTCAGCCAGCGTCGATGCGTCAATACGATAGACCTCACCATGTACCGTGCCATCGCCGGGCACCGCGCCTGGATAGTGGCCCAGGCTGTACAGTTGATAATCATTGACACTATGATCGCCCAGCCACTGAGCGTTGGTCATCCAGTGGCTGTTGCCTTGTTTGCGTCGTAAACTGCCGTAAACAAATATTCGCATTGCTAAAACTCAAACTGATAGAGCAAATCGAGAGCCTGGTCTACGCCAGACACGGCTTCCATATATAGCTTAGGCATCAGGCGATAACGTAACGTCAACGTCGCCAGGGAGTCAAAGATCCCTACCCCATATTTTACCTGCAGACCCGGCAGCACGTAGCCGCTGACCACCACCTGGGAGGAGTCGCCCACCCCTTCGGTATCCAGCGCCAGATTACTTACGCCAAACGTCTCGCCGATTTTACCCACAACCTGACCACTTTGTGCAACCCCCATACCAATAAGCATGGAGGTCATTGCCGCACTATCGCTCTGTCCGCTGCCCAAACCCTGCCCGCGCAGCAGGTAAGAGAGCGCTTCCTGCTGCGACATGGCCGGATCGGAGAAAATTTCCGCTTTCGGCTGATCGGCCGAACCGGTCACGCGAACGCCGGCGATCACGTCGTCTTCCGTGGCATCCGGATTACGAATGGCTTCGATGTTCAGCAGCGGCTGATCCGGCGGTCCGGAGAACAGCAGTTCGCCTTTACGCACGATCAGATCCTGGCCGTAGGCATGGAAGCGGCCTTCCGGGATATTAATCTGCCCGTTGAGGCCCAGCCCCTGTTTATCCTGAGCCACTTTCAAATCGCCGGTCAGACGCGCTTTCAGACCAAAGGCGTCGAGGCGAACGTTGTTGCCTACATGAATCGTCAGGTTGCTGTTAATCGGAATACCGGCGCTCTGCTGCTTAATCGGCTGCAGATTTTTATCCAGCATGACTTCGTCAGAAGAGACCCCAACGGCGCTTTCCGGCACTTCATTGACGACGATTCTTGCCCAGGGCACGTCAACGCTACCATCCAGGTTAAACAGGCTTGGCGTGGCGGTAAAGACGACATCTGGCGAAACATCCAGGCGCACCATCGGCGGCACGGTTATCCGCACCCGGCTGCCCTTCGCGGCAATCTGCGCGCGCCAGTTGTCAATCTGCGTCCAGTCGGCGTTACCGCTGAGCGCAATATGGCCCTGGCTGGTATTCACCGTCCCTTGTAGGGTCGAGCGGGTACCGGTGAAATTCATCGCCAGCTGGCTCGGCTGCATATCGAACGGCATAAAGTTGCCGTCAATATCCACGCCATTCAGCTGCATCTGGCCGTACAGCTGCGGGCTCTGTACGTTGCCGCCCAGCGTCAGACGCGCATTGAGCCGCCCTTCCGCCTTTTCACCGCGCGAGAAGATAGGGTTGATCATCGCCAGCGAGAAGTTGCTGATATTCACGTTCCCGCCCAGATTACGTCGGCCCTGCGGATCGGTGACCTGCACCTGCCCATCCAGTTGACCATTGTTGGTCAGGCGAATCAGCCAGCCCAGCTGGGCGCGATTGTTGTGCAGATCGGCCGTAAGATTCAGGGTATCGAACGCCACCGGCAGCGGCGCGTCGTTGACCGTCTGGGTCACCTTCACGTTACGTCCGCTCAGGGTGACCTTGCCCTGCGGTAGCCCCTCTTTGGTGGTGTCCCAGCTCACGTCGGCATTGCCGCTAAACACGCCGCTGGCCTGCGTCTCTTCCGGCATAAACGGCTTCAGCATCGCCAGGTCGAAACGGTTGAGATTCACTACCGCGCGCCCGCTCGCGCCGGCGTCAATGGTCTGCGGTACGCACAGTTCGGCATTCGGGTTAGTCCAGCAGTGCGGTCCAATGCTGATTTTCTGCTCGAGGTTACGGTAATCCAGCGCGATGTTGCGCGTCAGCGCCACCGGCCCTACCGGCGTCTGGAAGCGGGTATTGCTCAGCGTGCCTTTCCAGCGCTCCTCTTTGCGGTCAAAACTGCCTGCCAGCGACAGCTGTCCGGAAACCGGATCGCCCTGCACCCGCAGCTGCAGGTCGTGCTGTTTCTCGTTGCCCTTCGCATTGAGCTGCACCAGGCTGATATTCACGCCCGGCTGGCTAATGCGGTCCACGCGTACGTCAAGATGACCGCCAATCTGGTCGGTGGATTTCACATCGCCCTTCACGTTCACCTGAGCCACCGATAGCTCCTGCCAGCGCAGCGCCCGGGCGGTGATATCCGCCAGCAGCTGCGGCGCATCGACGGTGCCGCGAACTTTTACTAATCCCTTCGCCGTCCCGCCCAGGCCCGGCAGGGCGTTATCGAGATGCGGCGCGTCAATGGTGGCGTCGAGGTTAAGATCTTTAACTCCCAGCTCGCCTTTCACGTCGGCGCTGTTGGGGCCCAGAGCCAGATGCAGGCCGGGGATTTTCCACTGCATATAGCTGTTGCCCTGCAGCGAACCGCTCACGTCGACTTTGTTTTGCTTCACGTTACCGGTGATTTTCAGCTCCGGTACCGACATCTGCCAGCTGCCGCCGTACAGGCTGCCCTGGGTCTTAATCAGTCCGTTGAGCTTCGACGGCCAGTCCGGTACCTCTTTAGCGGTGTTGATACCGTTAAGCGTCAGTTCGCCGCGCCAGCTGATCGCCTGCTGCCAGTCGAGCAGCGCTTTCAACTCGGTTTTTCCTTCGAGGGCGGCGACGGTGAGCTTGTCGAGATTCACCTGCTGCTCGTTGCCCTTCGCGTTCAGGCTAATTTTCGCTGGCGGCAGCGACTGCCCTTTCACCGCGGTGCTGAAGGCCAGCGTGTAGTCGGTCATCTTGCCGTTAAATTTCAGCAGTAGGTCGTCAGCCTGATACGCTTTCTCGCCGGTAAATGGCCAGTAAAGCTGCTTGCTTTTCACCTCCATATCCAGCGGCAGGCCGGCCTCCGCCAGCTGCGTTTCGGCGCGCAGCGTCATGGCGACAGGGCCGTTCAGATCCACGCCGAGCGTGAGCTTTTTACGCACTTCGCCGCCCACTTTGAGCTGCACTTTCTCGCCCTTGAGCGGGTCTACATTCAGCGTACCGTTGAGGGTGATATCGACCGGCCAGTTATCCTGCAGTTGTGCATTACCGGAAGCCGTCACTTTGCCCTGGTCAGAATCCACGTCCAGCGCGTCCAGCTTCATCTGCCCATCAATGCTGCTGACTTTGAGCAGCAGCGAGTAGATGGTCATATCGGTATCGCCGGTCAGACGCAGCTGCTCGCCGCGAAACTCCTGAATATTGAGATTCAACGGCAGATGGACATCGGTCATTTCCGGCAGCACCGGCTTCGAGAACAGGTCTTTCATCGTCTCGCCGAGCGGCTTTTCTTCCGGCTGCGGATTGTCAATTTTCGGCTCAACGACCTGCTCCTGGGCCACTTTCGCCACCTTCGGCAGCGCGATAAGCAGCCCCTGCAGCGAGGTCGGCGTCAGGGTCAGGTTTTTCTCTTGCCAGTTAAGCCCCGTGGAAAAATCGCGCAGCGAAACGGCCGTATCGTCAATTTTCACGTTGACGTTATGCAGCGCCACCCGACTCAGGGTGATGGGGTAAGGCGTGGAGAGATTCAGCGGTCCGCTATCTTCTTCTTCAACCGGCGCCGCTGGCGGCATTTTGCTGGTATCGATCGCCACATAGATATCGCGCAGAGAAATATCGTTGACGCACAGGCTACTGTCCCACAGGCAGCGTAGCTTAACGCCAAGGTGGAACTGCCCGGCGGTGACCGCCACGCCCGGCTGCTCAAAGCGCACGTTCTCCAGCGTCAGATCGCGCCAGCCGCCGGTGGCTTTGCCAATTTCCAGCCCAGGGACCCAGCGATCGGCGGCTTTGATAACCAGATGCAGGCCAGTCGTCGTCCCCACCAGGAAACCTACCGTCCCCAGCAGCAGCACCAGAAAAATCAGTACGCCGAGGCTTATCTTCTTCCATAAACTCATAATTCAGGCCCCAGGCCGATATAAAACTGTAAACCGTGTTCTTCTTTGTCACCGATCGGTCTGGCGATATCCAGCTTGATTGGACCGACCGGGGACTGCCAGCGTACGCCGAGGCCAGCGCCGGTTTTAAAGTTGCTTTCGCGGATATCGCTCACCGCTTCGCCGCTATCGACGAACACCGCGCCCCACCATTTGCCGCTCACGTTGTACTGATACTCCAGCGAGCCGGTGGCCAGCTTCGAAGCCCCCATCAGCTTGCCGTCATCATCTTTTGGCGAGATAGATTTGTATTTATAACCGCGAATGCTGCGGTCGCCACCGGCGAAGAAACGCAGATCCGGCGGGACTTTGCTGAAGTTATCGGCCTCAATCCAGCCAAGGTTGCCGCGTACCACGAAGCGGTGGCGGTCATAAAGGGTGCGGATCCAGACGTCCTGCGCCTGCATCACGATAAAGTTAATATCCGAGCCCCACATGGTGTTGGAGTAGTCCACCGAATAGCGCTGTGAATCGCCCCAGGTCGGCATCAGGCCGCCGCGAGAACGGGTCCGGTTCACCGACACGCCGGGATAGATCAGCATCGTGGTATTGGTGACGTTGGCCTGGGTAAAGTGGTCGAGACTCCAGCGCAGGTTCAGCGCGCGCTGCCAGCCGCTCGACATCTCCCAATAGCGCGACACGGCCAGGGTGGTAGAATCCGCCTGGGTATCATTGAGATCGGTACGCTTAAAGCCGCCCTGCATCAGGTAGTACTGTTCAAGCGGGCTTTTTAGCAGCGGTACCTTGTAGCTGAAATCAAGCTGCTGTTCAGGAGCGGACAGGCTGAGGCTGGAGGTCAGGCTGTGGCCGTAGGAGTTCATCCACGGCTTTCTCCAGGTCCCTTTGACGCGCGGCCCGACGTCGGTTGAGTAGCCGACCCCGGTCTCAACAGTATTCTCTTTGCGCGGAGAAACCACGCCCTGCAAAGGCAACACTTTCGTCTGGCGGGACTTCTCAAACTGCGGCGCCACGACGACGGAACTGAACCAGCCGGTCGCCGCCAGGCGGCGGTTGAGTTCGGCGAGATCCTGCGAGGTGTAATAGTCGCCCTGCTTAAACGGCACCAGATTTTGCAGATATTCGTCGCGAATTTGCGAGCCCTCAAAGGTCACCGGGCCAAAGCGGTAGCGCTCGCCGCTGTTGTAGTCGATATCCCAGAAGGCCTGATGACGGTCAAGAGAAACCCCAAGCTGGCTTTTATTAAACTCGCTATCGAAGTAGCCCTTACGCAGCGCGACCCGGGTCAGAGAGCTTTTAAAGCTGTCATAATCACCGTGATTGAGGATGGTACCGATGGCCGGTCGCGTGTTTAACAAATCCAGATAGTCGCGATCGGTTCGGGCTCCGCCGCGTAAAATGACTTCCGTACCACCAATGCGCACCGGTTCGCCGGGCGTGACTTTGGCGATCAGTACCTGGCGCCCCTTCGCCGGCGGCGGACGTAAATCAAAATCGATGGTGGGCTCATAGTAGCCGAGCGCTTTCAGACCTTCGCGGATAGCATCATCCACGCGCGCGCGAAAGCGCCGGTCCGGCGTAACTTCATCGCTCTGGATCGTAGAGAGTTGGGCGCGGACGTTTTTTTCCAGTTCCCCGGATAACCCCTCAACCTGCAAACGCACGTTCGCTGCGCTGGCGACCCCGCTGACCAGCAAAAGGCTGGTGATACATAACTGGCGGATTTGTAGCACGTTTTCTCCTGAATATCCTTGTTTCCCCCCGAAGGAAACGAAAGTGCCGCTCCACGGCTTAACAAAACCCTAACAACTAAGGGTTGAAAAATAGACGTTAACCCAAATAATTCTTATGTTTAAATCTAGACGTATTAAGCGTGGTTATTGTGTTAAAAGTCACGCTTGGTTACAACCTTAACCACATTTTCAGTTAGAGAGGCCCACCGTGAGTCTATTTGATAAAACGCATCTTGTCGCCCAAGCGGACGCGCTGCCGGGACGCAATACGCCGATGCCGGTGGCTACGCTCCACGCCGTCAATGGCCATTCGATGACCAACGTCCCCGCCGGAATGGAAGTCGCTCTGTTCGCCATGGGCTGTTTCTGGGGCGTCGAACGCCTGTTCTGGCAACTGCCCGGCGTTTATAGCACCGCCGCAGGTTACACCGGCGGCTACACGCCAAACCCCACCTATCGTGAAGTTTGCAGCGGCGAGACGGGCCATGCTGAGGCCGTGCGCGTGGTCTACGATCCGCAGGTTATCAGCTATGAGCAGCTGCTTCAGGTCTTCTGGGAAAATCACGACCCGGCGCAGGGCATGCAGCAGGGTAACGACCGCGGCACGCAGTATCGTTCCGCTATTTATCCGCTGACGCCGGAACAGAGCGAAGCCGCGAAAGCCAGCCTCGCGCGTTTCCAGGCGGCAATGAAGGAAGCCAACGACCCGCGCGCTATCACCACCGAGATCGCCACGGCAAAGCCGTTCTATTATGCGGAAGACGATCATCAGCAGTATCTGCATAAAAACCCCTACGGATACTGCGGTATCGGCGGGATTGGGGTTTGTTTACCGCCGCAGCCCTGATGCCGTTGACCCGTAATAGCAGGCTGCCGGATTGAATAATTTACGCTCTGGCGGCTTTACAGTACCTTACGCTATACTACGCCGTGTTATCGCCGGTCCAGAGCCTTCGGACCGGCTTTTTGTGAATTCCACTTAGCGTTATCCACTTCCCTTCCGAGGATCTGATCTCAACGGTCAGATAAGATATGTTAAACAGTATTTTAGTAATACTTTGTCTGATAGCCGTCAGTGCGTTCTTTTCGATATCGGAAATCTCGCTGGCCGCATCACGTAAAATCAAACTCAAGCTGCTGGCCGATGACGGCAACGTCAACGCTCAACGCGTGCTGAAGATGCAGGAAAACCCCGGTATGTTCTTTACCGTGGTGCAAATCGGCCTCAACGCGGTAGCGATTCTCGGCGGTATCGTCGGCGATGCTGCATTTTCGCCGGCGTTTCACGGCCTCTTTAGTCGCTATATGTCCCCCGAGCTCTCCGAGCAGCTGAGCTTTATTATCTCCTTTACCCTGGTCACCAGCCTGTTCATTCTGTTTGCTGACCTGACCCCGAAACGCATCGGTATGATTGCGCCTGAAGCCGTCGCTTTACGCATCATCAACCCGATGCGCTTCTGCCTGTTTCTCTTCCGCCCGCTGGTGTGGTTGTTCAACGGCATGGCCAACAACATCTTCCGCCTGTTCAAAATTCCGATGGTGCGTAAAGACGACATTACCTCCGATGATATTTACGCCGTAGTGGAAGCCGGCGCGCTGGCCGGGGTGCTGCGTAAGCAGGAACATGAGCTGATTGAGAACGTGTTTGAGCTGGAGTCGCGCACCGTGCCTTCGTCCATGACTTCGCGTGAAAACGTCATCTGGTTCGATCTCCATGAAGATGAACAGAGCCTGAAGAATAAGGTTGCAGAGCATCCGCACTCTAAGTTCCTGGTGTGTAACGAAGATATCGACCACATCATCGGCTACGTTGACTCCAAAGACCTGCTGAACCGCGTGCTGGCGAACCAAAGCCTGGTGCTGACCGGCGGCGTGCAGATTCGCAATACGCTGATTGTCCCGGATACCCTGACGCTGTCTGAAGCGCTGGAAAGCTTTAAAACCGCCGGTGAAGACTTCGCCGTGATCATGAACGAGTATGCGCTGGTCGTCGGGATTATCACCCTTAACGACGTGATGACCACTCTGATGGGCGATCTGGTCGGCCAGGGGCTGGAAGAGCAGATCGTCGCACGCGATGAGAACTCCTGGCTGATTGACGGCGGCACGCCGATCGACGACGTAATGCGGGTGCTGGATATCGATGACTTCCCACAGTCCGGAAATTACGAGACTATTGGCGGCTTTATGATGTTTATGCTGCGTAAAATTCCCAAGCGGACCGACGCGGTGAAGTTCTCCGGCTATAAATTCGAGGTGGTGGATATCGACAACTACCGCATCGATCAGCTGCTGGTGACCCGCATCGACAATAAGCCGACGGTGCTGGTGCCCAAGCTGCCGGACGCGGCGAACAGTGATAAAGAGTCAGCGTAACGCTTTCTCGCGAACACTGTTCTTCCCCCCTGTTGCCGGGCGGCGGCTAACGCCTTGCCCGGCCAATAAAGATCGCAATCTCATCAGATTACGCATTGCCCATCGATATACACTTAAGTCTGCGTATGCCGACCAATCTGGGGCTGATGCCGGGTCCAGAAACATCAACGGCTCCCTGGGGGAGCCGCCTTTTTACCGTGTAGTCATACCACTTTTCAGGTTATGCCATCTCTGTTTGTAGACGGCTGACCTGGCGGTTGACTTCGGACATCACTGACAAATGCAGCTTGTCCTTAACCTTCGGGATAAGGATTTTGCCCTTATCAAACTCAAAAGCGCCAACGTCCTTGATATACAAACGTCCACGGAACAGGATCTTCACGTACTTCGCTACTTGTAGCGGGTTGTAGCGTTGGAAAATTTTCATTGTTGTCTCCTGCCAGGGTTACGCTCCTGTGGTGCCACAGTTAGCCCACGTACCGGAATCGCAAATTTTAATGCCCTGAAACTATAGTCCAGAATCTGAGTGATACCCAGTTTGTATAAGTTTATTTACCTTATGATGACAATAATTCAGAGTTTTCGTTTCAGGCATCCGATGAAGGTAGTATAAGTCGCCGATTTTAGACGGAATTGTGCGTCAACACGCAAACTGGCACCATCATTGCGGGTAATGCCGATAAATCGCACTTATGATTAAAGCAGACCAAGTGGTCGGATCACCTGCAAAGATAATAAAAGGAAACACCATGACCCTACGTAGATTACTGGCCGTTTCATGTCTCCTGTTCCCACTGTTGGCCTCGGCGCATAACTTTGTCGACGGTCAGCGCGTTGCGCCGGTCGGCGTAGCGGATCGGGGAGAACTGGTGCTGGATAACGATAAATTTAGCTATAAAAGCTGGAATAGCGCGCAGCTGGCGGGAAAAGTGCGCGTCGTGATGCACATTGCCGGTCGCTCGTCGGCAAAAGAAAAAAACGCGACCTTAATTGAAGCCATTAAAAGCGCGAAGCTGCCGCACAACCGCTACCAAACGACGACTATCGTCAATACCGATGACGCTATCCCAGGCTCGGGAATGTTTGTCCGCAGCAGTATCGAGAACAATAAGCAGCTCTACCCCTGGTCACAGTTCATCGTCGACAGCAACGGCGCGGTGCGCAAAGCGTGGCAGCTCGAAGAAGAGAGTTCAGCCATCGTGGTGCTGGACAAAGAGGGTCGCGTGCAGTGGGCTAAAGACGGCGCGCTCAGCCAGCAGGAGGTGCAGCAGGTAGTGGGCCTGCTGCACAAGTTGCTTAATAAATAGAGACCCGGAAGCCGGGGTTGAGGAACGATTCACGCGGCGTGTAATCAAGAGTACGCCCCTGCCAGTCGTGAACGTGCGCCCCGGCGGCGCTGGCGACCGCATGACCGGCCGCGGTGTCCCAGGTACTTGTCGGCCCGAAGCGTGGGTAAAGCTGGGCCTGCCCTTCAGCGACCAGACAGAACTTCAGCGACGAACCAATTGAGGTAGTCTGGTGTTCACCAAGCTGCTCAAGATACTCCTGCAGCTCCGGGTCATTGCCGTGTGAACGGCTAATCACCACCAGCGGCGGACGCGCATCGCGGACCTGAATCTGTTTGCGAACGCCGCACTCCTCTTTCCATGCTTTACCCTTTTCCGCACTGTACATCACCTTCATCACCGGCGCGTAGACCACGCCCAGGGTCGGTTTACCGTTTTCAATCAAGGCGATATTGACGGTAAACTCGCCGTTGCGCTTGATAAACTCTTTGGTGCCGTCCAGCGGGTCCACCAGCCAGTAGCGCTGCCAGTGCTGACGTACCTCCCAGGCCGGCGGATCCTCTTCCGACAGAACCGGAATATCGGGCGTCAGGGCCAGCAGGCCGCTGATAATCACCTTGTGCGCCGCAATATCCGCGGCCGTGACCGGAGAATCGTCCTTCTTGCTGGTAACGTCCATCGGCTGTTTTCCATCGTAAACTTCCATGATGGCATCGCCCGCATTCCGTGCAAGCTGACATACTTGTTCTAACATTCTCCACCTCGTCTGGTTACAGTGGCGTTAACTCGTTGTTTTATTTATATCGCATCATTGTGAGTTCCGCTATCTGTGATAACGATGGCGGTTTCCTTCACCGCTTTTCTGGCATGATTCACATTTCTGTAAGCAACAGAATGTAAATACATTTTCTTCTGTGCCACTGCTCATATAAAAAGGACGCCACTGATGATTAAGTTTAGCGCAACGCTACTGGCCACGCTGATCGCCGCCAGCGTAAATGCGGCAACGGTCGATTTGCGGATCATGGAAACCACCGATCTGCACAGTAATATGATGGACTTTGACTATTACAAAGATGCCGCCACGGAAAAATTTGGCCTGGTGCGTACCGCAACCTTGATTGAGAAAGCGCGTCAGGAAGTCAGCAATAGCGTACTGGTCGATAACGGCGATGTTATTCAGGGCAGCCCGCTGGGTGACTATATGGCCGCAAAGGGTCTGAAAGAGGGCGATGTTCACCCGGTCTACAAGGCGATGAATACCCTGAATTATGTCGTGGGCAACCTCGGCAACCACGAGTTTAACTACGGGCTCGACTTCCTGCATAAAGCGCTGGCAGGGGCGAAGTTCCCCTACGTGAACGCCAATATTATCGACGTCAAAACCGGCAAACCGATGTTTACGCCTTATCTGATTCAGGATACCCAGGTGAAGGATAGCGACGGCAAAACGCAGACGCTGCGCATTGGCTATATCGGCTTCGTACCACCGCAGATAATGACCTGGGATAAAGCCAATCTTAGCGGTAAGGTGACCGTTAACGACATTACCGCAACCGCACGCAAGTTTGTCCCGGAAATGCGCGAAAAAGGCGCGGACGTGGTGGTGGTCATTGCCCACTCCGGCCTCTCCGCCGACCCGTATCAGGCCATGGCGGAGAACTCCGTTTACTATTTAAGCCAGGTGCCTGGGGTCGATGCCATTATGTTCGGCCACGCTCACGCCGTCTTCCCGAGCAAAGATTTTGCCGGTATCAAAGGCGCGGATATCGCGAAAGGTACGCTGAACGGCGTACCGGCAGTGATGCCGGGCATGTGGGGCGATCACCTTGGGGTGGTCGATCTGGTCCTGAACAACGACAGCGGCAAATGGCAGGTCAGCGCAGCGAAAGCCGAAGCGCGGCCGATCTACGACTCGGTGGCGAAGAAATCGCTGGCGGCAGAAGACAGCAACATGGTGGCGGTATTAAAAGCCGACCATGACGCCACCCGCGAGTTTGTCGGCAAACCGATTGGTAAATCCTCGGATAATATGTACAGCTACCTGGCGCTGGTGCAGGACGACCCAACCGTACAGGTGGTCAATATGGCCCAGAAGGCCTACGTTGAGCACTACATTCAGGGCGACCCGGATCTGGCGAAGCTGCCGGTACTCTCCGCCGCCGCGCCGTTTAAAGTCGGCGGACGTAAAAATGACCCGGCCAGCTTTGTTGAAGTGGAAAAAGGGCAGCTCACCTTCCGCAACGCCGCCGACCTCTACCTGTATCCCAACACCCTGGTGGTGATGAAAGTCAGCGGTAAAGAGGTTAAAGAGTGGCTGGAGTGCTCCGCCGGACAGTTCAATCAAATTGATCCCGCCAGCAGCAAGCCGCAGTCGCTGATTAACTGGGACGGCTTCCGCACCTACAACTTCGACGTGATTGACGGCGTGAACTACCAGATCGATATCACCCAGCCGGCGCGCTACGACGGCGAATGCAACAGCGTGAATCCGCAGGCCGAGCGAATTAAGCATCTGACCTTTAACGGCAAGCCAATCGATCCGAACGCCACTTTCCTCGTCGCGACCAACAACTATCGTGCTTACGGCGGTAAATTCCAGGGCACCGGCGAGGATCATATCGCGTTCGCTTCACCGGATGAAAACCGCTCGGTGCTGGCGGCCTGGATTGGCGCGGAGTCGAAGAAAAACGGCGAGATCCATCCGGCGGCGGATAACAACTGGCGCCTGGCGCCGATCCACAGCACAGTACCGCTGGATATTCGCTTTGAAACCTCACCGGGCGACAAGGCCGCGGCATTTATCAAAGAGAAAGCGCAATACCCGATGCGCCAGGTGGCTACCGACGATATCGGCTTTGCTATTTATCAGCTGGATTTGAGTAAATAATTGCCGGTTCCCCGGTTGTGCTGCGCTTACCGGGGCTACATTGACATCAACCTCAGGCTACCTGTTCGTGGTTCGCCAGAACCGCGGGCAGGTTCAGTTCAATCCAGTCCGCCAGCGCCGCCACCTTCTCGCTCACCTGCTCACCGAGCGGGGTCAGACTATATTCAACGTGCGGCGGCACCACCGGATACGACACGCGGTTAAGAAAGCCGTCCTGTTCCAGCGCCTGGAGCGACTGGGCCAGCATCTTTTCGCTGACGCCGCCGATCTTACGCCGCAGATCGCTAAACCGATGGGTGCCATCGCGCAGGGACACCAAAATCAGTACGCCCCAGCGGCTGGTCACGTGTTTGAGCACTTCCCGCGAGGGGCACTGTTCGGCAAACAGGTTGCCGTTACGTAGCTGCTCGCTCAGCGTCAGATTCGCCATATTCATACTTACCTTTTTGTACGTACTTACTAAAAGTTAGTTAAGGTGTTAGCTTACCATAACTGCCAATGAACACGAAGGAGAAGACCCATGATCGCAATTACCGGCGCAACCGGCCAGCTTGGCCAACACGTCCTGGAAAACCTGTTAAAAACCGTCCCCGCGGGCCAGGTTGTGGCTATCGTGCGCAACCCGGCAAAAGCCGAATCGCTGAGCCAAAGGGGCATAGGGGTTCGTCAGGCCGACTACAGCGATGAAGCGGCCCTGACCGCCGCCCTCCAGGGCGTGGACAAACTGTTGCTAATCTCTTCCAGCGAGGTCGGTCAGCGCGCCGTCCAGCACCGCAACGTGATTAATGCAGCGAAAGCTGCCGGCGTGAAATTTATCGCCTATACCAGCCTGCTGCACGCCGATACCTCCCCGCTGGGGCTGGCGGATGAACATATCGCCACCGAGCAGATGCTCGCCGACTCCGGCATTGCATATGCCCTGCTGCGCAACGGCTGGTACACCGAAAACTATCTCGCCAGCGCGCCGCCGGCGATTGAGCACGGCGTGTTTATCGGCGCTGCCGGTAACGGCAAAATCGCCTCTGCTACCCGCGCGGATTACGCCGCCGCTGCCGCTCGCGTTATCGCCGAAGAGGGCCACGCCGGAAAAGTGTATGAACTGGCGGGCGATGAGGCGTGGACTTTGAGCGAACTCGCCGCTGAGCTGAGCAAACAAAGCGGTAAAAACGTGGTGTATCAAAACCTCAGCGAAGCCGACTTCGCCGCCGCGCTGAAGGGCGTCGGCCTGCCCGCAGGCCTGGCTGATATGCTGGCGAATTCTGATACCGGCGCCTCCAAAGGCGGGCTGTTCGACGATAGCCGCACCCTGAGCGCGCTGATTGGCCGCCCGACCACCACCCTCGCTGATAGCATCAAAGGCATCCTGTAAAAGTTACAGGCTGGTTAATTTTTGTAGCATCCCGGCGGACCATCCTCAATAATGTACGGATGTCCGTCGGGAGTTATCGCATGCAAGGCGTACCGGAACAGTTTAATGATGAAAGAGACAGCGCGCGCTTTCGCCATCTGGCGCAGCTGCCCGGCGTTGAGCTGTATCATGCCCACATCTCCCGCTACGCCTTTGAACCGCACACCCATGAAGCCTTTGGTATCGGCGCGATAGAGCTCGGCGCCGAGCGTTTTCGCTATCGCGGCAGCCAGCATGTAGCTACGGTTAACTCTATCGTCACCATGAATCCCGATGAACTGCATACCGGCGAGGCGGAGACTGCCGACGGCTGGCGCTATCGGATGATTTATCTCGACCCGGATACGCTGGAAAAGGTGACCGGCGTGCGCCACTGGTGGTTCAGCGAAGTGGTGCGTCAGGACCCGCTTCGCTCCCGGCAAATCGGCAATCTCATCTACGGCCTGTGGCATACTGACGATCCGCTCGCGCAGCAGGGTCTGCTGCTGGATTTAATCGATACCTTCCGGCCATTCGCTCACCACGCCGCTGCGCTGCCCGAAGCTCGCCACCGCTTCGAGCGGGTACGAGACTATCTGCATGATAACTATATGCGTACGGTGACCCTCGATGAGCTGGCGCAGGTGGCGGCGCTGAGCCCGTACCATTTCCAGCGCCAGTTCAAAGCGCACTTCCACGTTACGCCGCACCAGATGTTAATGGCCATTCGCCTGTGGCGCGCCAAAGCGTTTCTCACCCACGGTATGCCCGCTGCCGACGTCGCTCTCGCCGCCGGACTGACCGACCAGTCGCACCTGACCCGCGCGTTTACCCGCCGTTACGGCATTACCCCGGTACGTTATCAAAAGCAGGTTCTCCCGCGCTAATGCGCAACCTCATACAATATTCCCGCTAAAGCCTCTCCTACACTGTCGCCAACAAAAAGAGTAATGGAAAGCATGATGATTAGTGGTGTGCTGTACGCCCTGCTGGCAGGGCTGATGTGGGGATTGATATTCGTGGGCCCTTTACTGGTGCCGGAATACCCGGCTGTTTTACAGTCGATGGGGCGCTATCTGGCGCTGGGGCTGATCGCCCTGCCGCTGGCCTGGCTGGGCCGCGCACGGCTGCGCCAGCTCGCCAGGAAAGACTGGTGGACGGCGCTGGGACTGACCCTGATGGGCAACTTAATCTATTACGTCTGCCTGGCCAGCGCGATTCAGCGTACCGGCGCGCCGGTGTCGACCATGATTATCGGCACTCTGCCGGTCGTGCTGCCGGTTTTCGCCAACCTGCTCTATAGCCAGCGCGATGGAAAGCTGCCGTGGCGGCGACTGTTCCCGGCGCTGGTCTGTATTGCCTTCGGCCTGGCATGCGTCAATATCGCTGAACTGCATCAGGGCTTACCCGATTTCAGCCCGTGGCGCTACGGCTCCGGTATCTTGCTGGCGTTGATCTCGGTGGTGTGCTGGGCCTGGTACGCGCTGCGCAACGCCCGTTGGCTGCGGGAAAACCCGGATAAACCGCCGATGATGTGGGCTACCGCGCAGGCGCTGGTGACCCTGCCGGTATCGCTGGTCGGATACCTTATCGCCTGCGGGTGGCTGCATGGACAGCACCCGGACTTCCCGCTCCCCTTCGGCCCGCGCCCGGCGGTGTTCGTCACCCTGATGCTGGCGATCGCTATCTTCTGTTCATGGGTTGGGGCGTGGTGCTGGAACGTTGCCAGCCAGCGTCTGCCAACGGTGATCCTCGGGCCGCTGATCGTCTTCGAAACCCTTGCCGGACTGCTGTATACCTTTATTCTGCGCCAGAGTCTGCCCCCGCTTCTGACCCTAAGCGGTATTCTGCTGCTGGTGCTCGGCGTGGTGTCTGCCGTGCGTGCTCGTCCGGAAAAACCCGTGCTGCAGAAACTGGTCAGCGAGAAAAAATAGCCTGGTACCCTAAAGGGGTATTCCCTGGAACATAAGATGCATTTAAAATACAACTTATATTCTTGATGACGAGGTAACTGCTATGGCTTTCCGTGACCAACCTTTAGGCGAGCTGGCGCTGACGATTCCGCGCGCCTCCGCGCTGTTCCGTAAGTACGATATGGACTACTGCTGCGGCGGCAAACAGACGCTGGAACGCGCGGCATCTCGCAAAGAGCTGGACGTCGCGGTGATTGAAGCCGAGCTGGCAAAACTGGCGGAAGAGCCGGTAGAGCGCGACTGGCGGGTTGCGCCCTATGCGGAAATTATCGATCACATTATCGTTCGCTATCACGACAGGCATCGCGAGCAGCTGCCGGAGCTGATTTTACAGGCCACTAAAGTCGAGCGCGTTCACGCCGACAAGCCCAACGTTCCGAAAGGCTTAACCAAGTATCTGACCATGCTGCACCAGGAGCTTTCCAGCCATATGATGAAAGAGGAGCAGATTCTGTTCCCGATGATCAAACAGGGCATGGGAACGCAGGCCGGCGGTCCTATCAGCGTGATGGAAAGCGAGCATGATGAAGCGGGCGAGCTGCTGGAGGTGATTAAGCACATCACGCAGAACGTGACGCCGCCGGCGGAAGCCTGCACCACCTGGAAAGCGATGTACAACGGTATCAACGAGCTGATTGATGACTTGATGGAGCACATCAGCCTTGAAAATAACGTGCTGTTCCCGCGTGCCCTCGCAGGTAAATAGCAAGTAATAAAAAAGGCGCCCGAAGGCGCCCTCGACATTGTCAGTCTTATTGGCCACCCCGGGTGGCCTTTTTTATGACGGGCGCCCTGCCCCCTTCGGGCCGTTGCAAGCAACGTTAAACATCTCTCCCGAGGATTTTTTATTTCGCCAGACGCTTCTTGCCGGCAAAAAGCCAGCCCGCGCCGAGCAGTACAAACCACAGCGGGGTCACCATCAGCGCTTCGCGGGTATCGGCTTCCAGCGTCAGCAGCACCAGCACAAAGACGAAGAATGCCATGCACACCCAGCACATCAGTTTGCCCAGCGGCATCTTATATTTGGACTGCTCATGCAGCTGCGGACGTTTCCTGCGATAGGCCAGATACGAGCACAGGATAATTGTCCAGACGAACATAAACAGGATCGCCGACACCGTAGTAATCATGGTAAACGCCGCAATGACGCTTGGATTGACCATCAGCATGACCACGCCGCCCAGCAGACACATACAGGAGAAGGTCAGGCCTTTCGCCGGTACCGCGCGTTTCGACAGCTTGGCGAACATTTTCGGCGCCTGCCCGTCCTGCGCCAGACCAAACAGCATACGGCTGGTAGAGAATACGCCGCTGTTAGCGGAAGAGGCCGCCGAGGTCAGCACCACGAAGTTGATCAGGCTCGCCGCCGCCGGCAGCCCGACCAGCACAAACAGCTCGACGAACGGGCTCTTTGACGGCACGACTGAGCTCCACGGAGTCACCGACATAATGACGATCAGCGCAAAGACGTAGAACATAATGATACGAATGGGAATCGAGTTAATCGCCCGCGGCAGGGATTTCTCAGGATCTTTCGTTTCCGCCGCCGTGGTTCCCACCAGTTCGATGCCCACGAAGGCGAAAACGGCGATCTGGAAGCCGGCAAAGAATCCGCTGATGCCTTTCGGGAACCAGCCGCCGTCATTCCACAGATGGGCGAAAGAGGCTTCCACGCCGGTCGGTGACTGGAAGTGCATCAGCACCATCACCAGGCCGACCACGATCAGCGCCACGATAGCGACAATTTTGATCATCGCAAACCAGAACTCCATCTCACCGAACATCTTCACGGTGGCGAGGTTAAGACCCAGCAGCAGCAGGATGACCGCCAGCGAGGCGACCCAGTCGGAGAGTCCCGGGAACCAGAACTGCGCGTAGGCGGTGATCGCCACCACGTCCGCCATCCCGGTCACCACCCAGCAGAACCAGTAGGTCCAGCCGGTGAAATAACCTGCCCAGGGGCCCAGCAGGTCGGCGGCAAAATCGCTGAATGACTTGTATTCGAGATTCGACAGCAGTAATTCACCCATGGCGCGCATGACGAAAAACAGCATGAAACCGATGATCATATAAACAAAAATAATTGACGGCCCGGCAAGGCTGATGGTTTTGCCTGACCCCATAAACAGCCCGGTGCCTATCGCACCACCGATAGCGATAAGCTGAATATGCCGGTTAGTGAGATTTCGCCGCAGCGATTGTTCAGTCGGCGCCTGTTCGTCGGCAACGACTTTTACCTGATCTACCATGTGATTTTTCCTGTTGTACCTGTCTGTGTTGTTCGGGCTCTATTGGCCCTTCATTCGTATTAACCCCGGAACGAGGGTTTATCGATATTAGGTAAGAATCGGAGGGATGAATACTATGATTTAGAGATAATGTTAATTTTATGTTTAAAGTGAGTGTTATATCACTCCGGTTACGCGAAACAGCTCACAAAAATACACCCATTCAGCAGATATGCAATATAAAGCTCCAGCAAATGCTCAACTTAAGGGTTTTACACTATTTAAAGCGGCTCCCTCCCCCATACGGAAGAGGAAGCACCAGCTATTTAAATAATGTCCAGCAGTTCAACTTCAAAAATCAGGGTACTGAACGGAGGAATGGATGCGCCCGTGCCGCGCTCGCCGTAGGCCAGGTTGTGCGGAATCGTCAGTTCCCATTTAGAGCCTACCGGCATCAGGGTCAGCGCTTCAATCCAGCCACCGATCACGCCGGTCACCGGGAACTCAGCCGGTTCGCCGCGCGCAACGGAGCTATCGAAGACGGTGCCATCGATCAGTTTGCCGGTGTAGTGAACGCGAACGCGGTCAGTACGCGCCGGGATCGGGCCTTCACCCTGAGTCAGTACGCGGAACTGCAGGCCAGATTCGGTGCTGTTCACGCCTTCGCGCTCGCGGTTTTCTTCCAGGTATTTCTCGCCATCCGCGGCCATTTCCTGGAAACGTTCGCGACGCACGGCGTCAGCGCGTTCGTGAATTTCACGCAGCGCGCGGTGAACGGCTTCCACCGGCACCTGCGGCTGTTTACCTTCCAGCGCGTCAGCAATACCCGCGACCAGCGCTTCCGGCAGCAGCCCCTGCAGGCCAGATTCGCTCAGCTGTTGTCCAACCTGCAAGCCGATACCGTAACTTGCCTGTGCTTCAATCGTGTCAAAAGTAGGGGTTGCCATCTTTGTTCCTTTTTTGGGTGAGAATTTCATATTCCACGGCTTCACGCAGCATAAGCAGAAAAGCCGGAACATATACCCTAAATAATTCGAGCTGCAGCCAACGCATCTGCAACCTGAAGTATGACGGGTATAAAGAGGTGGGCAGCATATCAGCCACAGCACGACGGGTAAAACTTTGTCGGCAGGATGATGACAAATCTGACGGAAACAGAAACAATAGAGAGATAAGGTTAACCTCACGAAACATATCTTTGTCTCGTCCTTCAGAAAGTTAGCCATCTATACTCTAGAGACAGCAGGATAAAAATATGCGGAGCAGGAGGAAAGCCATGCCCGGGCGCTTTGAACTGAAATCTACCCTGGAGAAGATCTGGCATGCCCCGGATCATTTTCGCCTCATGGATCCGCTACCGCCGATGCACCGCCGCGGTATTATTGCCGGAGCGCTGCTGGTGGTTATCGGCGTTCTGCTCCCTTCAGAGGATAACGGCAGTTCAGTTCAGGCCAGCCGCGAGGCGAATCTCGACCTGCAATCTCAGTCGCAGCCGCAGTCTTCAGGTAATCAGGCCGTCCCACTGCCGCCCATCACCAACACGCCGCCGGTCAACGATGCCGATCAGGTGGCGCCGGTCGCGCCGGAGCCCATTCAGGATGAGCAGCCGGATCAACCGCAGCAGCAGACCGCTTCCCAGCCTTATCAGGAGCCGCAGTCGACTCCCGGCATTGAGCAGCAGTGGCGGACCTACCGTATTGAATCCGGCAAAACCCTCGCGCAGCTGTTCCGCGACCACAACCTGCCGCCGACCGACGTTTACGCCATGGCCCAGGTTGAAGGTGCCGGTAAGCCGCTAAGCTCGCTGCAAACCGGGCAGACGGTACAGATCCGCCAGAATGCCAGCGGCGTGGTCACCGGGCTGACTATCGATACCGGCGGCGGGCAGCAGGTGCTGTTTACCCGCCAGTCGAACGGTAGCTTTATTCGCGTCCGTTAAGCGTTCCGGCCGGGTAGCTTACCCGGCCTGCTGTGAAGATTTTCCGGATGTTGCCCCCGGCTTATTTACCCACCAGATCCCGGCGCACACCAGCACCAGCGCAACCGCATATTTCGGTTCAAAAATATTCTCGCCAAGGAAGATGGCCGACAGCACGGTTCCGGCTACCGGGATGACAAAGTTGAACGGCGCAATCATGCTCACGCGGTTATGCTTCAGCAGCACGCTCCACAAAGCAAAAGCGATGGAGGAGAGCAGCGTCAAATAAGCCAGAACCAGCACCGCTGCGGAGCTGTGAACCTCGAGGGTTCCGCCGGTCAGGTAACCGCCGCCAACCAGCACCAGACCGCCAAACGCCAGCTGCCAGCCGGTCATCACCGTTGGGTCAACCGTTTGTGAAATGCGTTTACCATATAGCGTCGCCGCCGACAGAATAAAAGCCGCCAGCACCACAAAACCATCTCCTTGCCAGACAAAGCTAAAATCGCTCAATGAATGATTAAAGTTCACCAGCATGACGCCGGCAAAACCGAGAATGCAGCCGATGGCCTTGTTATAGCTCAGCTTGTCATTCTGATAGATGAAGTGCGCCAACAGGACGCTGAAGAAGGTTCCGGTAGCGTTCATAATCGAGCCCTTCACGCCGGTGGTAAACGCCAGGCCCACGTAGAAGAAAACGTACTGGATAGACGTTTGCGTAACGCCCAGTATCGCCAGCTGCCCGCACTGACGCGGATTTAAGCGGGCAATCGGCTTACGTTGCACCAGCGCGAAGAGCAGCAGCAGGGTTCCGGCAAACAGGAAGCGATAGCCAGCAAAAACGATTTTTGACGGCACATCATCAGTGGCAATCTGAAACAGTTCATAGCCGCTTTTAATCGCCGGATAGGAGCTTCCCCACAGCAGGCAGCAGAGGGTTGCGCAGGCATAAGCCACATTCTTGCGGGAAAATATTGAGGGTGCGTCCATTCACTTTACCAGAAATAAAATAGTGTTTTATTTTATTATCCAGAAAGTTGCTAAGAATAGCCACCATACCAGGAAAAGATTAAGCAAATACAGAAAAGCAAAACGCCGGCACAGGGCCGGCGTCTCGACGTGAGTTGAGTAATAAATTACTCAGCTACAACGTTAACAACCAGTTTAGCGAAGACTTCGCTGTGAACCTGGAAGTCCACTTCGTGCTCACCGGTGGTGCGCAGAACGCCGTTCGGCAGACGAACTTCGCTCTTAGCAACGGCAACGCCAGCTGCAGTTACAGCGTCAGCGATGTCGCGAGTACCGATGGAACCGAACAGTTTACCTTCGTCGCCAGATTTAGACGCGATGGTAACGGTGCCCAGTGCGTTGATTGCTTCAGCACGTGCGTTAGCAGCGCTCAGAACTTCTGCCAGTTTGGCTTCCAGTTCAGCACGGCGTGCTTCGAAGAATTCAACGTTTTTCTTGGTAGCAGGAACAGCTTTACCCTGTGGTACCAGGAAGTTACGAGCATAGCCCGCTTTAACGTTAACCTGATCACCCAGGCTACCCAGGTTTGCTACTTTATCAAGCAGAATAACTTGCATTACCTTATCCTCTCAAAGTCGTATTAATGGACCGTGACCGATTACTGATGACGATCAGTGTACGGCAGCAGGGACAGGTAGCGAGCGCGTTTGATAGCGCGAGCCAGCTGACGCTGATATTTTGCACGGGTACCGGTGATACGGCTCGGGACAATCTTACCGCTTTCGGTGATGTAGTTTTTCAGCGTAGCGATATCTTTATAGTCGATCTCTTGAACGCCTTCCGCGGTGAAACGGCAGAACTTGCGACGACGGAAATAACGTGCCATATGGCTAGTCTCCAGAATCTATCAATTCAATCTGCTCGGCATGCAGAACCATTTTGCTCAAGCCGTTCTTTGCCTTGTGGCAAGAGATGAACCCTCGAACGATTACTGCGCTACCGACCGTTATACTGTGAGTAATGGCCTGGTTCTGGTGTCCGCTGATTATCACGGGCATCTGGCACCACGCCTGCCGGTGAAAACCGGCTTCCTCCTGCACTGAACGATGCTCAAGCACGAACTGGCAGTGTGGAATTCCTGACGGGCTGACCTTACGAAGTGGAGTCCTGCAAACAATGCCGGACAGCTCCAGACGATTGGTCATCAGGATTACTCTTCAGAATCCCCAGCTTCAGAATCATCTGCGGTTTCGTTAGCGAAATCTTCGCGACGCTCACGGCGCTCGTCTTTCGCTTTAACCATCGGAGATGCTTCGGTAACAGCGTGCTTAGTACGCATTACCATGCTGCGGATAACGGCGTCGTTGAAGCGGAAGTTAGTTTCCAGCTCATCGATCGCTTCCTGCGGCGCTTCAACGTTCAGCAGAACGTAGTGAGCTTTGTGCAGTTTGTTGATCGGATAAGCCAGCTGACGGCGGCCCCAGTCTTCCAGACGGTGGATCGTACCTTCTGCTGCAGTGATTGCACCAGTGTAACGTTCGATCATGCCCGGAACCTGTTCGCTCTGGTCAGGATGGACCATAAAAACGATTTCGTAATGACGCATCGAATTGCTCCTTACGGATTATTCAGCCTCCTGTCTGGGTCAGCCGCGGCCCATGGAGGCAAGGAACGTGTTAAAGGGCGGCTGAAAAATTGACGCGTCATAATACGGGCGAGCGGGGTTTAAGACAAGTGAATTGTGCAAATAATTCGCACTAAGCGCAAAGTGACCCTAAGCCAGTGATTTAAAATTAATCAACAACGGAAGCGACAATTTTTTGAACAACTGCATCAGAAATGGTCGCGATGCGCCAGAGAGGCAGCGATTACAATTAGATCAGAAGCAATCCATACCCCAGGGAAGCGGGTGAACGTCAGGACTGTCATAAGGAGCGTAGATGATGAAATACATCCTCATAACCATGATGGCAGCGCTTTTGTTATGCGCCAACGCGCTGGCTGCTATTAAAATCGATGCCCGCCAGGCCCGCAATATGGATGATGTGCAGAGCCTCGGCGTTATCTATATCAACCATAACATCGCCACCGAGCAGGAAGCTGACCAGGCGCTTAGCCAGCAGAGCGATGTTCAGGGAGCGAAATACTTCCAGCCAATCCTTATTCATGAACC
This sequence comes from Klebsiella sp. HMSC09D12, assembly GCF_001808475.1. Taxonomy (NCBI): domain Bacteria; kingdom Pseudomonadati; phylum Pseudomonadota; class Gammaproteobacteria; order Enterobacterales; family Enterobacteriaceae; genus Klebsiella; species Klebsiella sp. HMSC09D12. Next base: position 48,036 of record NZ_KV793462.1, on the reverse strand, counting down.
GGGAAGCGATGGGCAAATTCACGCCAGCGCCGTCATTTACCGCTAACGCCTCCGGAGCGCTGACTTCATCCAATAACAGAGGAAGTCAGCGATGCTCCTGCCCGGCCCGCTGACGTTGCTCAATTCGACACAAAACACAGAACCTGATGTTTGTAAGGCGTCAGCCGCGTCGCGGAAGAGAGCGTTGCTTAATGCAATTGAGAATTATTTTTCCTCGTGACTTATCAGCCTGCGCGTAACCTGATTTAATCTCTCTTTAACTACATGATTCTCTGGAGTGATTCATGGTTCCGCGTTTTGCCACGCTCAGCCGTATCCCAAAAGGGGTTTGGGTGCTGGGCGGCGTTAGCTTGCTGATGGATGTTTCCTCAGAAATGATCCACAGCCTGCTCCCTTTATTTATGGCCACCACGTTGGGAGCCAGCGTGATTATTATCGGCATTATCGAAGGCGTGGCGGAAGCCACCGCGCTGATGCTGAAGGTGTTTTCCGGCGTCATCAGCGATTATGTCGGCAAACGTAAAGGGCTGGCGCTGCTCGGCTATGGTCTGGGAGCGCTGAGTAAGCCTCTTTTTGCTATCGCCCCTACCTCCGGCATGGTGTTTAGCGCACGAATGATCGACCGCATCGGCAAAGGAATACGCGGCGCGCCGCGGGATGCGCTGGTTGCCGACGTCACTCCCCCGGAAATTCGCGGGGCCGCCTACGGGCTGCGCCAGGCGCTGGACACCATCGGCGCGTTTCTGGGCCCGCTGCTTGCCGTCGCGCTGATGTTTCTCTGGGATAACGATTTCCAGTCGATTTTCTGGGTCGCGGCGATTCCCGCCGTCCTCTCAATCGCTCTGTTGGGCTTTGGGTTAAAAGAACCCAACACATCGGTCGTCCAGAAACGCACCAATCCCCTGCGCCGCGAGAATCTCAAGAAGCTTTCCGCCGCTTACTGGTGGGTGGTGGCTATTGGCTCGATTTTCACCCTCTCCCGCTTCAGCGAAGCCTTTCTGGTGCTACGCGCCCAGCAAATGGCGATCCCGCTATTCGCCATACCGCTAGTAATGGTCGCCATGAACCTGGTCTACAGCCTGACTGCCTATCCTTTCGGGAAATTATCGGACAGGATGAGCCACAGCAAAATGCTGCAGTGGGGCCTGCTGGTGCTGATTGCCGCCGATATCGTGCTGGCGCTGAGTAGCCACTGGAGCACGCTTTTAGCCGGCGTCGCGCTGTGGGGTATTCATATGGGCATGACGCAGGGTCTACTGGCGGCAATGGTGGCGCATACCGCCCCGCCTGAACTGCGCGGCACTGCGTTCGGAATGTTCAACCTGATGAGCGGAATCGCGCTACTGCTGGCCAGCGCCGGTGCAGGCGTGCTGTGGGAAATGTTGGGCGCCGCCTCGACATTTTATGCTGGCGCGATAATTTGCGTCGTGACGCTGATAGGTATGCGCTGTATGCCGTCGGCTTATCAACAACGATAAAAAAGGCTCCGGAGCAGACCGGTTGATTCATCATAAAGATGAAATGCTCCGGAGCACGTATTTCACTTTTGCCCGTAGTAGGCGTTTGGCCCGTGCTTGCGCATGAAGTGTTTGTCCATCAGCCAGCTATCGATGGGCTTCAGCTGCGGGTTGATCCCGCGAGCAATCCACGCCATCCGCGCCACTTCTTCCATCACCACCGCGTTGTGCACCGCATCGTGCGCATCTTTGCCCCAGGCAAAAGGCCCGTGCTGATAGACCACGACGCCCGGCGTATGCAGCGGCTCAACGTCGCCCAGCGTTTCGATAATCACGTGGCCGGTATTCAGCTCATAAGCCTCTTCCACTTCCCGGGGGCTCAACGCCCGGGTGCAGGGGATATCGCCAAAGAAGTAGTCCGCATGGGTCGTTCCCAGCGCGGGAATGGCCAGACCCGCCTGCGCCCAGGCCGTTGCGTGCGTCGAATGAGTATGTACCACGCCCCCCAGACTCGGGTAGCGGCGATACAGCGCCAGATGCGTGGCGGTATCGGAAGAGGGACGATACCGCCCGTCTACCACTCTCCCCTCCAGATCCACGACCACCATATCGTCCGCTTTCATGGCCTCGTAGGCGACGCCGCTGGGCTTAATCGCCACCAGCCCGCGTTCGCGGTCGATAGCGCTGACGTTACCCCAGGTAAAAGTGACCAGGCCGTAGCGCGGTAAATCCATATTGGCTTCAAATACCTGCCGTTTTAGCGTTTGCATTATGCTGCCTCCACCAGACCGGCGCTGGCCATCCTCGCCTTCACCCAATCGCGTGCTTTCGCGACCTCGGCGGCCGGATCGTCGGTCGTTTCGCTCCACATTTCAATTAGATACGGGCCGCAGTAGCCCGTCTGCTTGAGCGTTTCGAAACAACGTTCAAAATCGACGACGCCTTCGCCGAACGGCACGTTTTTAAATACGCCGGGTTTCGTATCTTTTATATGCACCGCCACGATATGCCCCATCCCGGCCTGCAGCTCCATCTGCACGTCGTTATCCCAGGCGGAAAGGTTGCCGATGTCCGGATAGAGCTGGAACCACGGATTATTCAGATAATGAGCATAGCCCAGCACCTTGTTGATCGAGTTCATCAGCGGATAGTCCATGATTTCCATCGCCAGCGTTACCTGCGCGCGGCTGGCCATTTCAACGCTCTCTTTTAGCCCGTCACGGAAACGACGGCGCGTCTCGTTGTTGGCCTCCTGGTAGTAAACGTCGTAACCCGCCAGCTGAATAACGCGAATGCCTACATCCTGCGCCAACCGAATGGCTTTGCGCATAATCTCCAGCCCCTGCGCCCGTACCGCGTCGTCTTCGCTACCGAGCGGGAAGCGCCGATGGGCGCTCAGGCACATAGAGGGCACGCGCACCCCGGTTTCGGCAATCGCGTTAACCAGCGCGAAGCGCTGCTCCCGGCTCCAGTCGAGTCGGGCCAGGCGGGCGTCAGTTTCATCGACCGACATTTCGACGAAATCAAAACCGAGCGCCTTAGCCAGCTGCAGGCGTTCCAGCCAGCACTCCCCGGCGGGGAGCGCTTTTTCATAGATGCCGAGCGGAATATGTTTCGACAGCATAGCCGCTCCTTAGCCCCACAGTTGGGCGATAGAACGTTTGAACTGCCGGGCGGCTTCCACCGGCGAAGCGGCGTCGCGAATGCTGCGCCCGGCGATAAAGACGTGGATCGGAATTCCCTGGAACAGCGGCAAATCCTCCAGCGCCAGGCCGCCGGTGACGGTGACTTTAAAGCCCATATCGGACAGGCGTTTGATAGCGTTAATATCCGCCTCGCCCCATGCCACCCCGGCCGCCTGGGCGTCGCGGCTGCGGTGATAGACTACCTGCTGGATACCCGCTTCGCGCCACTCCTGCGCCTGCTCCCAGGTCCAGTAGCCGGTCAGTTCAATCTGAACGTCGCCGTTGAACTCTTTCGCCACGTCCAGCGCGCCTTTGGTGGTGTTGATGTCCGCACAGCAGATCACGGTTACCCAGTCAGCGTTGGCTTCAAAGCACATGCGGGAGAGGATTTTACCGGCATCGGCGATTTTAGCGTCCGCCAGCACGATTTTGTTGGGATAGAGCGCCTTCAGGTCGCGAACGGCACGAACGCCTTCAGCCACGCAAAGGATGGTACCGACTTCAATAATATCCACTTCATCGGCTATCAGGCGCGTCGTTTCATACGCGGAAGACATGGATTGATTATCGAGCGCAACCTGCAACATAGGTAATGACATTTTCTCTTCCTTTTAAACGGCCGCCGCCGTGGCGTTATCAATTAAATCCAGCACTTGCTGCGCGGTGCGGCAGGCGCGTAAACGGTCAAAATTGGCTTCGTCTTCAAACAGATTGACGATCTGCATAATGCCCACTTCCTGATGGGTATTGGCATCCACGGCCGCCATGGTGATCAGGATGTCGACCGGGTCGTTATCCTCATGATTGAAAACCAGCGGCGTTTTCAGCGTGACCAGCGCAAAGCCAGTTTTCTTGACCCCCTCTTCCGGGCGACCGTGCGGCATCGCCAGGCCGGGAGCTATCACAAAATAAGGGCCGTGCTGAGCTACGCCATCCAGAATGGCCTGGTAGTAGCGCGGCTCTACCACATCGGCTTTCACCAGCAAATCAACGCTCAGCTTGACGGCTTCCTGCCAGGTGCTGGCATCAGCCTGTAAAAGGATGGAGTTATTCTCCACCAGCGAATCACGTAATTTCATTTGGCGTCCTTACTTCACATCCTGCGGAAAGTGCGCTTTGATCACTTCCAGCAGTTTTGGGCCAAAATCCGCTGGCGAGAGCATGTTGCGTACGCCAACCACGTATTTATTGCCGGAGACGCTAATCTCACCGGCGATATGGGTGGAGGCGATGATAATGTCCGCGCCGTTTAGTTCGCTTTTATATTCCCCCACCGCGCAGCTGTTCACCGTGTGATCGATATTTGACTGGGTCAAAAACTGGTCCACCTTCATCTTCATGATCATGGAACTTCCTTGCCCGTTGCCACATACAGCCAGAATACGTACGGTCATAGTCAAAACTCCTTATTGAGCAGAAGCATCTGCCAGTTGTTTTTCCGCGTCCTCTTCAGCACGCAGCGTGCGCCCTGCGAAGAACATATAAGCCAGTGCAATAATGATGATGACGGCCATAAACGCGATACCGATGGAGGCGAAGCCCTGCATCATCGGCGGCGCCAGAATTGACCAGTCCGCCATGCCCATCCAGGCGCTCATGCCGGTCAGCTTCACCGCCCAGACGCAGCCAAAGATTTCAATCATTCCCATCACCAGGCAAATCTTGAGCGCCGCGCGCCAGCCGCCAAAGTGGTTAGCAAAGACGCCGATGGTGGCGTTCGAGAAGAACATCGGGATAAAGCCCGGAATAATCAGAATGGAAGAGCCGACGCCCACCAGAATACCGACGGCGATCAGCTGGCCGATGGTGCCCCACATAAAGCCCCAGACGACGGCGTTTGGCGCAAAGCTATAGATCGCCGCACAGTCAATGGCTAGCACGGCGCCGGGAATCAGGCGCTGGGAGATACCGTTGAACGCCTCGGAAAGTTCGGCGACGAACATGCGCACGCCCTGGGTGATAATGAAAATAGCCACGGCGAACGAGAAGCCCGTTTGCAGGATATAGACCGTCCAGTGGGTATTGCCCGCCATCGCCTGTACGGTATCGATGCCGAAGGAGAGCAGGATCGCGCCGAAGAAAATGGTCATCACAATGGCCGTGGAGACGATGTTGTCGTGAAAGATGTTCAGCCAGCCCGGCAGCTTAAGATCTTCAACGCTCTCCTCTTTTTTACCCAGATACGGAGCGACCTTGTAAGCAATCCATGAAGCGAACTGCTGCTGGTGACCGATGGAGAAGCCGCAGCCGTCGGTCACTTCCTGGGTCGGCTTGTACATCATGTTCGAGGTAATGCCCCAATAGAGCGATACCAGCACCGCCGTACAGATGATGGTCGTCCACATCGGGTAGCCGAATATGTAAAAAGAGACGGCAATCAACCCAGCCTGCTGGAACATGATGTGCCCGGTCAGCATGATGGTGCGAATACCGGTAATACGCCGCAGCAGGACGTAACAAATATTCAACGCCAGAGCTAACAGCACGGCATAGCCCACCCAGCTGTAGGCGTCTCCCATGCGTTCGATCGTGGCCATCATTGATGCGTAGGTATCGGAGATAGCCCCGTTAATGCCATAAACCTCAGACATTTTCGCCACTACCGGCTTAAAGGTGCTGGTCAGAATGCCGGAGCCGGCCTGCAACAGCATAAAACCGATAATAGTTTTAATCGTCCCTTTAACAATAACGCTGGCGCTTTTACGCAGCAGGATATAGCCCAGGCAGGTCACAATCCCCAGCAGTAGCGGGGCGTTAGTCATTACCTGGTTAAAGAACACGGTAAAGATGTGGTAGAGAATCTCCATAACACACTCCAGAAGGTGGACGCTCTGAACGCACGCTACGCTCAGGGTTTGTTGTTGGGATCACTCTAATAATCAAAAATAATCACAACAAGATTATATTTGATTAAATGTGACGCACGCCGCAAATAATCACACAATCCGCTATCGTATTAATTCTCATTTTCATAAAATAAAAAATAACACATTAAAATCAATAAAATATAATTCCACTTATATCATAAAATCTGTCTTAACCTCCGTTTACCCCTTAGGATTGCCCCCAGAACAGGCAAAATTCAGGATTGCAATCCTGAACAAACGATGCCAGTATTCTTCAAAACAAATCACAACGTGATTACTTTTGATAATATGTGAGGGGAAAATAAATGAGTAAAGTGCAAACCATCACCCGCGAATCATGGATCCTGAACACTTTTCCGGAATGGGGCAGCTGGCTGAACGAAGAGATTGAGCAAGAGCAGGTGGCGCCGGGCACCTTTGCCATGTGGTGGTTGGGTTGTACGGGCATCTGGCTAAAATCCGAAGGCGGAGCCAATATCTGCGTCGACTTCTGGTGCGGCACCGGCAAGCAAAGCCACGGCAACCCGCTGATGAAAACGGGCCACCAGATGCAGCGCATGGCGGGTGTGAAGAAGCTCCAGCCAAACCTGCGGACCACTCCGTTTGTCCTCGATCCGTTCGCCATTCGCCAGATCGACGCCGTGCTGTCTACCCACGATCATAACGATCATATTGATGTGAACGTAGCCGCCGCGGTCATGCAGAACTGCGCCGAAGACGTACCGTTTATCGGCCCGCAAACCTGCGTCGATCTGTGGATGGGCTGGGGCGTTCCGAAAGAACGCTGCATAGTGATGAAACCGGGCGATGTGGTTAAAATCAAAGATATTGAAATCCACGCGCTCGACGCCTTTGACCGTACCGCCCTGATCACCTTACCCGCGGAACAAAAAGCCGCGGGCGTGCTGCCGGATGGGATGGATCAGCGCGCGGTGAACTACTTGTTTAAAACGCCGGGCGGCAACCTGTACCACAGCGGCGATTCTCACTACTCTAACTACTACGCGAAGCACGGGAACGAGCACCAAATCGACGTGGCTCTGGGCTCCTATGGCGAGAACCCGCGCGGCATTACCGACAAAATGACCAGCGCCGATATCCTGCGCATGGCCGAGTCGCTGAATACCAAAGTGGTGATCCCTTTCCATCACGATATCTGGTCAAATTTCCAGGCCGATCCGCAGGAGATCCGCGTTCTGTGGGAAATGAAAAAAGACCGCCTGAAGTATGGCTTTAAGCCATTTATCTGGCAGGTCGGCGGGAAGTTCACCTGGCCGCTGGATAAAGACAACTTCGAATACCACTATCCTCGCGGATTCGACGATTGCTTCACCATGGAACCGGACCTCCCCTTTAAGTCCTTCCTCTAAGGCATCTCCGGCGGGAGCCCCCGCCGGAAATTATCCCCGTCAGCATTAGTATTTTCACCTGATTTCAAATATCATCTTTGCTTATCACTTTTAATCGGATTTGCTCATGACGGAAGCGCAAAGACATCAAATTTTACTGGATTTGCTGGCACAAACGGGATTTGTCACCGTGGAGCAGGTGATTTCCCGACTGGGAATTTCTCCGGCGACGGCACGGCGCGATATCAATAAGCTCGACGACAGCGGCAAACTAAAAAAAGTCCGCAACGGCGCGGAAGCCATCAGCGAGCAGCGCCCGCGCTGGTCACCAATGAATATTCACCAGGCGCAAAACCACGACGAGAAAGTGCGGATTGCACGTGCGGCTTCGCAACTGGTCAACCCCGGCGAAAGTATTGTTATCAACTGCGGCTCTACCGCCTTCCTGCTTGGGCAAGAGCTGTGCGGAAAACCGGTACAGATCATCACGAACTATTTGCCGCTGGCCAATTACCTGATCGATCAGGAACACGACAGCGTCATCATTATGGGCGGACAGTATAACCGCAGCCACTCCATCACCCTGAGCCCGCAGGGCAGCGAAAACAGCCTGTACGCCGGGCACTGGATGTTTACCAGCGGCAAAGGTCTCACCGCCGAAGGGCTATATAAAACCGATATGCTGACAGCGATGGCGGAGCAAAAAATGCTTAACGTCGTCGGTAAACTCGCGGTACTGGTCGACAGCAGTAAAGTTGGCGAACGCGCCGGAATGCTGTTTAGCCAGGCCGGGCAAATCGACCTGGTGATTACCGGAAAACAGGCGGATGAAGCGATCCTCAAGCAGCTTGAGGATCAGGGCGTTCAGGTGATTCGCGTTTAAAGATGGCGTTGAAAAAACGCCACCGTCGCCGCTAACGCCTCTGGCGTAATGCGGTGACGGACGCCCTTCTGCCAGAGGCAGGTTAACTTATCGGTCATTTCATGTTGCCGCAGCGCCTGCTGCAGACGGAAGGTCTCTTCCGGAGGCACCACATCATCTTCATCGCCGTGCCAGAGCAGCAGCGGCCGACTGGCAAGCGTCGCCAGCTGCTGGCTGACGTCCCAATCCGCCAGCTGCGCTGCATCAAATGAAGGCGAAGGGAAAAGCCTCTGCGAGAGCGTACTGAAATAGCCAGACCCCATCAGGCAGGCAACGCTTTTCAGCTCTGGATGATGGGTCATTATCCCCAGCGCCGTCATTCCGCCCATCGATGCTCCGGCAACCGCCAGCCTATCGTCAGCAAGCCATCCCTGCGCACGAATCGCCTCCTGTAATGCCGGAAATTCAGCAAAATTTTGCATCAGGATCGGCCAGAAGCGCTGCATCCGCCCTTGTTCATCTCCCTGATAGCGCGCACCGTGTTCGGCCGCATCGGGCATAATGACCCGAAACCCGGCCTCTGCCAGAGCAACGGCAAAGTAGCTGTAGACTAGCTTAGAAGAGGTAAATCCATGATAAAAGACGATGCAAGGCAGCGGTGAATCCGCAGCGCCGTGCGGGCACGCATGGAGAACTTCCCCACCCGCAAGGTTACGCATTTCTAGTGCAATCATTTACCGTCTCCTTTCTCTATAGTGGTGTGGTGCTATGTTATTACTCGAGTCTCTTGTTCGCACATGATTCATAATCTTGAGAACCAGATTACGCTTTCACGATATTTTCATTCGAAAATCGCGTACCGGATAACAATTTGGGAACATTCCCCAGAAATGAGATTCAGGCTACCACTACACTATGACTATCAGGAAACGAGATATGGCTATGCGTAGGTTTATACCCTGGCTATTGGCTATCGCTTTAAGCGGCTGTAGTGCGCTACAAGGGACGCCAGAAGCGCCGCCGCCAGCAACCGACCATCCGCAAGAGATCCAACGTAATCAGACGATGGGCTTGCAGAAGATGGGCACGGTGAGTGTCTTAAAGTACGGCTCACCGATGGATGTCGAGGCTGCGCTAAAAGTCAAAGCTGAAGCAGCTAAGGCGGATTACTACGTCATCATTATGATTGATGACACCATGGTTCCCGGCCAGTGGTATTCGCAGGCGATTTTGTACCGTAAATAGCGGTCAATCTTTAAGCCAGCTTTACACTGCTTTGCGCCCATTCACGTTCTCCTGTGCATAATAACGTTCGGCCAGCTGTAACCTGGCAGAACGTTAGCAACGGACTGCCCTCAGGACTATGTGAAATGGAGCTGACGATGAAACGAAATTTTTCCCTACCCAGCCTGATGTTGACCACCGTCACGGCCAATACCTCCGCGCAGTCAGCGGAGTTTGCCAGCGCTGACTGCGTGACTGGCCTGAACGAAATTGGCCTGATTTGCGTTAACAATATTTCCGGCAGCCAGCAGGACGTTGAACATGCTATCGCCTTGCAGGCCGATGAGCAGGGCGCGTCCTGGTATCGCATCGTCCAGATGTACGAAGAGCAGCAGCCGGATAACTGGCGGGTACAGGCCATTCTCTATGCCTGAGGCGCCTGACGTCCACGCCCCATTGCCCGTAGCAGCAAGTCGTCCAGCGTCTGCTCGTCCAGACGCATGCCGCCGCGCGTGTCGAGCATCATACGGCACCAGGCTTCCGCCAACGGCGGTGAAGCAACGCGTAATACCTGCGCGCCAGCGCCCAGCCTATAGACCAGCCGGGTAATTTCCCGCCCCTGCGCTTCCACAGGTCGCCGCAACCATTGCTGCAACTGCCGCCATGCGCGATCGAAATGACGGTTTTGCCCTTTCACTTCCGCGCACTCCGCCGCCAGTAGTTCAAGCGCCGCCGGCTGCTTCATCAGTACACGCATCACGTCCAGGCACATAATATTAGCGGAACCTTCCCAGATACTGTTTACCGGCATTTCGCGGTACAAACGCGGTAGTTCACTCTCTTCGCAATAGCCCGATCCCCCCAGCACCTCCATCGCTTCAGCGACGAAGGCGATCCCGGATTTGCAGACCGCAAATTTTGCCGCGGGCGTGAAAAGCCTTGCCCACAGCGCTTCCTGCGCATCACCGCGTCTGTCCCAGGCACGCGCCAGGCGGAACAGAAAGGCGGTTTGCCCTTCCAGCCGCAGCGCCATTTGCCCCAGAACCTGACGCATCATCGGTTGATCGACCAGATTTTTGCCAAATGCCTGGCGCTGCAGAGCATGATACAGGGCGACTGAATAAGCTCGGCGCATCAGCGCATGGCTGCCCAGCGCGCAGTCAAAGCGGGTCAGGCCCCCCATCTTAAGAATCTGACGGATGCCATCGCCCTCTTCCCCGATCGGCCAGCCGCAAGCATTGTAAAACTCAACCTCGCTACTGGCGTTCGCGCGGTTACCTAATTTATCTTTCAGCCTTTCCAGGCGTACGCCGTTACGCTGACCGTCCGGCAGCAGGCGCGGGACAAAAAAGCAAGAGAGTCCCGCCGGCGCCTGCGCCAGCACCAGATGAGCATCGCTCTGCGGTACCGAGAAAAACCATTTATGACCGATAAGATGATAAAAGCCTTCGGCGGTTTTTTCCGCACGCGTCGTGTTGCTCAGGACATCGGATCCCCCCTGCTTTTCCGTCATCCCCATTCCGATAAGCAGCCCTCGCTTCTGGTTACCCGGCGCCAGATGCGGATCGTAGCGATCGCTTAGGAGCGGCGATAGCCAGTCGCTAAAAGCCCCGGGTAAGGAGCGCTGCAGCAATGGAATAGCGGCAAAGGTCATCGTGACGGGGCACAGGGTTCCCGCCTCGACCTGCGCATGCAGCATAAAGCGGGCAGCGCGGGCAACGAAGGCGCCTTCGCGAGCGTCATCCTGCCAGGCAAGGTTATGCACCCGGTTAGCGCATAATCCTTGCATCAGCAGATGCCAGGCGGGATGGAAACGAACATCGTCAAGCCGCGATCCCGTCGCATCATAGCGCAATAGTTCCGGCGGATTACCGTTAGCCAGACGCCCCAGCTCCAGCGATTCTGCCGTCCCCAGCTGTTGGCCAATACTCGCCAGCAGATCGCCATCCCAGCCCGCGCCTTCGCGGACAACGGCTTCACGCAGGGCGGTATCGGACAGGAATAAGTTGCTGTTACACAGCGGCGCGGGTTGATTAAATACGGTATGAGTTTGCCAGTGCATGATGTTTCCCTCCTTCAATGGCTCTGCCGATAAGTATGGACAACGGCGCACTTTCCGTCAGAGAACTCTGTTATAAAGTTCTCTCACAATCTGAAAGGGAATTTCATGATTCATTTAATTATTGAAGATCGGGAAAACGCACTGACCTATATTCCGCTTATCCGTCGGCATCTACCCCATCTGGCGATTAACGCCATCAAGCAGAACCTGAACGCTTCGGGCTACGTTACCTCATTTGATGAAAGCAAAATTTGCGACGATATCCTTGAAGAGCAGAATCCCGTTGGAAATTTTCTCAATCTCATCAAGATATTAAAAAATCGGGGCGCGCAGCTTAAATTCATCGAGCAAACGGGAGATGAACTAGGAGAGGCGTTATCCTTAAGCCAGCTATTGAACTATGTGGAAAGAGGTCTGGAAATCGCCCGTCAGACGGAACGAGAAGATGAACAGGCAAGACGAAGATAAGCCATCCCGGAGAATGGCTTATACAGGAAGAAGAGATTAGCTGCGCTGACGCACCGCTTCAAACAGGCAAATCCCGGTGGCGACCGATACGTTCAGCGACGAGACGCTGCCGGCCATCGGAATGCTGATCAATTCGTCGCAGTGCTCGCGGGTCAGGCGTCGCATGCCTTCACCTTCCGCGCCCATCACCAGCGCCAGCGAACCGGTCATCTTGCTCTGGAACAGCGTATGGTCGGCTTCACCCGCGGTACCGACGATCCAGACGTTCTCTTCCTGCAGCAGACGCATGGTGCGTGCCAGGTTGGTGACGCGAATGAGCGGAACGTTCTCCGCCGCGCCGCAGGCGACTTTTTTCGCCGTGGCATTCAGCTGCGCGGAGCGATCTTTGGGCACAATCACCGCATGTACGCCTGCAGCATCAGCGCTACGCAAACAGGCGCCGAGGTTGTGCGGATCGGTCACGCCGTCGAGGATCAAAAAGAATGGCTGATCGAGAGAAGCGATCAGATCCGGCAGATCGTTCTCCTGATACTGACGTCCGGGCTTCACGCGGGCAATAATTCCCTGATGAACGGCGCCTTCGCTTTTCTCATCGAGAAACTGGCGGCTGGCGACCTGAATCACTACGCCCTGTGCTTCCAGAGCATGGATCAGCGGCATAAGGCGCTTATCCTCACGGCCTTTCAGAATAAAGACTTCCTGAAAACGCTCAGGTGCGCGCTCCAGCAGTGCCTGCACCGCGTGGATGCCGTAAATCATTTCACTCATTTATCTACTCGTTTTAGGTTCTGTTATCAGTTCCCTTCACCCCGACCACTGCGGAATAACGCAAGAAGCCAGGGTAAAGGAAATCTCATTACTCAGCTATTTTCTTTTTCGCCGCGCGCCTGGCTTTGGTCGCAGCAGCTATCTTTTGGGTTTTCGCCGACGGCTTCTTCGCTTTCTTCTCGCCTTTTGGCTGAGCGGCCTTCGGCTGGGATTGACCTTTCGGTTTACGGAATGCGCTATCCGGCTCGAAGTTTACCTGCTTACCAGCCTGGCGGCGACGTCCGGAAGCTTTACCTGCCGCCCCTTTCTTCGCCTTTTCACGCTCGGTCTTACCGACGTTGCGCGGGGCGCGCTCGCTGGAGATAAGCGAGAAATCAATTTTACGCTCATCCATATTCACCGCTTCAACGCGTACTTCAACGCGATCGCCCAGACGATAGGTTTGACCGCCGGATTCACCGATCAGACGCTGTCCTACCTGGTCGAAACGGTAGTAATCGTTATCAAGGGAAGAGACGTGCACCAGACCATCGATAAATAGTTCATTAAGACGTACGAAGAAACCAAAGCCGGTCACGCTGGCAATCACGCCCTTAAAGACGTTACCGACCTGATCCAACATGAAATCACACTTCAACCAGTCCGAGACATCGCGCGTCGCTTCATCAGCACGGCGCTCGGTCATCGAACAGTGCGCCCCCAGTTGCAGCATCTCATCCATGCTGTAGTGCCAGCCGCCGGTCTCAGTGCTATTACCTTTATGCCCTTGCTCTTTCGCCAGTAAATACTTGATCGCGCGATGCAGCGACAGGTCAGGATAGCGGCGAATCGGCGAAGTAAAGTGAGCGTAAGATTGCAGCGCCAGACCAAAGTGGCCGCGGTTTTCCGGATCGTATACTGCCTGTTTCATCGAGCGCAGCAGCATAGTTTGCAGCATCTCAGCGTCAGGACGGTCGGCGATAGACTCCAGTAATTGCGCATAGTCGCGCGGCTCCGGCTTGTTGCCGCCAGGCAGCTCAAGCCCCAGCTCTGCAAGAACCGAACGGAATGCGGTAATCGCTTCGGTGCTTGGTTTGTCATGGATACGGAACAGCGCCGGCTCCTCGGCCTTCTCAACGAAGCGCGCCGCGGAAATGTTCGCCAGGATCATGCACTCTTCAATCAGCTTGTGCGCGTCGTTACGCTGAGTCTGCTCAATACGTTCAATACGACGTTCAGCATTAAAGATGAATTTAGCTTCTTCACTCTCAAATGAGATACCGCCACGCTCTTCACGCGCGCCGTCCAGCACTTTGTAGAGGTTGTGTAGCTCTTCAATGTGCTTGACCAAAGGCGCGTACTGCTCACGCAGATCCCGATCGCCCTGCAGCATATGCCAGACTTTGGTATAGGTCAGACGGGCATGAGAGCTCATCACCGCTTCGTAGAATTTGAAGCCGGTGAGACGACCCTTAGCCGAAATCGTCATTTCACAAACCATACAGAGTCTGTCGACCTGAGGATTCAGTGAGCACAGGCCGTTAGAGAGTACTTCAGGCAGCATGGGAACGACCTGCGACGGGAAGTAGACCGAGGTGCCGCGGCTGCGCGCCTCGCCATCCAGCGGCGTACCAGGACGCACGTAGTAGCTCACATCGGCAATCGCCACCCACAGACGCCAGCCGCCGCCGCGTTTCTTCTCGCAGTACACGGCATCATCAAAGTCACGGGCATCTTCGCCATCAATAGTAACCAGCGGCAGATTACGCAAATCCACGCGACCGGCTTTCGCTTCTTCCGGTACCTGCTCTTTCAGGCCAGCAACCTGTTTTTCTACTGCTGGCGGCCAGACGTAGGGGATTTCATGGGTGCGCAGAGCCATATCGACCGCCATGCCGGTACCCATGTTGTCGCCGAGGACCTCAACAATTTTGCCGACCGCTTTGGTGCGCCGGGTTGGACGCTGGGTCAGCTCAACCACCACTACAAAGCCCATCCTCGCGCCCATGATCTCTTCGGGAGGAATCAGGATATCGAAGCTCAAGCGGCTATCATCAGGCACAACGAAGCCTACGCCCGCTTCGGTAAAGTAGCGGCCCACAATCTGGCTGGTTTTGGGCACCAGCACGCGGACGATACGCGCTTCCCGGCGGCCTTTACGGTCGGCGCCTAACGGCTGCGCCAGTACCTGATCGCCGTGAATGCAGGTTTTCATCTGCTCGGACGACAAATAAAGGTCATCTTTACGGCCTTCAACGCGCAGGAAGCCATAACCGTCGCGGTGGCCAATAACGGTCCCCTTTAGCAGATCGAGACGTTCCGGCAGCGCATAGCACTGACGACGCGTAAAGACCAGTTGACCATCGCGTTCCATTGCGCGCAGTCTGCGGCGCAATGCTTCTTGTTGTTCTTCGCCTTCAATATTCAGCTCAATTGCCAGCTCATCTCGGCTGGCCGGTTTTTCACGTTTTGCTAAATGATCGAGGATAAATTCCCGGCTCGGGATTGGATTAGCGTATTTTTCAGATTCGCGGTCCAGGAAAGGATCTTGTGACATGTCGGTTCCTCCGTTGTCATCTCCAGTGAAGTTTACGTCACTCCACCAGTAATAATTTATAAAGCGGTTGATTCTTTTCAACCAAATCGGCCAGCGTGTAGTTATCCAGTTCCTTGAGAAAACTTTGCGCGGCTTCAGCAAGCGCCTGTTTCAGACGACAGGCGGGCGTAATATGGCAAAATTCACTGCTGCAGTTGACTAAAGAGAGCGGCTCCAGATCGCGAACCACATCACCCACGCGAATCATATTTGCCGGTTTCCCCAGACGAATTCCGCCGTTCTTTCCCCGAACCGCCGTCACATAACCCACGCGGCTCAGCTGATTGATTATCTTAACCATATGATTACGGGAAACGCCGTAAACCTCCGTCACTTCGGAGATACTGGTCATTCTTCCATCCGGCAGCGACGCCATATAAATCAGCGCGCGTAGTCCGTAATCAGTGAAACTCGTTAACTGCACAATCAACCTCAGGGAAAAGAAAAACAGAGTGCGTCGGTAGACGTAATTACTATTGATGATAAACCAGCCAGCGCTCAGGCCGCTAATTTATTTAAATGGGGCGGGCGAACAGCAAAAACAAGAGGCGCCTGAACGGCGCCCCTGGAGATAATTATGCGTCGAAAGGATCGCGCAGAATCATCGTCTCGGTACGGTCAGGACCGGTAGAGATAATATCAACCGGTACGCCGGTCAGCTCTTCAATGCGGGCGATGTAGTTCAGCGCTGCCTGCGGCAGACCGCTGCGCTCTTTCACACCGAAGGTGGTTTCAGACCAGCCCGGCATTGTTTCATAAACCGGCTCAATACCTTCCCAGTTGTCGGCAGCCAGCGGAGTGGTGGTCACTTCACGGCCATCCGGCATACGGTAGGCAACGCAGATTTTAACTTCTTTCAGGCCGTCCAGGACGTCAAGCTTAGTCAGGCAGAAACCAGACAGGGAGTTAATCTGCACCGCACGACGTACCGCAACGGCATCCAGCCAACCGGTACGACGACGACGGCCGGTGGTGGCGCCAAACTCGTTACCCTGTTTACACAGGAACTCGCCGGTTTCATCAAACAGCTCAGTCGGGAACGGGCCTGCGCCTACGCGAGTAGAGTAGGCTTTGATAATACCCAGAACGTAATCAACATAACGCGGGCCCAAACCGGAGCCGGTCGCCACGCCACCTGCGGTGGTGTTGGAAGACGTTACGTATGGATAGGTACCGTGGTCGATATCAAGCAGCGTACCCTGCGCGCCTTCAAACATGACGAAATCGCCACGCTTACGCGCCTGGTCAAGCAGATCGGAAACATCAACCACCATGGAGGTCAGGATGTCGGCAATCGCCATCACGTCATCCAGAACTTTCTGGTAATCAACCGCTTCAGCTTTATAGAAATTCACCAGCTGGAAGTTGTGATATTCCATCACCTCTTTCAGTTTGTCAGCGAAGGTAGCTTTATCAAACAGATCGCCAACGCGCAGACCGCGGCGAGCCACTTTATCTTCGTAAGCCGGGCCGATACCGCGACCGGTCGTACCGATAGCTTTCGCGCCGCGCGCTTTCTCACGCGCAACATCCAGCGCAACATGATATTCGAGGATAAGCGGACAAGCTTCAGAAAGCAGCAGACGCTCGCGAACAGGGATACCACGGTCTTCCAGACCTTTCATCTCTTTCATCAGCGCAGCCGGAGACAGCACCACACCGTTACCGATGATGCTGGTGACATTCTCACGAAGAATTCCTGATGGAATGAGATGGAGGACGGTTTTTTCACCGTTGATTACGAGAGTATGGCCGGCGTTGTGACCGCCCTGATAGCGCACAACATATTTAGCCCGTTCAGTCAGGAGATCGACGATCTTCCCTTTACCTTCGTCACCCCATTGGGTGCCCAGTACGACGACGTTGTTACCCATTTTTCAAAATCACCGTTTGCTTAAAAATGGATTCTACCATCGCTTTTTCAGAGTTACAGCACTTTTTGCACTCAAAAGACGGTAAATTAGTCTACTTTGCGCTCAGCCAATCGTTTTCCTCAACATGTAGTAGATGACGATGCCGGCAACCACAAGTCCCCCGCCAAAGCGGCGTAATAAATTATCCGGTAGCTGGCTCATCGTGGCGACCATACGGCGCCATGCGCGGGGATAAAGCAGCGGTCCAAGCCCTTCAAGTACTAAAACCAGCGCCAGTGCCAACCAGATTGTTGAGTTCATTATTCACCTTTATTTAAATGCAGCCAGTACAGCACCAGTCGCTCACTCGCGTTGAGTTGCACTCACTTCACATTCTCCGCTATTTCATCAATGTTATGAACCGGCTTTATGAAACGAAATACATAACAACCTGTTTTTTCTTAATTTCAATGATCGATTAGCGTACTAACCCCAGAAACGAAGATAATGAATTAAGCGCTGGTTTTATAAATGAAGCATTCTCGCAAAACGTAGCATCCGTGCGTTCATTGAATAAAAAACACCGCGGTAATTAATCGCTTTCATCATGTAAAAAAGGCGCCCTGATGGACGCCTTTTTGCATACTCATTGCTTATCAGCGAGTCGCTGCCGCTGGAGATTTCATATAGCGGAAGAAATCACTGTCCGGACTGAGAACCATCACGTCCTGATTGCTCTTGAAGCTGTTCTCGTACGCACGCAGGCTACGGATAAAGGCGTAGAATCCTGGATCCTGACTGAATGCATCAGCAAACAGTTTTGCGGATTCCGCATCGCCTTCACCGCGCAGGATACGCCCCTGGCGCTCGGCTTCCGCCAGCGTTTTGGTGACTTCATAGTCCGCAGTCGCGCGCAGTTTTTCAGCTTCTTCCTGGCCCTGTGAGCGATGGCGACGAGCTACCGCTTCACGCTCAGCGCGCATACGGTTGTAGATCGCTTCAGACACTTCAGCAGGCAGGTTGATCTGCTTAATACGAACGTCGACGACTTCAATACCCAGCGCCGCCATACTGTTCGGGTTGATCACCTGAACCTTACCGTTCGTTTCTGCTTCAACTCGCTCCGCCGCTTTGGCAATTGCATCATCGGCAGCCGGCGTACTGACTTCATCTTCTGTGCCCGCAGAGCCTGAGTTCAGGGCATCGCGCACTTCCAGGGTCAAACGACCGCGGGAGTCGGTCACGATGTCTTTCACATCCAGACGACCAATTTCAGAACGCAGACGGTCGGAGAATTTACGCTTCAACAGTACTTCGGCCTGGGAGACGTCACCGCCGCCGGTAGCCAGGTAGTAACGGCTAAAGTCGCTGATGCGCCACTTGATATAGGAGTCAACGATCAGGTCCTTTTTCTCTTTGGTAACAAAGCGGTCGGCCTGATTGTCCATCGTCTGAATACGCGCATCGAGCATCTTCACGGATTCAATAAATGGAATCTTGAAGTGAAGGCCAGGCGCATACACCAGCGGTTTGTTTTCATCGTCGCGCAGAACTTTACCAAAACGCAGCGTGATACCGCGCTCGCCCTCTTTGACAACAAAGATGGACATATAGAGCACCACCAGCACGATGACAATTATCGCGATAACAGATTTACGCATCGTTATTCCCCCTGACGCTGGTAGTCGTTACGCTGCGCGTTGGCGCGGCGTTGGTCCATAATGGTGCCTCCCGTAGAGGTAGAAGCGTTACTGGCGCTGCTTGAGCTGGATGCAGGCGGCAGACGCAGCAGATCGCTTGCGCCACTGCTATCACTCTTTGCCGCTGGCGCGCCAGCGCCTTTCAGCATCTGATCCAGAGGCAGAACCATCAGGTTGCTCCCCTTATCGTTAACCAGCACTTTGCGAGTATGGCTCAGCACTTTTTCCATGGTTTCGATATACAGACGCTCGCGGGTGATTTCCGGAGCCGCTTTATACTCAGGCAGAATTTTTGCAAAGCGAGCCACTTCACCCTGCGCTTCAAGAACGGTCTGGGTCTTGTACGCACGAGCCTCTTCAAGGATACGCTGCGCCTGACCGTTAGCCCGTGGCTGAACTTCGTTGGTGTAAGCTTCCGCTTCACGAATGTACTGCTGTTCGTTTTCACGTGCGGCAATCGCATCATCAAATGCGGCTTTCACTTCCTCCGGCGGACGCGCCGTCTGGAAGTTGACGTCCAGCAGGGTGATACCCATGTTATACGGACGAATCGTCTCTTCCAGCTCACGCTGGGTATCGCTACGAATGACGGTACGCCCTTCGGTCAGGATACGGTCCATCGTGTATTTACCAATAACGCCACGCAGCGCGCTGTCGGTTGCCTGACGCAGGCTGTCGTCAGCGCTGGTCACGCTAAACAGATAGCGTTCCGGGTCGGTCACGCGGTACTGTACGTTCATCTCAACGCGCACGACGTTTTCGTCTGACGTCAGCATGACGCCGGAGGCCGCCAGTTCGCGCACCGACTCAACGTTAACCGCCTGAACGTTATCAATGAAGGTGGGTTTCCAGTTAAGGCCAGGCTCAACCAGATGGCTAAATTTACCAAAGCGAGTGACGACGCCACGTTCAGCTTCTTTAATGGTATAGAAACCGCTGGCTGCCCAGATAATAACCGCAGCGGCGGCAACGATGCCGACGATACGTCCGCCCATAGGCCCGCGTGGTCCCTGTGAGCCGCTACCGCCGCCCAGTCCACCTTTCCCGCCGCCCAGGCCGCCAAGTTTTTTACTTAGCTTACGGAAGATATCATCCAGATCGGGAGGTCCCTGCTCGCGACCACCTTTGTTGCCATTTCCCCCAGAGTTGCCGCCTTGGTTATTGCTGCTTCCCCACGGGTCGCGGTCCTGTCCGTTATTACCGGGCTGATTCCACGCCATGTATATGCTCCATATTTGTTTTTGATATCCCCACAGGGGTTAATATCTTCAGGCAAGCTGCAAGGTCAAATCACGTATTCAACCAGCGCTGGCTCTTGTTTACAGAGGCGACGCCAGTCAACGATCGGCATGCGCACCTGCAGACCAACGCTACCGTCATCCTCCATCCACTCTTTCTCTATCGCCTGAAGCTGATAGAATCGGCTTCTCAACCGGCCTTCCTGCGGCGGCAGGCGCAGCGTATGCTGAGCCACTTCACCAGAGAGCCGTTCCGTCAAAGCCTGAAAAAGCAGCGGTACGCCAACCCCGGTCTGGGCGGAAAGCCAGACCCGAATCGGTTTGTTTTCTTCATCCCGATCGATACGCGGCTCAAAATCATCCAGCATGTCGATTTTATTCATGACCAGCAGCGCCGGGATCTCATCGGCCTCGATTTCCGCGAGTACCGTATTTACTGCGTCAATATTTTCCTGCACGCGAACATCCGCCGCATCAATGACATGCAGCAGCAGCGTCGCCTGGCGCGTCTCCTGGAGAGTCGCTTTAAACGCGGCCACCAGATCGTGCGGCAGATGACGAATGAAACCTACGGTATCCGCCAGCACGGTTTCACCAACATCAGGGACATCGATGCGGCGCAGCGTCGGATCCAGAGTGGCGAACAGCTGGTTCGCTGCATAGACCTCAGCTTCAGTTATCTGATTGAACAGCGTGGATTTACCGGCGTTGGTATAACCGACCAACGACACGGTGGGTATATCGGCTTTGGCCCGTGACCGCCGTCCTTGCTCGCGCTGTTTTTCAACTTTTTCCAGTCGCGACAGGATCTGCATAATACGGTTACGCAGCAATCGGCGGTCAGTTTCGAGCTGGGTTTCACCCGGGCCGCGCAAACCAATCCCGCCTTTCTGTCTTTCAAGGTGGGTCCAGCCGCGAACGAGGCGAGTCGCCATGTGGCGCAGCTGCGCCAGCTCAACCTGCAGTTTCCCTTCGTGGGTACGCGCTCGTTGGGCAAAAATATCTAAAATCAGGCCGGTGCGATCGATAACCCGACATTCGCATAAGCGTTCGAGATTTCGTTCCTGCGCCGGACTCAGGGCATGATCGAAGAGCACGACCGATGCACCGGTCGCTTTTACGGCTTCCGCAATTTCGACAGCTTTACCTTCACCAACAAAATACTTCGGGTGCGGTGCTTTACGGCTACCGGTAATCACCTGCATTGCTTCGACACCGGCGGAAGAGGCCAGAGTTTCAAACTCCTGGAGATCTTCCATATCTTTGTCTTGCGAAAAATAGATGTGTACCAGTACCGCCTGCTCACCGGCATCATAACGGTCAAACAAGCGTAAACCCCTTATAAAATACCAGCGGGGAACGCAGAAAACCTGGCTCCCCGACGTGGAAAAACAGCATCTGCCTTATTCGGCGTCTTCGCTGTCTTGCTGCGGTGCAGAAGAACCCTGCGCACCACCACCGTGGTGATAGTTGTTAGTACCGCCGCCAGCATTGTTGCTGTGGTGTGACACCGGGCGAGACGGGACAACGGTAGAAATTGCGTGCTTATAGACCATCTGGCTGACCGTGTTTTTCAACAGGATCACGAACTGATCGAAAGACTCAATTTGCCCTTGCAGCTTAATACCATTCACCAAATAAATAGAAACCGGAACACGTTCCCGACGCAAAGCGTTCAGGAACGGATCTTGTAAAGATTGCCCCTTAGCCATTCTCTCTTTTCCTTATATGTATGCTTGTTTTGTACTCAGAACCTTACGATTCTTAAAAATTACGCACGATACCGTTCAATTGTACACGTTCAGTCCAGGCTAGCACCAACAACCTGTAATACTTTGTTGAACGCTTGTTCAGGTTGTTCACTGTCTAACCAGTGAATACCTTCCCAACCGCGCAGCCAGGTAACCTGACGTTTAGCTAACTGTCTCGTGGCGCAAACACCTCGATAAACCATTTCATCATACGGGATCTCGCCATTAAGGTAAGACCACATCTGGCGATATCCGACACAACGAATGGAAGGCATATCCGTATGCAAATCTCCCCGGGCAAAAAGCGCCCGCACTTCTGCTTCAAAACCTGAAGCCAACATCTGATGAAAACGCTGTTCTATGCGCTGATGGAGCAGTTCACGGCTCGCCGGGGCGATGGCGAACTGGTGCACCTTATACGGCAGAGCATCACCTGACGTTTGCGTCAGCTCCGTTAAAGTTTTACCCGAAATGAAAAAAACTTCCAGTGCTCGGGAAAGTCTTTGCGGATCATTTGGATGAATACGCGCTGCGGCAACGGGATCTATTTCCTGTAGCTGCTGGTGTAACGCGTTCCATCCCTGCTCTGCGGCCTGTTGCTCAATCCGCGCTCTGACCTGCGGATCTGCCGAAGGCAAAGGCGACAATCCTTCCAGCAACGCTTTGAAATACAACATTGTTCCGCCAACCAGTAGCGGAATACGCCCGGCCGCAACGATATCAGCCATCTCTGCCAGCGCATCGCGACGGAAATCCGCCGCGGAATAAGCCTCGGCCGGGTCCAGAATATCCAGCAGGCGATGCGGCGCAGCGCTCAGCTCCGCGGCATCGGGCTTGGCCGTACCGATATCCATCTCTCGATAGATTAGGGCTGAATCAACGCTAATCAACTCTACTGGCAAAACTTTACGCAGGGCGATAGCCAATGCGGTTTTACCAGAGGCCGTCGGGCCCATTAAAAATATTGCCTTAGGCAGGCTTGCCTCGGTTACATCACTCATCTTTCAGGGCATTCATCGCCGAATGTAAATCAACAGGTTGTAACAGGCCACCCGGCGGCGCTTTAACCAGCTGCGGACATAAACGCTCGATATCCGCCAGGACGGCAATCGCCTGCGCCATATTCCACTGCGCATGTTCGCTCGCCAGATTACGCGCTATCCACTGAGCAATATTGTCGGCGTCGCATGTTTTTTGCTGCGCCAGGTAGCCTATCAGTTCAGGAATCAAGATTTGTAAATTTTGTTGTCTTAAGGGTAAAGGCACTGCGCGGATCGTCACGTAGTGCGCATCGGACTGCAGTTCAATACCGACTTCTGCCAGCGCCGACTGCGCCTGCTCAAGCGCGTCCTTTTCCGCCCCGGACACTTTTATCCGCAGCGGGATAAGCAGCGGCTGGGCACAGACCGCCTCCGCGCCCGGCGTTAGCTGCGCCTGGCGTAGCCAGCGCTCGGCAACCGGCAGGGCCAGCAGCGCAAGCTTACCGTCGCGCTCCAGCAGCGCACAGTCGTTATCGACGATCGTCAGCACGCGGCCAAAACTTTGGCTATGGCCTGCCAGGCCTTCCGCTACCGGCGCAGGAGATTTTGGTTTTCGCTCCGCGGCCGGAGTATCCAGCAGTTGGCGATAGAGCGCCCCCTGCTGTTTTTGATAACCTGGCTGCGCATGCGGCCAGCCGGCTCCGCCAGATGACCCCGTGGCAGCGGATTCTCGCGAGCCGCCGGTGCTGGTATTAAAGCGCGGCGCGACGGGCTCGTCACGATAACGGGGAGCGGCGGTTTCACGCGCGACGGCGGGCTGGGCAAAATGATTGCCGCCTGCCGCAATGCGGTTTTCAGGTACCTGACGCGACGCGGGTTCTGCGCCCTCTTCTGCCAGAGGAGCGTTCAGCTGCTGCTGCAGAACGCTTAGCACGCCTTGATAGATAAAATCGTGCACCAGGCGCGACTGATGAAAACGCACCTCATGCTTGGCCGGGTGCACGTTCACATCCACCTGATGCGGGTCTATCTTCAGGTACAGCACAAAAGCGGGCTGCTGATCGGCGCCCAATTTGTCTTCGCAGGCCTGACGGATCGCGTGATTAATCAGGCGATCGCGCATCATCCGTCCGTTGACATAGCAATACTGAATCTCCGCCAGCGTCGGATTGGTATGCAGAGGATCGGCCACCCAGCCGCTGAGGGTCAGGTCGCCGTGCTGCCACTCGATAGCCAGAGCATGTTCGAGAAACGGCAAACCGCAGATTGCGCCCAGACGCCGTTCGCGCTGGCCATCCTGCGATACCGCCCGGTACTGGCGCACGGCCTTTCCGTTGTGGCTGAGGTTAATGGTCACGTCAAAGCGCGCCAGCGCGATGCGCCGTACGATCTCGTCGATATGGCCAAACTCGGTTTTCTCAGTGCGCATAAACTTGCGCCGGGCGGGGGTGTTATAAAACAGATCTAGTACTTCCAGCGTCGTACCCACCGGGTGGGCCGCCGGCTTCACGGTTACTGCCTGATCGCGTCCTTCGGCATAGGCCTGCCAGGCCTCCTGCTGATCCTCGGTACGCGAGGTCAACGTCAGGCGAGCGACTGAGCTGATACTGGCCAGGGCTTCGCCGCGAAAACCGAGGCTAATTATCGCTTCAAGATCATCAAGCGAAGCAATTTTACTGGTCGCGTGGCGAGCCAGCGCCAGCGCCAGCTCGTCTTTTTTAATGCCGCAGCCGTTATCGCGGATGCGGATTAACTTCGCGCCGCCGCGCTCAATATCAATATCGATGCGCGTCGCCCCGGCATCGAGGCTATTTTCCACCAGCTCTTTAACCACCGACGCCGGTCGTTCCACCACTTCACCTGCGGCAATCTGGTTGGCGAGCTGCGGCGGTAGAACCTGAATCGGCATGGCCGTCTCCTTAATTTAACAGCGTCCCATCTGACGAACCTGCGCTGGCAGTCTGCGCGGCTGCCCCGCGCGGCGCGGATTGTAGAGGATGTTGCATAAAGTAGTTACGCAGACCGTTATAAATGGCCTCTGCGACCTGCTGTTGATAAGCATCGCTGCCCAGCAGCCGCTCTTCGCCGTTATTACTGATAAACCCCGTTTCCACCAGGATTGACGGGATATCCGGCGAGCGCAGTACGCCGAGGCTGGCATGTTCAGGACGACGCTTATGTAAATCGCCGATCCGCTGCAGCTGGCTCAGCACGTTAGTCGCCACATCATACCCGACGCGCTGGGAATGGCCGAACTGTAAATCCAGCACCGCCTGGCTCAGGTAAGGGTCCGACTGGCTGTTGGCCAGCACATCGCCTGCACCGCCCAGCAGTTCGGATTGTTTCTCATGTTGCTCGAGCCAGCCGGCCATTTCGCTGTTCGCGCGACGGTTGGAAAGCACCCAAACCGATGCTCCGGTAGCATCGCGATTCGGTGCAGCGTCGGCGTGAATCGAGACAAGGAAATTGGCGTTTTGCTTACGCGCGACGTCAGAACGCCCCATTACTGAAATGAAATAATCGCCGTCGCGCGTCAGCACGGGTTTGAACTGAGGATCGGCATTCAGCAGCGCGCGGAGCTTACGCGCAATAGCAATGGTCACATTCTTCTCTTTAGTGCCGTTCGGACCAATCGCTCCCGGATCCTGGCCACCGTGACCGGCATCAATGGCGATAATCACTTTATCGTCGCTAGAAACGGTACGTGCCGCAGGACGCGTTACGCTGGTCGTACTGGTCACCGCAGTCAGGCGGTCGTTATCGGCTTTAAACGGGTTGCGCGCCGGCTCGCTCGGACGCACGGGCTGCGCCACGGGCCGTTCTGCCTGTTTCACCACGACACGCGGTGGCGGAGGCGGAGGCGGTTCATCGGCATTAATCGTAAACACCACGGTATAGTTAGAACCGTTCTGCTGTTTCACCGCGCGCGTTTTGCCGTCGGCGGTTAAATCCACCAACAGACGCAGCGACTGGGTATCCTGCGGCGCTCCGGAACGAATGCTTTTTACCAGATTATTGCCGCTAAACTGCAGCGGCAAGCCCTGGAGTACGCCGCTCTGTTTGATATCCAGCGCGACGGTGCGTTTGCCCTGCGGGCTAAACGAATATTCAGGGTCGCCGATAAAACTTATGGTAATACGGGCCTGCCGATCGCCATTTGAGACCTGGATATCGGATAAACTTGCCGCAGTGGCCTGAATGCTGAACAGCATCAGTGCGGCGGTCAGCCAACTGGTTAAGCGATACATCATCCCGTCGTCCTTCAGGCTAATTAGCCAAACGCGCCAATAAAGACTCACCCAATGAGGAGACCGCAGTTACGCGCGCCTCACGCCCTTGAGCCTGATATTCAAGGTGAATTTCAACATCCGGTTCCGGCAGTACGCCTGTACCCTGCTGCGGCCATTCCACCAGGCAGATGGCGTCGTCGGTAAAATAATCGCGGATCCCCATAAACTCGAGCTCTTCAGGGTCCGCCAGGCGATAGAGATCGAAGTGATAGACCATCAACTTATCGAGACTATAAGGCTCGACAAGGGTATAGGTCGGGCTTTTAACGTTGCCGCGGTGACCGAGAGCCTGAAGGAAACCGCGGCTAAAGGTCGTCTTACCCGCCCCTAAATCGCCGTACAAATAGATGACCGTCGCGCCAGTGCATGCCTGCGCTACGCGGTTGCCAAGGCTGAGAGTTGCCTGCTCGTCGGGTAAAGGAATCACTCGATTAATCATGGTCTACGTCAATCACATCCGGGTTAACAACACGCCTGAGCGTGGAAAAAAGATCGGTCGCCAGCATGCCGCGGGTGCCGTATCTGGCCGCCAGACGATCGGCGGCTTCGCCATGAGCAACGCATCCGGCACAGGCGGCATCATACGGCGTCAGCTGCTGGCCTAACAACGCAGCAATTATGCCGGTCAGGACATCGCCCATTCCGCCGCTGGCCATTCCGGCGTTGCCGGCATCGATAATACCCGTCTCGCCAGCGTCACTCGCCACGATCGTACCTGCGCCTTTCAGCACAACGACGCCGCCATAACGTTTTACCAGACGTTGTGCAGAATGTAAGCGATCGCTTTCAATTTCTGCCGCACTCACGTTCAGCAGACGAGCGGCTTCGCCGGGATGCGGCGTCAGCACGCGATTGTGACGTTTATCGGGATTGATTGCCAGCAGGTTCAGCGCATCCGCATCCCAGACCATCGGTTTGCGAAAATTCTCCACCTGGCGCAGCGCATTTTTACCCCACTCGCCCTGCCCCAGACCCGGCCCAATCGCGACGACATCCGCCCATTGCAGACTCTCTTCGAGAGAGCGGGAGGTCAGCTCATGGACCATCAGTTCAGGCCTGGCGGTCAGAATGGGCGCAATGTTGTCCCGGTGAGTCAGGACTCGCACCAAGCCAGCTCCCGCGCGCAGAGCCGCCTCGCCGCTCATGCGGATGGCTCCCGCCGTACCCGGTTCGCCGCCGATAATGACCAGCTTCCCGTGGTCGCCTTTGTGCGACGTTGGGCGTCTGGGCGGTAGCCAGTCGGCAAGCTGCGAGGCATCGAAGCGACTAAGCGCCGTCGTCTGGCCTGCCAGCCAACCCTCAAGCCCCAGGGCGTGGTGATGCAAGCGGCCAACGACATCGCGAGCCTTGCCGGTCAGCAATCCGGGCTTAAGCGCGATAAAGGTGATGGTATGAGCGGCCTGGATAACCGCACCCGGCGTTGTCCCCGTCTGCGCATTCAGACCTGAGGGGATATCCAGCGCCACAACCGGCGCCGGATGGGCATTAACGCGCGCGATAAGCTCCGCAACGTTTTCCCGTGGAGCGCTCTGTAATCCGGTCCCGAGCAGGCCGTCAATAATTAGCGTGATATCTTCTGGCCAGGCGATGTCGGCGGCATGAATCGTACCGCCGGCGTTGAGCCACTCTTCACGCGCGGTACTGGCCTCTTTCGGCAGCGGCTTCTCGCTATCCAGCGCCACCAGCGTGACCTGAATACCTCGCGACTGCGCCAGGCGAGCCACCACGTAGCCGTCGCCGCCGTTATTGCCGTGACCGCAGAGAATCAGCCAGCACCGGTTTTCAGGATAGTACTCGTAAGCCCGTTCAAAAGCCGCTTCGCCCGCACGACGCATCAGCTCGTATAACGTCAGCCCGAGGGCATCCGCCGCCTCTTTTTCCGCCCGCCGTAGCGCATCCGCCGACCAGATGATATGTGGTATACTGTCAGCGTTTTTCGTCATCGTATGGTCCATCATGTCACAGCCCCTCGATCTCAATCAGTTAGCGCAGCAAATCAAACAATGGGGCACAGAGCTGGGGTTCCAGCAGGTCGGTATTACCGATACCGATCTCAGCGCCAGCGAACCTAAACTGCAGGCGTGGCTGGATAAACAATACCATGGCGAAATGGAGTGGATGGCGCGTCATGGCATGATGCGCGCGCGACCTCATGAACTCCAGCCCGGTACGCTCCGCGTGATTAGCGTCAGGATGAACTATCTTCCCGCTAATGCCGCTTTCGCCCGAACCCTGAAAGATCCCGCGTTGGGTTACGTTAGCCGTTATGCCCTTGGACGGGACTATCACAAGCTGTTACGTAATCGCCTGAAAAAATTAGGTGAGATGATTCAGGGGCAGTGTGCTTCGCTCAATTTTAGACCTTTTGTCGATTCCGCGCCGATTCTTGAACGCCCTTTAGCCGAAAAAGCGGGGCTGGGATGGACAGGTAAGCACTCACTCATCCTTAGCCGCGATGCCGGCTCGTTCTTTTTCCTCGGCGAATTGCTTATCGATCTCCCTCTTCCCGTCGACCAGCCCGTTGAAGAAGAGTGCGGACGCTGCGTTGCCTGCATGACCATCTGCCCAACCGGCGCCATCGTCGAGCCCTATACCGTTGATGCCCGGCGCTGTATCTCCTATCTGACTATCGAACTGGAAGGCGCTATTCCGGAAGAATTTCGTCCGCTGATCGGTAACCGCATATAC
The DNA here is from genome assembly GCF_001808475.1 of Klebsiella sp. HMSC09D12. Lineage (NCBI taxonomy): Bacteria > Pseudomonadati > Pseudomonadota > Gammaproteobacteria > Enterobacterales > Enterobacteriaceae > Klebsiella > Klebsiella sp. HMSC09D12. The sequence goes on along the minus strand of NZ_KV793462.1, from coordinate 19,219 downwards.
GGCTGTGATGACTGCCAGCTGATTTGCCCGTGGAACCGCTTCGCGCAATTAACCGATGAAGATGATTTCAGCCCGCGTCAGGCGCTGCATGCCCCGGCGCTGGTAGAACTGTTCGCCTGGAGCGAGCCCTGGTTTTTAAAAGTGACGGAAGGATCGGCCATTCGCCGTATTGGTCATCTGCGCTGGCTGCGTAATATCGCCGTTGCGTTGGGCAATGCGCCCTGGAATGAAGCGAACCTGCAGGCGCTGGAAAGCCGCCGGGGTGAGCACCCACTTCTCGACGAACATATCGAATGGGCGATTGCGCAGCAAATTGCAAAAAGAAATGCCAATGTGATTGAGGTGCAACTACCGAAAAAGCTACGGCTGGTCAGGGTGGTTGAAAAAGGGTTACCGCGCGACGCCTGATTCATTCACAGGGTGTGAATAAAAATAAAAACACATTGCGTTTCAACATGCAGACGTTCGTCAAGCGATCGAGTTAACACTTTGAAATGAAATTTTATTCTTATATTTCAACAATATAGATAAATACTATTTACATAGTGAAGTATTTTTCGGGATTAAGGCAAAAGATTAACCTGTGGATAAGTCTGTTCACAGTATTTTCTGGACAGGACGAAAATCATCCGCGGCGCGTGATTGCGCTGTGGATAAATCAGGTATAAGAAGAAATTTGGAGCGGGAAACGAGACTCGAACTCGCGACC